>JAVWCK010000035.1:0-12499 GCA_036649035.1 Raoultibacter sp.
CGCACCAGAAAACACGCTTTCCATGAAGAAAATCGTCAGGCAGGCGGAAGAAAAGCCGCTGTCATCGAAGCGGGGTCGGAAGAATCGGGGGTCCGTCGATGAGGCGAACCCGGAACTTTTCGAGCTGCTTCGTGCCGCCCGCAAGCGCATCGCCGATGCGGGTCAGATTCCGCCCTACATCGTCTTTTCCGATGCAACCCTCCACGACATGTGCGCCAAGATGCCCTCGACACCCGATGAATTTCTGGCTGTTTCCGGCGTGGGCGCCACCAAGCTGGAGCGCTACGGCGAAACTTTCCTTGCCGAAATCGCCGAGTATCGCACGAATAGGTAGGTTGGCATCGGGTGGTTTGATGGCAGCCAGCGTGCCCAACACGTGCTTCTCTGTTAAAACTCTGTGCCTAAACAAAAGTGCGCCCCTTCACCGGGGTGTACTTTTGTTATTATGGTTGACATGTGTTTTTGAATCCGATTAACCCCCTGACACCACCAGGGTTGCGAAGGAATCACCATGACTCAGCATGTAACCGAAAAAGACGTGTGCACCATTGCAACGTACACGCGTATCGGGCTTTCCGATGAGGAATTACCTCAGATGACGAAGGACCTCAACGCTATCATCGATAGCCTCAAACCCATAACCGAATATGACTTGGAAGGCGTTGAGCCGACGTTTCACCCTATCGGCAGCCTTTCCAACGTCATGCGCGAAGACGTGTGCGCCACTGGCTTCACCCAGGAAGAGGCGCTTGAAAATGCGCCGCACCAGCAGGATGGATGCTTTTTGATTCCTGCAATTTTGGGCGGAGGCGATCAATAATGAACGATTTTGCCTGCATGAACGTGCGCGAAATCCAAGCGGGTTTGGCGGCCAAGACCTTTTCCGCACAGGAAGTGGCCAAGGATTGCTTTGCGCGCATCGCAGCGGTCGACCCCACTATCCACGCCTTTCTTGAGTTGACCGAGGAAGCGGCTTTTGCCCAGGCGGCAAGCGTTGACGCCGCTATTGCTGCGGGCAATTTGGCGGCGTGTGGTCCTTTGGCGGGCGTTCCTGTGGCGTTTAAGGACAACATGAACCAGATCGGCACGCACACCACGTGCTCATCCCGCATGCTGGAAAATTACCGCTCTCCCTATACGGCAACCTGTGTGGCGAAAACCATCGAAGCGGGCGGTATTCCGCTGGGCAAGTTGAACATGGACGAATTTGCGTTTGGCTCTTCCACGGAAACTTCCGCATTTGGGCCGACGTTAAACCCGTGGGACACCGCGCGCGTTCCCGGCGGGTCTTCGGGCGGCTCGGCTGCGGCAGTTGCTGCCGGTATGGCCACCATCACGCTCGGTAGTGACACGGGCGGATCTATCCGTCAGCCGGGAAGCTTTTGCGGCGTCGTGGCAATCAAACCCACCTACGGTGTGGTGTCGCGCTACGGTGTGGTCGCCTTTGGTTCGTCGCTTGACCAGGTGGGTCCGTTCGCCCGCACGGTTGAGGATGCAGCCTGCGCACTCAATGCCTTGTCCGGGCGCGATCCGCTCGATTGCACCAGCCAAGATATCAGGACCGACTTTACCGCCAACTTAAACCAGGGCGTCGCTGGCATGCGGATTGGCATCGTCCCCGCATTTATGGATGCGCAGGGCTTGGAGCCCGAAGTGAAGGCGAAAACGCAGGAAGCTGCGGCGAAGTTGGAAGCGATGGGCGCCACGCTGGTCGAGGTCGATCTTCCCAACGCCCAGGCTGCCATGAGCGCGTATTACGTGCTGGGACCCTGTGAGGCGTTCAGCAACCTTTCCCGCTTTGATTCGGTGCGCTACGGCTATTGCGCGCCAGGTCACAAAGATTTGGGGACGCAATATGAAGCCAGTCGCGAGGCGGGATTTGGTATCGAAGCGCGCCGCCGCATCATGTTGGGCAGTTATCTTTTGTCGGCGGGTGTCTATGAGAAGTATTACTATCCCGCTCAGCAGGTACGTACGCTGATTACGCAGGATTATCAGCGCGCCTACGAACGAGTCGATTGTATTCTGTCGCCCGTGTCTCCCCGTACGGCGTTCGAGTTTGGCGAAATCGCCGATCCGACCTCGATGTATCTTTCCGATATGTTCACCATATCCATCAATATTGCTGGCAACGGCGGCATGAGTGTGCCCGTCGGTTTGGGCGATCAAACGCATCTGCCTATCGGTGTGCAGCTGATTGCTCCGGCGTTTAAAGATGAAAACATGCTGCGTGTGGCGGCCGCTCTGGAGTCAGCTTATCAGGCAACTTCGGTTGCACCCGATTTCGCTGACGGAAAGGTGGGTGTCTAATGAAGCAGCTCAACGAAGTATTGCAGGATTGGGAAGCGGTTATCGGCCTGGAAGTCCACGCCGAGCTGACCACGCTTGAAACGAAGATGTTCTGCGGCTGCAAGCTCGAATTCGGAGCCGACCCCAACACGCATACCTGCCCGGTGTGCCTGGGGCTGCCCGGTGCGCTACCGGTGCCGAACAAGGCTGCGATTGAATCGATTGTACTGGCCGGCCTGGCCACCAATTGCGATATCGAAAAGCGTTCGATGTTCTACCGCAAAAACTATTTTTATCCCGATATGTCCAAGAACTTTCAGACCACGCAGGGCCCCATCGCTTTTTGCATGCGCGGCAACCTCGATCTGATCGTGGACGGCCCGGCGGCCAAAGAACGCCCCGGTGCGCAGGGGGAATACGCGGCCAACATCGGCATTGAGCGCATTCATATGGAAGAAGACGCGGGCAAGATGAATCACGTCGGTGGCTCGGAGGGTCGTATCGCCGGTGCTACCCATTCGCTGGTTGATTACAACCGTTGTGGCACACCATTGATCGAACTGGTGACCGATCCTGATCTGCGCACGCCCGAAGAGGCGCGTCTGTTCATGCAAAAGCTGCGCCAGATCTATCTGGCTTTGGGTATTTCTGACTGCTCGATGGAGGAAGGTTCGATGCGCTGCGACGGCAACGTGAGCCTGCGTCGCTACGGCGAAACGAAGCTGGGCACCAAGACCGAGCTGAAGAACATGAATAGTTTCAAAAACTTGCATGACGGTTTGGCGTACGAAATCTGCCGCCAAGCTGAAGTGCTTGAAGAAGGCGGTATCATCTACCAGGAAACCCGTCACTGGGATCCGTCTGCTAAGCGTACGATCGTCATGCGCGTCAAGGAAACGGCCGATGACTACCGTCTGTTCCCCGAGCCCGATTTGGCTCCCTATGATCTTTCCGATGAATTCATCGAGGGTGTTCGTGCCAAGCTGCCCGAACTGCCCGCTCAGAAGCGCGATCGCTACCAGGAACAATTCGGTCTTTCCGCCTACGATGCGCGCCAAGTTTCCGATGACGTTGAAATTGCGGCGTTCTTCGAAGACTGCATGACCCAAGATGCTTCGCCTGCGGTGGCTAAGGGTATTGCCAATCTGCTGATCAACGATGTGACGGCGTACTTGAATGCGGCCGATGCTTCCGTTTCGCTGGAAGATACCAACCTGACGCCCGAATTTGCGGTTGAACTGACGAACATGGTCGCCGATGACGTGATTTCTTCCAAGCAGGGCAAGGAAGTGTTCGCGGCTATTATGGAAGAGGGGAAGGCTCCCGAAGCCATCGTGGAAGAGCGCGGCATGAAGCAGGTTTCCGACACCGGGGCCATCGAAGCGGTGGTTGCTGCGGTGTGTGATGCCAATCCCGACAAGGTGGAGCAGTACCGGGGTGGCAAAACGGGCCTGATGGGCTTTTTCGTCGGACAGTGCATGAAGGAAATGCAGGGTCAGGGGAATCCGAAAATAATCAACGAGCTGCTTGCGCAGAAGTTAGGGTAGGGGAATGGATCTGCTTATTGATATCACCGGTGAAATCAGCGGAGTTATGTACACGTACTTGCTTGTGTTCATGTTGGTCGGCGCCGGAATCTACTTCACGATTCGCACGAAGGGTGTCCAGTTTCGCTACATCAAGGATATGTTCACGGTCTTAACCGAGCAAAAGCATGTGCCGGGAGCCAAGAGCGTATCGTCGTTTCAGGCGCTTATGGTGTCTACCGCCAGTCGCGTGGGTACGGGCAACATCGCCGGCATTGCCACGGCAATCGCTACCGGGGGTCCCGGCGCGGTGTTCTGGATGTGGCTTATGGCGCTGATCGGAGGCGCTTCGGCGTTTATTGAATCGACGTTAGCCCAAATCTTTAAGGTGCGCGGCAAAGACGGCGAGTTTCGTGGGGGCCCGGCGTATTACATCGAGCAGGCACTCGGTAAACGCTGGTTGGGTATCGTGTTCTCCATTCTGCTGATCATCTGCTTCGCTTACGGCTTCAACGCGCTGCAGTCCTTTAACATGAGCTCATCACTGGAATACTACATTCCTGGTTACACCGATTCGAAAGCACCGTTTGCCCTGGCCATCGTGCTGGTGGTGTGCACGGCCTTCGTTATCTTCGGTGGCGCACATCGCATCAGCTTCATGACGTCGATCATCGTGCCGATCATGGCAATCGCCTACATCGCTCTTGCTCTGTGGGTAACCGTGACCCACCTCGGTGACATCCCGGCCGTGTTTTCCCTCATCTTCGATTCGGCGTTTAACTTCCAATCGATTTTCGGTGGTTTTGCGGGTTCGGTTGTGGTGACCGGTATCAAACGCGGTCTGTTCTCCAACGAAGCGGGTATGGGTTCAGCGCCTAACGCTGCGGCTTCGGCATCGGTTTCCCACCCCTGCAAGCAGGGCTTGGTGCAGGTGCTATCCGTGTTCATCGACACGATTGTCATCTGCACGTGCACGGCCATGATGATTCTGGTGTTTTTCGTCAATGGTGATCCGGGAACGCTTAACGGGATGCCGCTCGTGCAGCAGGCTATCAATTCGTCGGTGGGTGAAATGGGCATCCATTTCGTCACGTTCTCCATTTTTGCTTTTGCGTTTTCAAGCCTGATCGGCAATTACTTTTACGCTGAAAGCAATATCAAATTTATCAAGAACAACAAAACACTGCTGTTCGTGTTTCGCATTTCGTGCTTGGTTGCCATCTTTATGGGTGCTCAGTCCAATTTCGATCTGGCGTGGAATATCGCCGACATCGTGATGGGATGCATGGCGTTTGTGAATATCGTTGCCATCGTGTTGTTGGGTAAATGGGCATTTCGGGCGCTTGACGACTATACCGCCCAGCGCAAGGAGGGCAAAGATCCGGTATTTTATGCCGATAGCATTCCCGGCTTGCCGCCGACTCAGTGCTGGCACGAAACGGCCGCAGAACTTGCCGAAAATGACCGTAAGCTTGAAGCGGAGCACTCGGTTTAACGGTATGCTGAACGGATACGCATCGCGCATGAACTTCGCGTGCGATACGAATACATATTCTCAACCGGGCGCTTTCGGGCGCCCGGTTGCGTGAAGGAGGGGTGCATCATGCTTGAAGACGATAAACCGATCAAACCGTGGCGTCGCCAGAGGGAATCATATGAATTGCTCGAAGATCCCCATCCGAAGAAGTGGTACCGGCAGACGTTTTGGATCATCGTGATGTTGATCGTGTTTTGGCCGGTTGGTCTAGTGCTGGCGTGGAAAAGCGACTGGATTTTGCCCGCGAAATTGGCATCGGTTGTCTTCGTGCTGTTTTGCGTGGCAATGGTGCTGCATATGCAAGCGACGGTCGCGGCGCTGGGGTAGGGGGTATCATGGCGCGCTTTGGTGAAGACCACACGATTGTTTTGGCTGGCATCGGCTTCGATGATGACGGTCCGTACCTGTTGTTAAACGACCTCGACAACGCTTCCCAAACGCGGTTTTACGTGTTGGGTAAAACATTTTCCGTACAGCGCTTGCCGCGCAGGCGCTGTACGGGGTCGTTTGACCTGGCGACGCATAAGCGGCAGGTTTGTCCGATGGCACTTGAACTGCCCGGCGATTCCAAGGAGTCGATGTGCCCCGCGTGCCGCGAGGCGACCGGGTTCAACCCCGCATTCTACAACACGCCGGTGATTTCGCCGCAGCAACGCGCCTACAATCTCACGCCGCATTTCGTCTATATGGCGTATTTTGCGCCACAATACGTGAAGGTGGGTATTACGGCGCAGACGCGCGGTATCAAGCGTCTGCTTGAGCAGGGGGCTCGCGCAGCACTGGTCGTCGGGCGCTTCGACAACGCCGAAGACGCGCGCGAGATGGAAGCGCGTCTGTGCGCTCAGCCGGGCGTCTACGAGACGATGCGTATGGCCAAAAAGCTCGAGCTGTTCGTGGGAAGTCGCTACGATTTTGCCGAAGCGGAAATAATCTTATCGGCAACAGCCGAGCGTTTGGGAGTGCAGCCCACCGAGGCCTGCCTTGATTTGACGCCGTTCTATTTTGAGCGCACTGGTTTGGGTCATGACGAATTACAACTTCCCGGCGACGGTTCTGATGCGGTATGTGCGGGGCGCTGTATCGGCATGGTCGGACCGATGCTCGTATTCGAGCAGGGTGGAAATGCCTACGTCGTGGCGATCAAGGATTGGGAATCATATGAAATCAATCTTTATCGTGATGAGATAATCCACGAATACACTTTCGAGCCCTTGCAGATGTCGCTGCTTTAGGGCTTCTCGCCAAGCAAGATTGTCTTCCGGCAGCGGTTTCGCCGTGGTAACGATACGGGGCGGTTGACTATAATCCGAGTAGAATATGTTTTTCACCGATATGTTCTTTTGCTTTAGTACTCTATCGTGATAGAGTATCCGTATTATGAAACTATCGAAAGAAGCGATACCTATGAATTTCGTGACTCCTGCAGGTTTCCGTGATGTGTTGCCCGAAGAGGCATGTCTTCGTGAAGACCTTGGTCATAAGGTGCAGACCTGCTTTGCCCGTCGCGGTTACGCACCCATCGAGACACCGACGCTCGAAGTGATGGACGTGATGGAGGCGGGCGGGCGCATCCCTGGCGCTCCCTTCAAACTGTTCGATTCGCAGGGTGATCTGCTAGCTATGCGTCCCGACGTGACGCTGCAGGTTGCGCGCATGTGCGCCACGCGCCTCAAAGATGCCCCCGGACCTTTCAAGTTCCGCTACACCCAGCGAGTTTTCCGCGAAACTGATAAACAGGCCAGTGCCCGCGAGCTGACACAGATCGGTATCGAATCCATCGGCGAATCGGGTCCTGCCGCCGATGCCGAACTGGTCGGTCTGTTCGCCGAAGCTCTGAGCGAATGCGGTGTGGGAAACTTCACGTTGGCACTCGGTACCGTGGGCGTGCTGCGCGCGTTGTTGGAAGCGTGTCCGGCAACCGATGCGTGGAAGACCGCGGTGCTCGAAGCCTATCATGCTTCGAACTTCGTTGAGCTCGATATGCTGGTGGCGCAGCCTGATATTCCCGGACAATTTTCTCTTGCTGTCCAGATGCTACCGCATATCCGTGGTGGCCGTGCGGCAATCGATGCCGTGCGCACGCTCGTGGCTCCTCTCGGGTGTGCAGACGGGCTCGACGAATTCGAGAAAACATACGATTATCTGGTTGAAGATGGCTTGGCCGATTGCGTTTCGATCGATTTTTCGGTCATGAGTTCGTTTGACTATTACACGGGCATCGTGATTGAAGCCTACGTTCCTGGCCTTGGAACGCCGCTTGGCAGCGGTGGCCGCTACGACAACATGCTCGCTGCCTATGGGCAAAACCGTCCTGCCGCCGGGTTCGCCTTTTCCTTGGAACAGGTTATGGCGGCGCTTTCTGCAGGCGATGTGGCGCGAGAAAAACCGTTGCGTATCGCCGTGCCGAAAGGGTCGCTTAACACCGACACCATCGAAGTTTTGACCCGTGCCGGACTCGATACGACGGGGCTTAAAAATCCCGGTCGTCAGTTGATCATCCGCAACCCTGGTGTCGAATACATCATCGTGCGCCCCACCGATGCTCCGGTGTTCGTCGCGCTCGGTGCTGCCGATTGCGGTATCTGCGGCAAGGACTCCTTGCTCGAAGCTGCCTTGGATGTGGTTGAATTGGCTGATTTGAAATTCGGTGCCTGTCGCTTTATCGTGGCCGAACCCGCCGATGCGGGAGAGGTGGCATCGGCTCATTACCGCAAGTTGGGCTCCATCCGCGTGGCGACGAAGTATCCGCGCATCACGAAGGCGTATTATGCGCAGATCGGCATGCAGGTTGAAATCGTCAAGCTGCACGGCAATATCGAGCTGGCTCCGTTGACGGGCATGGCCGAACGCATTGTCGACATTACGGCAACCGGCACCACGTTGCGCGAAAACAACCTGGTCGTGGTTGATGAAGTGCTTGCTTCAACCGCTCGCTTCTTTGCGAATACCTGTGCTTTCCGTATGGACGAGCGTATCGGGTTATTGGCCGAATCACTGCAGAAACAAACGAAGGAGTAATCATGCGTCGCGTTATCTTGCAAGCGGGGGAAAGCTTTCAGAAAAAACACCTCAATCGCAGCGGTGCCTTCAACGCCGAGGCGCTCATGACCGCTACTCGCATCATCGAAGATGTGAAGGGACGCGGTGACGCTGCGCTGCGCGAATACACGGAGAAGTTTGATGGTGTTGCAATCGAACACTTCCGTGTTTCCGACGAAGTGATCGATGAGGCGATTGCGCACGTTGATCCGAAAGTCGAGCGCGCGCTCAGGCATGCGGCAACCCAGATTCGAGACTTTCACGAACGTCAGCGCCAGCAAAGCTGGTTTTCTATCCGCGAGGACGGCGCGCTGGTGGGCTCGAAAATCGAACCGCTTGATTCGGTGGGTATTTACGTGCCCGGCGGGCGCGCGCTCTATCCCTCGACAGTACTCATGAACGCCGTGCCAGCATCCGTTGCCGGCGTGAAGCGCATCGTGTGCGTTACGCCGCCCTCAAAAGAAGGTACGCTTGACCCGGCGATTCTTGAGGCCTGCCGCTTAGCGGGGGTTACCGAGGTGTACTGCGTTGGTGGCGCTCAGGCGGTTGCAGCTTTGGCATATGGCACCGAAAGCATCGAAGCGGTCGACAAGATTACCGGGCCGGGCAACGCGTTTGTGGCGGCAGCGAAAAAGATCGTATCCGGCGATGTTGGTATCGATATGGTTGCCGGCCCCTCCGAAGTGTGCGTCGTGGCCGATGCCACCGCTGACCCGGCATTGGTCGCTATCGACCTCATGGCGCAGGCTGAACACGATCCGCTGGCCAGCTGCTACCTGGTCACTTTCGATGAGGCGTATGCCGATGAGGTTGAACGCTGTATCGAGGTGCATACCAAACAATCCACGCGTGCCGAAATTACGACGGCATCTCTGGTTGATCAGGGTCTGATTGTCGTGTGCCCCGATGTGCCTGCCGCGATGGATGCGGTCAACATCATCGCGCCCGAACACTTGGAGGTGCACATGGCGCATGCGATGGATCTGCTGGGCTTAATCCGCAACGCCGGCGCTATTTTCTTGGGTGAATGGACACCCGAAGCGGTGGGCGATTACGTTGCGGGCCCCAACCACACCCTGCCCACGGGGGGTACGGCGCGCTTCTCTTCGCCGCTTTCCGTCGATGAATTCGTCAAGAAATCGAGCGTTATACAGTATTCTGCGGCATCGCTTGCAAATGATGCCGAAGCCATCATGACCATTGCGAACCATGAAGGGTTGTGGGCGCACGCGAAAAGCGTCGAGCTACGCTGCAACCTGATGAAAACAGGCAGTGTGTTCGGAGGGAAAATAAATGAATAGTATCTGCCGATCTTCAGCCCAGCTCGATAATCTGGTTCCCTACGATCCGAAATATCTGCCGGCGCAAGCTTCTCTTTCCGCTAACGAAAACCCGCAGGATATTCCCGAAGACGTTCGCCGGGAAATTACAAAGCGCATGAAACGTTTTTCATTTAATCGCTATCCCGATCCTTTGGCGACTGAGCTGCGCGAGTTGATTGCCGAAGCGAACGGCCTGGAAAAAGAGAATGTAGTGATTGGCAACGGTGGTGATGAATTGCTGTTCAACACCGCTTTGGCATGGGGCGGTCCGGGACGCACGTTCTTAAACATTCCCCCGACGTTTTCGGTGTACGAAAATAACGCGCGTCTTACGGGCACGACGGTGGTCAACATCGACCGAGATGAAAATTATGAAATCGATGAAGAGGCGGTGCTTGCGCGGGTGGCACAAGGTGATATCGATTACGTGATTATCGCTAGCCCCAACAATCCGACTGGCAAACTTGCCGATGAACGCTTTTTGCTCAAATTGCTTGAATCGACCAATGCGTTGGTAATGGTCGATGAGGCCTATTTTGAGTTTTCGCGTACCTCGATGCGGCCCTATTTGGCGCAGCACAAAAATCTGATACTATTGCGCACGTTTTCGAAGGCGTTTAGCCTGGCAGGGGTGCGTATGGGCTACCTTTTGGGTGACGTCGATGTCATCACCGAATTCGTCAAAGTGCGCCAACCATATTCCGTTGATTCGCTGGCGCAACTGGTGGCGTGCTGCGTATTCGAAAATCGCAATAGCTTTGCGCATGGCATTCTTGAGATCATCGAGCAGCGCGAAGTGGTGCTCGAAGCGTTGCGAAAAATTCCTCGCATCAAAGCATACCCTTCCGACGCGAACTATATTTTGTTCAAAACGAAGGACGCGGCGCGGGTGTGGGAAAAGCTCTACGCTCAGGGTGTGCTCGTGCGCGATTTCTCGAAATCGGCGGGGCTGACCGATTGCTTGCGCGTCACGATCGGATCGCCTGAAGAAAACCAGCTGTTTTTGGCGGCGCTCAAACAAGCGCTTTTGCCCGAAAGGGGATAAGGTGGATACAATCATTGCCGCTGCACGTACGGCGCACATCACCCGTACGACAAAGGAAACCGATATTGCACTCAGTATTAATCTTGACGGCACGGGTAAAACCGACATCGAAACCGGCGTAGCGTTTTTCGACCACATGCTCGACGCGTTTGGGCGCCACGGCTTATTCGATCTGACGGTGCGTGCGCGCGGTGACATCGAAGTCGACGCGCACCACACCGTCGAAGATGTGGGTATCGTGCTCGGTCAAGCGCTTGCGACCGCGATGGGCGATAAACTGGGCATCACGCGATTCGGGTCGGCGTATGTGCCGATGGATGAAACGCTCGTGTTGGCGGCTTGCGATATCTCGGGGCGCGGGCAGTTGCACTATGCGGTCGATCTGCCGATCGGAATTCTCGGAACGTTTGACACGACGCTTGCCAAAGAATTCATGATCGCGCTTGCGAGCAACGCGGGCATCACCTTGCATATCCGCAGCATCTGCGGCGACAATTCACATCACCTGATCGAGGCGGTGTTTAAATCGTGCGGTCGCGCGCTGTGTCAGGCTGTGACCATCAATCCCCGCATCGCCGATATTCTGCCTTCGACAAAGGGGTCGCTGTGATTGCTGTTGTTGATTACTGTAAGGGAAACCTGCGCAGCGTCGAGCGCGGTCTTTATGCTGCCGGAGGAAACGCACGCATTACCGATGACCCGGCGGTCATCGCCGCTGCCGATGCCATCGTGTTGCCCGGGGTGGGTTCGTTTGCCGATGCAGCCGAAACGATGGAGCGCACCGGTCAGATGCAGGTCATCCGTGATCGCATTGCGGCAGGGGTGCCGTTTCTCGGTATCTGTCTCGGATTGCACCTCATGTTCGACGAAGGTGCCGAAGGCGCTGCTTCCGAGGATGGTACCGGTGAAAACGCGCACGGTTTGGCCGTACTGCCCGGCGTGGTTACCGCGATGCCGCGGACCGATGCAGCGGGCAGCATCTGCAAGGTGCCGCACGTCGGTTGGAATTCTCTCGAATTTGACGCCGAGGATGCCTGTCCGCTGCTCGCGGGTATCGAGCCGGGAGAATTTTTCTATTTTACCCACAGCTATATTGCCCCCGACACGCCCTGCACCCGCGCGACGACGACGCATTCTGTGGTATTCCCGAGTGTAGTGAGCTATAACGATACGGCTTTCGGGGTGCAGTTTCATCCCGAAAAATCATCTGAGGCCGGTGCTCGTCTTTTGGAAAACTTTCTCACGCTAGGAGTACGCTGATGTACCTGCTTCCCGCAATCGATATTCTCGACGGCCGTGCCGTCCGCTTGGCCAAGGGCGATTACGCTCAGGTGACCGTGTACAACGAAGATCCCGTTGCCCAGGCACAGCTTTTCGAAGAGGCCGGTGCCACCTGGATGCACGTGGTCGATTTGAACGGGGCTCGTTCCGGGTTGCCTGAAAACATCGATATCATCGAACGAATTATGGCAAAAACTCTGCTTAAAGTTGAAGTGGGCGGCGGTGTGCGCAGCTTAGAAACCATCCAGCGTCTCTACGATGCAGGGGTCGATCGCGTGGTGCTTGGCACGGCGCTTGTGACCGACAGCGCGTTCGCTGAAGCGGCGATTGCCCGCTTTAAAGGGCTGCTTGCTGCCGGGATTGATGCCAAGGGTGGAGAAGTGGCGGTTTCGGGGTGGCGTGAAGGTGCGGGCGTTGCGGCCGATGAATTGGTCGCCGCGGTGGCGCAGTTGGGATTTAG
>JAVWCK010000036.1:0-12465 GCA_036649035.1 Raoultibacter sp.
TGAAGCGGAGCACTTGGTTTAATGCTAAGCTGAAGACACCCGTACGCAAGAGGGTGTAGTATGGATACACATATTCTGAGACGGGCGCTTTCGGGCGCCCGCTTGCTTGGGGAGGAGTACATCATGGACGAAGAACCGATTAAGCCGTGGCGTCGCCAGCGGGAATCATACGAATTGCTCGAAGATCCCAATCCGAAGAAGTGGTATCAGCAGACGTTTTGGATCATCGTGATGTTGATCGTGTTTTGGCCGGTCGGTCTGGTGCTGGCGTGGAGAAGTGACTGGATTCTGCCTGCGAAATTGGCATCGGTTGTTTTTATTCTCGTGTGCATAGCGCTGGTGCTTCAGATGCAGGCAACGGTTGCTGCCTTGCCGGTATAGGGATAAGTTTTTTTCGATGAAGTGATCTATGAATACGCGCCTGAGCTTCTGCAGATGTCGGTGCTTTAGGATGCGGGTTTTATCGGTATCCCGTACGCGAGGCGTGACTTTTGCAACGATAATCAGTGAGGCTTGGGGAGCGATTTAAGTAGCCGCCACGCCTTTCGTTTGGTTTCATCGCTGGCAAGCAACGCCGAAAACGAGGGGAAGGCGCAGAGGTCACGACCGAGAAGACGGCTGTGTTCCATCAGCGGTATCTCGCAGTGGTAGGCGCATGAGAGGGCTTCAGCTGCGGGTTGATCTGCGGCGACAATCATGAAGGGGTCGATGCCTTCAACGGTCTCGAACAGGGCGCTGTCGGCTATCGGTTCGTTTTTCGTTTGCTCCTTTGTGTGCAGCGATAAGAAGGTGGTCACGTTTTGCCCCCATCCAAGTGCGGAAAAAGATTTTTCCAGCGCTTGTATCGCGGACTCTTCAAGGGTTCGTTTACTCACGACGAGAATCAGTCCTTCGCGCGAACCGCTCAGGTGCGGCGCAAAACGTTCCCACGTGTGCGTGAGCGCTGCTTCGTACATGGTATGAGATACTGTTTCCATGGCATTATTCTAGCACGCGTGCTGATGCGTCGTGTGGAAGGGGAAGCATATGAACGTCCTCGGCAACATTCTTTGGTTCATTTTTGCAGGGTTTTGGCAGGGTATTACCTGGGTGTGTATCGGATGCTTATGGTGCATTTCGATCATTGGCATTCCCGTGGGCACACAGTGCTTCAAAATGGCCGGTCTTGCCTTTTTTCCCTTTGGAAAAGAGGTCGATTATGGAGGTGGGGTACCTTCGGTATTTGCCAACGTGTTCTGGCTTATTTTCGGTGGGGTTATTTTGGCGCTTGAGGCATTGGCCAACGGCATTGTCCTCTGCATCACCATCATCGGTATTCCCTTTGGCTTGCAATGCTTCAAACAGGCGAAACTCGCTCTGATTCCCTTTGGCGCAACCATTCGTGATCGCGATAATACAACTTCTCAGAACCTGCAATAAGAAAGCCGCGACTCGGGAAGAGTCGCGGCACGAGTGCGAAAGTTAGTTTTTGAGCGAATTGAGCGGTGCCGGGAAGCGGCCGCCGCGATGCGCGAAGACGGTGCCCGCATATTGATTGACCGGGATGACGGGCGCGTAGCCCAGAAGACCGCCGAAGTTGAGTGTATCACCGATGGATTTCCCGATAGCGGGGATGACTCGAACGGCGGTGGTTTTCGTATTGATAACACCGATAGCACATTCATCTGCGATGATGCCGAAGAGTGTTTCCTTTGTGGTGTCGCCGGGTACGACTATCATGTCGAGACCGACCGAACAGACGCACGTCATAGCTTCCAACTTTTCAAGCGATAGTGCGCCCATTTCGACGGCGCGTATCATGCCGGCATCTTCGGATACAGGAATGAAGGCACCCGAAAGTCCGCCGACCGAAGAGGACGCCATGACGCCACCCTTTTTCACGGCGTCGTTGAGCATCGCCAGGGCTGCGGTGGTTCCCGGTCCGCCGCATACGCCCACTCCGATAGCTTCTAGAATTTGAGCCACCGAATCGCCTTCGGCTGGGGTGGGCGCCAGCGAAAGGTCGAGAATACCCTGGGCAACGCCCAGACGTTTGGAAGCTTCGCGAGCCATAAGTTCGCCTGCACGGGTAATTTTGAAAGCGGTTGCTTTAATGGCTTCAGCCACGCTGGTGATATCGGCATCTTTGGGTAGATCGGCCAGAACGGCGCGCACAACGCCGGGCCCCGAAACTCCCACGTTGATGACGGCATCGGCTTCACCGCTTCCGTGAAAAGCTCCTGCCATGAAGGGGTTGTCTTCAACGGCGTTTGCGAATACAACCAATTTGGCACAGCCGATGCACTGTCTGTCGGCAGTGGCCTGTGCGGTCTCTAAGATTATGCCGCTCATTTTCAGTATGGCATCCATGTTGATGCCTGCACGGGTGGAAGCTACGTTGATCGATGAGCACACGCGATCGGTCACCGATAATGCATGGGGAATCGATTCCATGAGCTTGGTGTCGGCGGCGGTAGCTCCTTTGTGCACGAGCGCCGAAAACCCTCCGACGAAATCTACGCCAACCTCTTTACCCGCTTTATCCATGGCGATGGCGATAGGGGTGAGATCGACCGCATTGGTGGCACAGCAGATTTCGGCGATAGGCGTGACGGAAATTCGTTTATTGACAATAGGAATACCATATTCGCGTTCAAGTTGTTCAGCGGTGGGTACCAGGTGTTCGGCTGCCGAGGTCATGCGATCGTAAACTTTGCGTGCCATGACATCGATGTCTTCATGGGTGCAACCTCGGAGATTGAGCCCGAGTGTGATGGTGCGAATATCAAGATGCTGGTTGCTGACCATGGCCAATGTTTCGGCGATTTCGGCAGGGGTGATCTGCATGACGGTCCTTTCGTGACGGATGGTAGTGCTAAGGATAGCAAATTATGGGATAATCGTTGCTTGCTTCTGAAGGAAAGCGGATGAAAAAGAAAAAGGGCGCAAGGAAGGTGGGTCTGGTGATGAAAACCGGCATGTGCGCTGAAGAATAAGGTGAACGGTAGAGTGTCGCTAACTGTCAGCAAATGGTTACGTTGCATGCCTTGCGGAAGAGGAGTGAGACTTCTACTATAAATGATACATGATTTATAGCATTGAAAAAGTTAGAGTAAACTTAGTAAAGAGCGCAACGGCGATTGTCGTATTTCGTGTGGAACACCTAAGGTCAAGATCGCTTTTGCGATGATTTCGTATAGAATGAGCTACATGACACAAACAAATTTGCACATAGGCATCGACGTTGGATCGACCACCGTCAAGCTTGCCATTCTCGACAATGAAAACAACGTGGCATTCGCGGTTTATCGGCGTCATCACGCCGACGTGCGCGCCACCATCGTGGAAGTGCTTGAAGAGGCTGCGCTTGAGCACGGCGATGAACCGATGACTATAGCCATTACCGGGTCGGGTGGTTTGCTGCTTGCCCAATGGTTGGGGCTTGAATTCGTGCAGGAAGTCATTGCGAGCAAAACAGCGGTTGAAGCGCTGATTCCTCGGACGGATGTTGCCATCGAGTTGGGCGGGGAAGATGCGAAAATCATCTACTTCGATCAGGGTATCGAGCAGCGCATGAACGGTACCTGCGCCGGAGGTACCGGTGCCTTCATCGACCAGATGGCCACCTTGCTCAATACCGATGCAGCCGGGCTCAATGAGCTGGCAGCTGCATATCAAACCATTTATCCTATCGCGTCGCGTTGTGGCGTGTTCGCTAAAACCGATGTGCAGCCGTTGCTCAATGAAGGTGCGCACAAAGAAGATATTGCCGCGTCTATCTTTCAGTCGGTTGTAACGCAGACGATTTCAGGTCTTGCGTGCGGTCGTCCGATTCGCGGCAACGTTGCATTTTTGGGAGGCCCGCTACAATACTTGCCCGAACTGCGTAAGCGTTTCTATGAAACGTTGGCGCTCGATGAAGACCATATTATCGTTCCCGAAAACGCTCATCTTTTTGTGGCGAATGGATGCGCGATTGCGGGCGCTGCGGTGGTGGGAACCAAGGTCGAGCGTTTGCATGAAGTGCTTGAGCGCTTGAAGGGTTTAGGGGATATCCAGGGCAGCGAAGTGGTACGTTTGGCGCCGCTGTTTGCCGACGAGGCAGATTATGCTGCTTTTACCCAGCGTCATGCCAATGAACGGGTGCATCGTGGTAACTTGGCGACCTATGCCGGGGTGGCCTATTTGGGTATCGATGCCGGGTCGACCACCTTTAAAGCGACGCTTATCGGCGAGGATGAAAGTTTGCTGTGGAGCCATTATGCCAGCAATAAAGGTGATGTGCTCGGCTGCGCCAAAGCGGCATTGGCCGACATGTACCACGCCCTTCCTCTTAACGCCGCCACAGGTGAGCCTGCGGTTACGATAGGCCATGCCACGGTAACGGGCTACGGCGAAGGTTTGCTGCTGGAAGCGCTTCGTGTTGATTCCGGTGAAATTGAAACGGTGGCGCATTTGCGGGGTGCTCAAGAAATGCTGCCGGGAGTGGAATTCATCCTTGATATCGGCGGACAGGACATGAAGTGTCTGCGCGTGAAAAACGGTGTCATCGACCATATCATGCTCAATGAGGCGTGTTCAAGCGGATGCGGCTCGTTTATCGAAAGCTTTGCCAGTGGTCTCAAGCTTGATGTTTCGGCATTTGCTCAAAGCGCGATAGAAGCAAAGCAGCCGGTTGATTTGGGTAGCCGCTGCACGGTGTTTATGAACAGCAGGGTTAAACAGGCGCAAAAAGAAGGGGCTACGGTCGGCGATATCGCTTCCGGTCTGGCTATTTCCGTTATCAAGAATGCGCTGTTCAAGGTTATTAAAATTCGCGACCCGCGCGAAGTGGGTACGAAGGTTATCGTGCAGGGCGGTACGTTTTTAAACGATGCGGTGTTGCGCGCGTTCGAGCAGTTGGCCGGTGTCGATGCGGTTCGTCCCGATATAGCGGGCAATATGGGTGCCTACGGTGCAGCTCTTTTGGCTCATGATCGCTATCGCGAGAGGGTATCGCGCATGTCGAGTTTGCCGCAGGGCAGTGCCCCGGCTGTGTCGGCAATGCTTTCCCTCGAAGCTATCATGGCTTTAGCCCCTACGCAGAAGACCCTCCGGTGCAAGGCTTGCCCCAATCATTGCTTGCTTACCGTCAACGATTTCGGCAAGGATGAAATCACCGGGAAACATCATCGCTTTATCACGGGTAATCGTTGTGAAAAGGGTCTCGGTATCGTCAGTGAGGGCACCAACGCCCCGAACCTTTTCGAGTACAAAAGCAAGCGACTTTTTAGTTACGACCCTCTTCCCGAAAAAGTGGCTACGCGTGGTCGCGTTGGCATTCCCCGGGTGCTCAACATGTACGAAAACTATCCTTTCTGGTTCACATTCTTCACGGAACTGGGCTTTCGGGTAGAGCTTTCCGATCCTTCGACGAAGAAAACCTACGAGGCGGGGATTGAATCCATGCCTTCGGAATCGGTGTGCTATCCCGCGAAGCTTTCTCACGGTCACATCATGAACTTGTTGGTCAAGCATCCTGATTTCATTTGGATGCCCTGCTCGAAATGGGAACGCCAGGAAGATGAGGGTGCGGGGAATCACTTCAATTGCCCCATTGTCATGAGCTATTCAGAGGCGTTGCGTCTCAACATCGATGAGTTGCACGAATCAGATGTTGCTTTCCTCAATCCTTTTTTGCCCTACGATAAAAAAGAACACCTGAAGAAGCGCCTTTTCGTTGAGCTGGTACAAAACAATGCCGAGCTTATGAGCCGCTATGGCACGCCGCCCACGCAGGGGGAAATCGATGCCGCAGTCGAAGCCGCATGGATTGAAGATGATGCCTTCAAGGCCGACATGCGCGCAGCGGGCGAAGAAACGTTGAAATGGATGGAGGAAACCCACACGCACGGTATCGTGTTGGCGGGGCGTCCCTACCACAATGATCCCGAGATAAACCATGCTATTCCCGAACTGTTGACCGGCTTCGGTTTGGCTGTGTTGACGGAAGATTCAATTGCTCACCTCGGCACGCTTGAACGCCCTATTCGTCTGGTCGATCAGTGGATGTATCACACGCGTCTCTATGCGGCCGCCAAGGTGGTTACCGAACGTCGAGACCTTGATTTGATCCAGCTTAACAGTTTTGGTTGTGGGCTCGATGCGCTCACGACCGATCAGGTGCAGGAGATTCTTGAGGCGTCCGGCAAAGTGTTCACCGTGCTCAAAATCGATGAGGTATCAAATTTGGGTGCAGCTCGTATTCGTGTGCGCTCGCTTTTAGCCGCGTTGAAAGACCAGGCTGATGAGGAAGCTGAATTTCAGGCTGCGCAGATGGGGTGTCCCGTGTGCGATCTGAAGGTGGATGATCTGGTTGCCGATGCCAATGCTCGCATCGCGGCGAAGACCGGAGTAAGCGAAGCTGCGGCAGCAAGCGAAATCGCGCAGCGCTCCCGCAAGCGACGCAGGGTTATTCCTGCAAAAGTCGATGAGGAAACGGCAGCGAACTTCAAGCAACGCGAAGGTGCTTCTACCGAGTTCGATCGTCCTCAGTTCACCGAGCAGATGAAAAAGGATGGCTACACCATTTTGGCGCCGCAGATGGCTCCGATACATTTCAATATCCTGGTGGAGGTGTTCCGCAGCAACGGGTACAATTTCGAGCTTTTACCGTCGGTCGATCGCGGTGCGGTCGATGCGGGGCTGAAGTATGTCAACAACGATATATGTTACCCTTCCATCCTGGTCACGGGCCAAATCATGGAAGCGGTGATGTCGGGGCGCTACGACACCGATAAGTTGGCAATTGTCATCACGCAAACCGGCGGTGGGTGTCGTGCCACCAACTACATATCGCTGATCCGCAAGGCGTTGCGCATTGTCGGACTCGGTCACATCCCCGTTATTTCGCTTTCGTTTAAGAAACTTGACGAAAAAAATCCCGGGTTTAAAATGACGCCTTCCATGTTGGTGCAAGCCATCTATTCGGTGCTCTATGGCGATTTGCTTATGATGTGCCTGTATCGCACGCGTCCCTATGAGGTGGAGCCGGGCAGTGTCAATGCACTCTACGATCATTGGATGAGCGTCTGCAAAGATCATATCTATCGAGGGGAAACGCGTCGAGGCTTCAAAGAAACGATTGCTCGCATCGTCGAGGATTTCGATACTTTACCCTTACAGGGGGAAGGTACCTTGCCGCGGGTGGGTGTGGTGGGAGAAATTCTTGTTAAATTCCATCCGACTGCCAACAATCAAGTTGTGGAATCCATAGAACGCGAGGGCTGCGAAGTGGTCGTTCCCGGTCTCATGGAGTTTTTCCTCTTTGGTGTAGCAGGTGCTATTTTCCAGAAAGACCCGTTGGGTCGTCCTGCGCTCAGTGCTTTTGGCAGCCGCATAGGTTTGAAAGCTGCCGCTCGGTTTCGTGCTCCCATCACGAAGGCGCTTGAAAAATCAAGTCGCTTTGAGGCGCCAACGGACATTTATGAACTGGCCGACTATGCAAGTGATATCTTGAGCCTGTGCAACTCGATGGGCGAGGGGTGGCTGCTTACGGCGGAAATGGTCGAACTTATCAAGAGCGGTGCTCCCAATATCGTGTGCGCGCAGCCCTTTGCCTGCTTGCCGAACCACGTGGTAGGCAAAGCGGTTATCAAGGAATTGCGCCATCGTTATCCCGAGAGCAATATTGTGGCGGTTGATTACGACCCCGGCGCGTCTGAAGTCAACCAGCTCAACCGCATCAAACTGATGATTTCGGTGGCAAAGGCGAATCTGGCCGATAAGGAAGCCCAAGCACGCACCCAACGCGATTCGTTTGTAGGAAGCGAAGCAGATTCTCAGTGTTGCGATGAAGAATACCGCACCGAAGACGACGTGGAAAAAACAAGTATGTAAGATTTTTCAAACTGACTTCAGGGCCACCCAGTAGGCTGATGAGATTATGTCGAGTATAGTGGTAAATCGAACAAAACTATGAAACCCGAAGGTGGGAATGCATCCGTGGCGGACATTCAGCGCGCTATCGCTCGTGAGCTTAATCTCGATACCAACCAGGTCACCGCAGTCATAAACCTCGTCGATCAGGGAAACACCATTCCCTTCATCGCGCGCTATCGCAAAGAGGCAACGGGGGGCATGGACGACGCGACGTTGCGTGCCTTCGATGAAAGGCTGACCTATTTAAGAAGCCTCGAAGCCCGCAAAGTGGAGGTGCTGCATTCGATCGAAGAACAGGGGAAGCTGACGGTCGATTTGCAAACCAAAATCGAGGCGGCAACCGTCATGCAGCGCGTTGAAGACCTGTACAAGCCCTACAAGAAAAAGCGCGCGACGCGAGCATCGAAGGCTCGGGAGGCTGGGTTGGAACCGCTTGCCCTGCTCATCTTCGAACAGGGATGCGGCACTACCGACCCCCTGACCCTCGCCGCAGATTTCGTGAATGTTGCCGCTGGCTACGAAACGGCTGAATCCGCGCTGCAAGGTGCACAGGACATCGTTGCAGAAATTATCGCAGACGATGCTGAACACACCGCTTTTCTGCGAGCCTTCACCAAGAAGAACGCCGCCATTGCAGTTGAAGCCGTCGATGCAGATGAAAAGACCGTGTATGAAGCGTATTACGATTTCTCAGAATCTCTTCTCAAAATTCCCAATCATCGGATTCTCGCTATCAACCGTGGCGAAAAGGAAAAGAAACTCAAGGTCAAGATACGAGTAGATGCAGAAACCGCCATTGCGAAGCTGGAGGATCGGGTGATTGGGGGACCAAGCGTTTTCGCCGACGCGCTGAAAGCTGCCGTGGCCGATAGTTACAAACGACTGATCGCACCCTCTCTTGATCGTGAAATGCGCTCAGTACTGACCGAACGCGCAGAAGTCGATGCTATCGGTGTGTTTGCCAAGAACACGGAAAATCTGCTTCAGCAGCGTCCTGTGCGCAACGCTCGCGTTATCGCGCTCGACCCGGGTTATCGTAGCGGGTGCAAGGTCGCGGTGCTCGACGAATACGGCAAACTGCTGGATTACACCACCGTCTATCCCACGCCACCGCGCTCCGACATCGAAGAAACGCAGCGGAAGCTCACCGATTACATCCAGCGCCATCGCATCAACGTCATAGTGATCGGCAACGGAACGGGTAGCCGCGAAACCGAGGAAGTCGTAGCCGACCTTATCGCTCGAATCGATACGCCCGTTCACTACACCATCGTGAACGAAGCCGGTGCTTCCGTGTATTCGGCATCCAAACTGGCAAGTGAGGAATACCCCGATTTGGACGTGACCACGCGCGGCGCTATGAGTCTCGGGCGGCGCCTACAAGATCCACTGGCTGAACTGGTGAAGATTCCGCCCCAAGCCATTGGTGTCGGGCAGTATCAGCACGACCTTAACCAGGCAGCGCTTAAACGTGCCCTGACGGGTGTGGTTGAAAGTGTCGTCAACCGCGTAGGGGTCGATCTCAATACGGCAAGTGCCAGCTTGCTCGGTTACGTATCGGGCATCAGTGCTGTCGTGGCAAAAAATATCGTAGCTTACCGTGAAGAGCAGGGCGCGTTTACCAACCGCACCAAGCTCAAGAAAGTGCCTAAGCTAGGTGAAAAGGCATTCTGCAACTGCGCTGGTTTTTTGCGTATTTCAAACGGCGAAAACCCCTTGGATGCAACGAGCGTCCATCCTGAAAGCTACCGTGCGGCAAAAGCTGTGTTAAAGCGCGCGAACATGAAACCCGAAGTGCTTGCGCAGGGAGGAATTTCCGATATCGCAGAGCGCGTCGGCGACGTGAGTGCGATGGCGGTGGAGTTGGGTGTGGGGCTGCCTACGCTGCGCGATATCATTGCCGAGCTGGAAAAGCCAGGACGTGACCCGCGCGATAGCGCTCCGGAAGTGGTTTTTAACCGAACCGTGCGAGATTTCGACGATCTCACCATTGGCATGGAGCTGATCGGCACCGTGCGCAATGTGGTAGATTTTGGTGCGTTTGTGGATGTTGGTGTGAAGCAGGATGGATTGGTGCATGTTTCGAAAATGGCGGAACGCTTCGTGAGGCACCCCAACGAAGTCGTTGCCGTCGGGGACACCGTAACCGTGTGGGTAACCGGGGTCGATAAGGAGCGGGGAAAAATCTCGCTTTCCCTGGTGAAGGAAAAGCAATAATCAACACGCACTCATTCCTTCTGGTTGATGCTTCTTTTGTAAATGGTATATAAACGGTATCATTTGGCGTTACACTGGAGAAAAGAGCAGCGATTCGTTCGTTGCATCGATGAAAGGTGGACGATATGGGCATCTATGATTTCGCAGTGAAAGATCAGCAGGGAAATAGTGTTTCACTCTCGGATTATCGTGGCAAAGTGCTGTTGGTTGTTAATACCGCAACCGAATGCGGATTTACGCCGCAGTATGCTCAGCTCGAAGAGATGTACAAAGAATTGGCAGGCAAGGGACTTGAGATACTTGATTTTCCCTGTGATCAATTTGGCCATCAAGCGCCGGGTACCAATGAGGAAATCGCGCTGTTTTGCACGTCTCGTTTCGGCGTGACATTTCCGCAGTTCGATAAAATCGAAGTCAATGGCGCTGAAGAAGATCCACTCTACACCTACCTCAAAGAGCAGAAGGGTTTTGAGGGATTTGATAAAGGTTCTAAGATGACTCTCGTGCTGAAGGGGCTTCTGTTCAAGGAAGATCGCAAGTATGCCGAGAAGCCCGATATAAAATGGAACTTCACGAAGTTTTTAATCGATCGGGAAGGTAATGTGATCCACCGTTTTGAGCCGACGGCGGATGTCGTTGAAAAGGTCGGTCCGGCGGTTAAAAAATTGCTCTAGTGTGAAAATACAAGGAAGCGGAAGGTATTGATGAATCGGCCGGGAAAATTGATTATCTGTCCTACGCCTATCGGCAATTTGGGTGACATGACTCAGCGCGCGCTCGAAGCGTTACGTGCAGCTGATGTGGTGTGTGCCGAGGATACCCGGGTGACAGGGCGGTTGCTGGCGGCTTTTAGTATAGAAAAACGGTTGGAGCGCCTTGATGAGGCGAGTATCACCTATGCTGCGCCAGCGCTTATAGCTCGCGTATCCGCAGGTGAAATCGTTGCCTATTGCAGCGATGCCGGTATGCCGGGCGTATCCGATCCGGGGCAGCGTTTGGTGGAAGCGGCGCAGGTGGCCGGGGTGACCGTTGAAGTATTGCCTGGCCCAACCGCAACGGCAACCGCTTATGTTGCCAGTGGATTTACCTGCCCTCGCTTTTATTTCGGAGGATTTTTCCCTCGCAAGGCAGCCGAACGTGCGGCGGTGCTGGCAAATTTGCATACCCTTGATGCCGTGTTGCTGTTCTATGAGAGCCCGAAGCGCATTGTTTCGGCGCTTGAAGCCATCGCGTCAGCGTTCCCTCAACGCGAGGTGGCTCTCTGCCGTGAGTTGACCAAGATGCACGAAGAGGTGGTGCGTGCGGTATCGGGCGAGGTGGCGCAGCAGTTTGCCGACCGGGCGCAGGTAACCCCCATCAAGGGAGAAATTGTCATCGTGATTGACGCACCGAGTGCTGCCGAGCGTAAAACCGATGCTACCGATGCGACGGATGCGGCACGCGTTCGTGCGGCCGAATTGAGGGCGCAGGGTACGAGTACGAAAAAGGACATTACCCAGGCGTTGCAAAATGAATTCGGCATTCCACGCAACGTGGCTTACGATATCGTATTGCACGGATAAGCTGGGACAATGAGTGTATTTTCGAAACCCCAGGGGGTGAAGAGGCAAGCGAAAGCGCCCGAGGTATCGCCTTGCGTATTCATGGTTGAGGGTATCGCGGTGCGTTTGACGCGTAAGCAGGTCAAAAATGTGAACCTGCGCGTGAAGAGCGGCGGATGCGTGGAGGTTTCGGCTCCCGAGTGGGTGACAACCGCCAAGGTGGAAGAATTCGTGAAGCAGCGTGCATCTTGGATTCGAGCACGGCAACGGGCTGTCGAAACCTCGCTTCAAACACTCAAAGAGCAGGCAACCGATGAGCAGTTGCGCGTGTGGCGCCAGCAGGTTGAGCGCGAAGTGCCGGCGCTTATAGCCCGATGGGAGCCTGTTATAGGGGTGACCTCGCACGCGGTGGTCTATCGCAGCATGTCCAGTCGCTGGGGCAGCTGCAATCCGCGCACGGGGCGCATCTGCATCAACATCCAGTTAGCAGCCTATCCTGCCCAGTGCCTGGAATACGTGGTGGTGCACGAGTTGTGCCATCTGCTCGAAGGTGGTCATGGACCGCGCTTCAAGGCGCTCATGACGCACTTTTTGCCCGACTGGAAGCAGCGCCGGGCATTGTTGAAGTAGGAGTAATCTATTTCAGAGTCAGCGGTCGGTGTTGGCTGGCGGGCCACATGAGGGCGGGATGGGTGTTGCGGGCTATGATGCCGGCAAGGGCTGCCTCGCAATAGCGGGGGAGATTGTTCGTCTCCGATAGGTGCATGCCCGCAACCTGCTCGAGGCGGTTGCTTAAGAGTGCTTCGAG
>JAVWCK010000037.1:0-12173 GCA_036649035.1 Raoultibacter sp.
AGCCATCATCGGTAAGGGTGAGCACGGTAGCAGCGTGCGAGGTGCCCGCACCTTCAACGCGCGCCGAAAACGCGGCAGTTGTGGCGCCGTACTTTGCCGCATTCACCACAATTTGCCCGATGATGAAGGCAAGCCACTTTTTGTCGGCAAACACCGTTGTACCCGGCGCGATGGCGAAAGTAGGCGTGGTGGCGCATTCGATCAAAAAACGCGCATTGTGGCGCAGCGCTTCGTTGACCACGCAAGCAAGCGACACTTCGCGGATGGCGAAATCACTTTCAAGCGAGGTTGATCGCGCATAGTAAAGCGCCTGTTCAACCTGGGCTTCAATGCGGTCAAGTTCGCCTTTGACCTTTTCGGCAGCACCCCCGTGCAGCTGCGCGCATATAAGGTTTGCCGCCGCTATCGGCGTTTTTATTTCGTGTATCCACAGCTCGATATATTCACGATATTCGCGCACTTGCGTCTTGTGGATTTCCACTTCATCGGCCATGGATTTATTGATAATGCGCAGCGCTTCATAGGTGGTGCGACCTTCCAAAAACAGCGGCGGCTCCATCAGCTCCGTCACGTAATACGCCTGCGGCAACTGTTCAACCAAGCTTTCAAGCTCGCGGTAAAAGCGGCGGCGGCGCAGATAATCAAAGGTAAGGCCGACCACGGCACAGGCAGCGATTATAAAGCAGACCAGACATGTTGCATCAAACCCGACAGCCAAAGCAGAGAGCACCAGCGCTACCGCTGCGATGCAGACCACATCCAGCACAACAACGACAAGGCGATCTTTAAGATAGGTAGTCAGCTTCATAGCGTGCGGCTTGTCCCCGCGTGACGCCCGCTAGACACGGTAACCCTGCCCACGGCGCGTGACGAGATAATCCTGTACGCCGATGCCGGCAAGCTTTTGGCGCAGGCGATTGATATTCACCGTAAGCGTATTGTCGTCGATAAACGCATCCGAAAGCCAAAGTTCGCACATAATTTCCGCTCGCGCGATGATAGTGCCGGGATGGGTCATAAGGAGGTGGAGGATTTTGAATTCATTGCGCGTTAATTCGACCGATTTTTCGGGGTTATCGGCGCGCGCCACCGTGCCCGCCGCCACATCAAGGGTGAGGGCACCATGGGTGATTGTTGGTGTGGCCTGCGGTTGTGCGCGACGCAACACCGAAGCGATGCGTGCCACTAAAATGGCGGGATTATAGGGCTTGCTCACGTAGTCGTCAGCCCCTAAGTTCATACTCATCACCTCATCGAATTCGCTATCAGATGAGGTGAGCATGATGATGGGAACCGTACTCGATGCGCGCACGCTGCGACAGATGTCGTGACCGCTCGTGCCCGGAAGCTTCAAATCAAGAACGACGCAATCGGGAGCATCCGCTAAAATCTGTTCCACAATACGAGAAAAATCGTCGCCGACAACACACGTGAATCCCTGCAAATCAAGCATGTGGCAAAGCTCTTCGCGCAGGGCGACATCATCTTCCACAACAAATATTTTGGGCACGCTCATCCTTCCGACGTTTTATCCATCATAAGACAAAACGTAGGAAAACTTTCCCAGACGTTTCCGTTTCGTCAACGCACCGTAGCACAGAGACAAGCGCAGCCTTGTAAGCGTACAACGACCTCGTTGTCTTTTGCGTTCTACTTCTTCATCGCGGTTTTCGGCAAAACCGGACAGGAAGGATCGGAGCTTTTGAAGTAGCGAATAATGAAACTGATGCCCGCAACGATTAACGCCACGCCCAGCCCCGTGTAGAAAAATGCGATAAACCACTCCGGCACCACGCCCGATGCGCGCAAGGCGATACCGCCGCCCATCATGATAGCCATCATGATATAGCCTTTTTTATCGAAAAACTTCAAAATATGCGTATGATCTTCTTCGTACCCACGGATGCGATCTGTATGTTTTTTAACCATCTTGGTAAAGATGAAAACATGGAATAGGACGAAAATAACGAGCGTCCCCACAAGGAGAATGATAATCCAGAGATTCCAGTCATGAACGTAAGCTCCGAGGCCTATATTCGCTATATTGATACCCGCAATCGCCCAAACGATACCTGCCACCAAGAGCAGCTTGTCAGTTGGAATTTTAAGCAGTCTCATAACGCATTCTCCTATTCATACAATGCCGCTCGCAACAAAGCGAGCAAGACGCGGCAATCCTGTTGACCATCGCGCAACATCGTGAGCATCGATCTAACGACAAAAGAGCACAGATCAGACGAAGAGATTCCAGGGATTTTTTCAGGCACAATTTCCGTGTCCGCCTTAAAAACCTGCACCAGACCATCGCTGATATGGTTGAAAGCCATTGATTCCCTCTTCTTACCTGCGGTAATACCCCCCAGTGAAAGTGCTGAAATTTGCGGAAGCCAATCGGTGCGAAAATCAGCCAAGGCTTCTTTCATTGCAGCGAAAGCACGCTCAACGTAGGCAACGAAGTTTTCTCCCGGGGTGGGGCGGCACAGGTCGCGGCGGAAGGCCGTACCCCAGAAACGAGCGATAACGTCAACAAGTAGATCGTCTTTGGTGGGGTAATAGTTGTAAATCGAACCCACCGAAACGTCGCATGCAGCAGCAACGCTTCTGATACTCAACGCCGCCAAACCGTCGATTTCGGCTATGTCATAGGCAGCATCCTGGATGATTTGTTTATCAATGGTTTGTCGCGGTGTCATCGTCTACCCCGTCTTCTCTCCCGTGAACACAGTTCATCTCCTCTTTCGACCATAGTAGACCTTCTCATACACCCCTAAGATAATCTTCAGAGTCATTCCACGTTTAAGCCGGAGATTCGATGTTTCAACCCTAATGGATCTCGTGATTGCGAGCTTCCTGGATTCGAGCTTTGTGTCCGCTGAGAAAAACAGCTAGGCCAAGGATAACGACCACTATCAGAGCGACGATGCCGGCTTGCAAATTTGCCAGGTGAAGCATCGGAACCCCTTGAAGAACACCGAGGGTATACGGCATCAGCCAAAAAAGCCAAACAACAATACTGAACGTGTGGAACTTCGCCATCGCTTTATCGTTTTTCCGCACAAAAGTTACCGTTGCCCAAGTGGCATGTATTGCCATCAAGGCGATGGCGAATACCCCCGAAAGCGCATGCATTCCAAGAGCGCTGGTACCGCCCGAAATAGCCATCGAAGTCATAATCGTCGTACCCGTCGTATCGAACAAAAAACCCGCCCAAAACAAAGCCACGTTCTTCTTCGTCAGCGTCCCTCGACGGCGTTCGTCAAAAACTCCGAACGTATAGAGAACAAGTGCGAGCGAAATAGCTGTGGTTGCTGCAAGTAAAGTGATGCTCATAGGTGGTTTCCTTTCCTTTTCGCTGGTCTCATATCAAGCTCTTGCCTGATACCCAACGTGCGTCCCGTTGTTTATGAACAACGTTCATTTATTGAACGATGTTCATATTAAAAGGTTTCGACAAATACGCAACCCTGAATGAACATTGTTCACATACTGAGCACGAAACAAGGTGAAGGGATCCGGAAAAAGAAGGGGAACCTATCCGCGAGGATGGGCTTGATGATGCACCTCGATAAGATGCTCAGGTGAAAGATGCGTATATATCTGCGTCGTAGACAGGCTTGCATGTCCCAACATTTCCTGCACACTGCGCAAATCGGCGCCCCCTTCAAGCAGGTCGCTCGCAAAGGTGTGGCGCATATCATGCGGCGAAAGCGTTTCATCAACCCCCGCAGCGCGCAGCGTCGCCTTGAACATCTTACGAATGGCATCGGTACCCATCTGATTACCGCGTGTTGACACGAAAAAATAGGGACTTTGCTTTCCCTTGAGCAATTTTGGACGAGCAACCTGGAAATAAGCATGCATGGAAGCAAGCGCTAACTCATGCAAAGGGATAATACGCTGCTTGCTTCCTTTGCCGAAAACCCTCACTTGACCTTGAGAAAAATCGACGTCATGCACCTGCAGGCCCGATGCCTCCGAAATACGCGCCCCGCAGGCGTACAAAAATTCAAGAAGCGCCTGATCGCGATAGTCCGAAAAACTCTGCTCACGCTGCTTTTTACGACTATCTCGCTTACCGTGCACGCGCAATATCGCACTCATATCATCTACGGAAATGCGATGGGGCAGCATACGAGCCAGTTTGGGTCCCTGTAAAACACTTGCGGGGTCGCTGTATGTCTTTTCTGTCACATTGAGCCAGCGATAATATGCACGAAGCGTGCTTAAGCGACGATTGATCGTCTTGCGTGAATACTGCGCCTGGTCGAGTTCTGCCAGGTAAGAACGGAGTTGACGATGGCTCATATCAAGCGGATCAAGGTGTCTGCGATATGCCCACCGAATAAAATCCTGAAGATCGACATGATAGGCTCGTACCGTATGCGGTGAAGCGTTGCGTTCAACCCGCAGTGATGCGCAAAACTCCTCAACGGTACTCGCGGCCTCTTCATCGCATTCGATTGCGTACTGAGAAGACGACCGGTCGCCTTCCCCGCTATCGCAAGCCGTTTTCTGCGCCTTGGCTTCAGGCGCGCTTTCGCAAGTAGCGGATAATGCCACTTCTTTTCCGGAGGGGTTTTTCAAAGAAGAGGGCATACGGTTCAATCATTCCTCGTCAAAAAACCGAGAGCCTGCACCTGATCGCAATAATGACGCAAGGCATCCCTGCCCCGTTGCGCATAGGCAGCATAGCGATCGCGTTTGTTTTTAAGGGGAACCTCTAGGGGGGGCATGATGCCGAAATTCACATGCATAGGCTGATAATCTTTGACCGACGCATCACCTGCATAGGCAAGCAAAGCGCCAAAAGCCGTAACGGGGGGCAGCAAGGGCAGCTCTTTTTCCGCAAGCACCGCAGTAACGGCAAGCGCAACAAACAACCCCGATGCGATCGCTTCGCAATATCCTTCCGTACCCGCCAGTTGTCCCGCCACAAACACCCGCGTCGGCAGCTTATCGGCCGCAGCACCCACCAACTGCAAATGAGGTCCAAGAACATGGGGGGCGTCGATGAAGGTGTTGCGATGCATAACGCCGAAGCGGGCGAATTCAGCGTGAGCCAACCCAGGAATCATACCGAATACCCGACGTTGCTCGGAAAACGTTAAATTAGTCTGAAATCCGACCAAATTATAGCTGGTTTTATCTGCATTTTCGGCACGCAGCTGCAGTGCCGCCCAAGGACGCTTACCCGTGCGCGGATCGGTAAGCCCTACCGGTTTAAGCGTGCCGAAACGCGGAGCATCGTGACCCTTGCGAGCAATTTCCTCTATCGGTTGACACGCCTGGAAAAGATCGCGCGTCTCAAACTCCTTGGCTATCACGCGCTCCGCACCGAGAAGCGCTTCGATGAACGCATCGTATTCTTCTTTCGAAAACGGCGCGTTCAAATAGTCTCCTGTGCCTTCATCTTCATAACGGCTTTGCGTGAACAAAAGATCGTAGTCAAGCGAATCGGCCATGACTATCGGCGCGGCAGCATCATAGAAGGCGAGATGGTCATGGCCTGTCAGATCTTGCAAGCTTACAGCGAGCGCATCGGAAGTAAGCGGCCCAGACGCCACGATTATCGCATCGGGTATGCCTTCAAGCGGTTGAGGCTGAGCTGATACGGAAACGCTCACGCACACTCTGCCTTTCAAATCGATACCGCACGCCTGAGCTCGCACGATTTCGATCAAAGGATTTTCCTCGACGGCAACAGTAACCCGTGCACTGAAATGATTACGATCAACCGCAAGCGCACCGCCCGCCGGCACCGAGCATTGCCGGGCAAGGGCAAAAACCCGCGACCCCAACAGGTCAAGCTCTGCCTTCAGCATACCTGCAGCACTATCGGGTTTCATGGATTTAAAGGAATTCGAGCAGACAAGCTCTGCAAAGCGATCGCTTTCATGAACCGCGGTCTGCAGAATCGGCCGCATCTCGATCAAACGAACCTTTACCCCTTGTGCGGCAAGCTGCAAAGCAGCTTCGCTTCCCGCCAATCCACCACCTATGATATCAACTAATTTTTCCATGCCGCACAGCTTAGCAAAACTCCCTCCGTCGCGACGCCTTTGAAGGCAAATACCAGAAGAGATACGCAGGAGTACCTGCTATATCCTTGCCGGACCGTAGCGCCCGTCGGGATAACGAGTGATTTTACCCTGTTGCTGAGCCTCGGCTAAACGCAGCGCCACTTCGCCAAGGGATGCGCCCGCGTACGAAGGCGCATCGAAAGCTCGTAATATTTCGTCTTGATTCATTGGGGTGGCATAGAGCATGGCCAATAGATTATCTTGAGGAACTTCTGAACCCTGCACGTATTCCTGCTGCTTCAAACAACCGAACAAAGCAGAAAGAATATCTTCGAAGCTCTCATTATCCACAACTGGCGTGGCACCCTGATACAGCAAACGGTTGGCACCCCGCGAAGTGGGCGATACGATAGAACCGGGGACAACAAGCACTTCCCTACTCGCCGAAAGCGCTTCATCGGCCGTGGAAAAGGTACCCGAGGGCAAACCGGCCTCGACGATCAACGTTGCTGCCGACAGACCGGCGATCAGGCGATTGCGCATCCGAAACGTATGGCGCAGAGGAGGAAAGTTCCATGCCTGCTCGGAAACAATTGCCCCACCCGCATCGATCACTTCTTGGAACAGGGTGAAATTTTCAGCAGGATAGAGCTCGTCGCAGCCACCACCAAGAAAAACCACCGTTGTGCCCCCAGCATCGATTGCGGCTCTATGCGCCTTCGCATCACACCCCCGAGCTCCCCCCGACACGATGGTGATGCCGTGCGATGCCGCAATTCCCGCGAACTTTTCCGCACAGCCCAAACCGTAAGGGGTCGCCTTGCGCGCCCCTACTACCGCCAATCCCGGAGTGGTCAGTACAGTAGGATCTCCTATGACATACAGGTTATGAGGTGGCTGCGGAATACCGGTCAACGATTCAGGAAAGCTCTTTTCACCCCAAGAGATTTCCGTTCGCTCGCCGTGTAGTTTCGGTCCCCGATAACGGGTAAATCCTTTCTTGCTATGCATTTCTTTCGTTTGAGCCAAGGTTAATTCAGGCATTACCACCTACTCCTTCCCGTATGCGAAGCCCAATCGCCTCAGCCAGATGGCTCTTGAGCACGCACGGCGCCTCCTCGATGTCGGCGATGGTTCGCGCCACCGTCAACACACGCATGATGCCACGGCCGCTCATATGGTTGATTCGCGCCATGTTTTCAAGAAACCCCTGACACTCCTCATCCAAGCCACATGACCGCAAAAGTATGCTTGTCGTATCAAGCGATTCAACCTCCCCCTCCCGCGCGCGGCGAAAACTGGCATATTCTTGCGCGCGCATAACCCCCTCTAAAAGCTCGGCTGAACTCTTCCCCGCACGCGGATGAAGTATCTGATCGGGGTCGGTTCGCCACACATCGATGTGAATATCGATACGATCCAGCAACGGCCCTCCGATACGATTTTGATAGGAGCGAACCTGCGGAAAAGAACAGGTGCACGCTACTTCCCTATCACCGTAATACCCGCAGGGGCAAGGGTTGGTCGCCGCAACCAACATGAATGCCGCAGGAAACGTCACCTTGCTATCGGCACGAATAAGCGAAACACTCCCCGCTTCCATCGGCTGACGAATACCCTGCAACGTTGTTGGTTTAAATTCGGCCAATTCATCAAGAAACAACACCCCGTTGTGCGCCAACGACACTTCGCCGGGAACCAAGGGGCGCCCACCGCCCACAAGCCCCGCAAGCGTGGCGCTGTGATGGGGCGCCCTAAAAGGCCTTACCCGCGCCAAAAGCGGAGCGACATCTTCCCCAACAACCGAATAAACAAGTGCCGACTCAAGGGATTCAGCTTCGCTCAACGGAGGCATGATGGAAGGCAGGCGTGAGGCAAGCATGGTTTTTCCCGAACCGGGCGGCCCCATCATCAACACGCCATGCCGTCCCGCAGCCGCTATCTGCAAAGCCCGTTTTGCGCTGTCATGCCCCGCTATATCGGCAAAATCAGGCAAAGAACCCTCGGAAAGAACTGAAAACAGAGTCGAAGAAACAAAACTGCCTTCCCGAAATTGAGAAAGCGTCGTACAGGTCAACTTTTCAACCCCCTCGATAGCGATAAGCCCTTCGGGTGGATCAGCGCAGATGATACCTAGTCCGAGTTTTTGCGCACAGAGTTCATGAGCGAGCAACCCGCGAACGGGACGTACCTTACCATCAAGGGAAAGCTCGCCCACCAGCACATGATGCTCGATGAGCTGGTGGGGTACTTGCGAAGTGGCAACCAATATCCCTAGAGCTATCGGTAAATCAAATCCCGATCCACTTTTCCTCAATGCTCCGGGAGCCAAATTGACCACAACTTTTTCGGCGGGCATAGAAAACCCGCAGGCGCGAATAGCGGCACGCACGCGTTCACGAGCTTCCTGGATCGCCGCATCGGGCATACCGACGATGGAAAAACCGGGCAACCCACTCGATATGACGACCTCGACCTCGACAGGAAGAGCTTCGACACCTACCAGCGTGGCACTTTTAACGACACATTGAACATACATGACGGCAAACTGGTTACTCACCGATGCCGAAGGCATTGATGTGGTGACGAATAAACGCACGTTCTGGCGCAACCACGACAATCGAAACCACGTCGAAACGAACGCCGATATCAGCTAGAGAGTTTTGAGCCAGATAGTAGGTGGCTATTTTTTCATAGCGTTTGCGCTTGGCTGCGGTAACCGATTCAGAAGGAAATCCTTTTTCGATATCGGAGCGCGTCTTCACTTCGACAAAGACAAGGCACCCCTCTTCATCCTGAGCGATGATATCCGCTTCACCTCCCGGACATACCCAATTACGCTCAACGATTTCGTACCCTCGGCGCTCCAGGAAAAGCGCTGCTGCGGTTTCGCCTCGGGCGCCAAGATTTTTGTTGTGGATTTTCTTCACCGGCGCAACCGAAGAGACCGTTTTGTTTGCCGATACCTTTTTCGCCGACGTCTTATCCTTTAACGCCGCACCCTTTGAGCGCTGTACCGGTTTAGCTTGTTCCTCTGTCATTTCGACCATGATAAGCCCCTTTCACTTCCTTTGAAGTGTAAGGAACCCACCTTACGAATCGCCCTGTGATTTCTCACCGCAAATTACAGCGAATCTTACCCGATCTAACGCACACCCAACCCTTCAAAGCGCAACAAAACGGTTAAAACAAGCTCTGCTGGGTAAAAGCAGTGCAAAAAGTCTTTCGATGTAGGGGGGTAAGTCCATGAACCCTGATGGCTTCGATATGTTCGGCGCTGGCATAACCTTTACTTTTTTCAAAACCGTATGCGGGATAGCATTTCGCCCACTGGCACATAAGGCGATCGCGCTCAACTTTCGCAATAAGGGAAGCAGCAGCAATCGATGCGCAGCACGCATCGCCTTTAACAACATTGATCTCCCGTTTATCGAGATGCAAAGGATTGCCATCAAGCAAAACCACCTCGACTACCACCCCCTGCGCTTCAATGGAAGCAAGAGCTCGTCTAAAAGCGATGCGCAGACAGGCACTCATACCGGCCGCATCGATTTCCTCCGCAGGAATGTGCTCAATAGCCCACGCGATCGCTTCTTTTTTTATCTGTGCTGCAATTTCCCCGCGCTTTTCGGCGGCAACCTGCTTTGAGTCGTTCAAACCTGCAATATAAGAGCTCTCAGACAACACGACAGCCCCCACCGTCAAAGGACCGGCCACCGGTCCCCTTCCAACCTCATCAAGGCCCACCGCAAGCTTCCCACCCGCCACCTTCGCCTGATAGCTATACATGCGTTCAAGGCGGTCTCGCTCCGCCGCCTGCGCCGCCAGCCGCCGACGCGCCACCTCGATCGCATCACGCACCCCTTTGCGCGTGTCGGCACGCAGCGAGCGTTCGAGCACGGCAAACTCAACATCGTCTGCAGCATGAAGGCGCGTCTTGATGTCTACGACGGTTTTCGGTGTTTGAGGGGTATCCATGCCTTCAGTATACAAAAAAGGACTCCCCAAAGGGAGCCCTTCATCACACAAACGAAATAAGGTCTAGTAAGCCTTTTCCTTAATTTTTGCGCTTTTACCGACCTTTTTACGCAGATAGTAAAGCTTGGCGCGAGCGACATCGCCCTGACGCACCACTTCTACCTTGTCGATTTTCGGAGAATGTACCGGGAAGGTACGCTCGACGCCGATGGAAAAGCTAATCTTGCGAACGGTAAATGTTTCGCGATTGGAAGCTCCATGACGACGAATGACATCACCCTGGAAAACCTGAATACGCTCACGGTTACCTTCGGTAATGCGATAGTGGACCTTCACGTTGTCGCCAACATTGAATGGCGCGAGGTCTTGTTTGATTTGCTGTTGTTCAATAGCGCGAATGATATCCATTATCCCTTGTCCTTCTATATGTTCACTTACCCAATTGCAAATATGTCCGTTAAAGACGCGATTGATGATTATACGTTCTCTTTGCGGTTGATGCAAGTACCATTTTACCCGTGAAGCGCGACATTCTGCGCGCTCACACAGAATGCTCACGACTAGATCAACATGAGCAGCGAATACGACACCACCCCGGCCAAAGCGCACCAAAGCAGTGATTTCGTCTTCACCGCAACCACCGCAACCACCGCTGCCGCCACCAAGGGTACTGCGGCCGGCCACACCCCCGCATCAAACATCGTAGGAAAGATTAGGTCGTTTGCCACCAGCGCCGCAAATGCCGCAGGAGGGATAAACCCTAGCGCCTGGCTGACATTTTCCGGCAGCTGTTTGCCCTTCAGCAAGAATAAGGGCACCACACGGCATATCAACATCGTGATCGCACAGGAGATAAAGATGATAAGGAAGTCTGACCAACTCATTTTTGCCTCGCCCACGTAAAGAGCATGGCAGCCATAACGCCGGCAAGCGCTCCTATTAAAATGGCGGGTCCCGCAAGCCCAATGGTTTTACAGGTAAATACACCCAGCGCCGCCACCGCAACGGCTATCACATTGGCGGAAGAGATCTTTTGCGAACAGAGCAGGCACACGAAAATGGCGGTCATCGCAAACGAAGCGATGGCCAGCGGTACGCTGATCGCATTGCCGATCACCACCCCTAGCACATTTGATGCAGCCCATGAAGTTTGAGAAAACAAGTTAACCATGGTGGCACGCCCGACCGACCATTCTCCCGCCTGAAACTTCGCCATATTAACGCCATAGCTTTCGTCGGTGACTGTGGCGGAAAACAGAAATGACAGACGCTTGCGGGTTGTTTGGCAAAACTGCGCCAGCGAGGCACTGTAGAGCATTTGGCGCGTATTGATCAACGAAACACTGGCGATAATAGAAACAAGGGGCGATCCCGCAAGAAACATATTGGGGATCATGAATTGTCCCGCTCCCGAATAAAACAGCAGCGAAAGCAGGAACACCTGCAGGGGATCTAAACCGATTGAAGAAGAAAGGATGCCGCACGGAAGGCCAATGGCAACATAACCCAGCATGATAGGCAAGGCTACGGAAAAAGACTCTTTTATGTGATCAGCGTTAGACACAACCGCGCTATTATAGCCGCAATAGGGGCTCGTTGTAAGCCCCTCATTAAATAAGGTTCTTCATTTATGCTCCAAGAGGAGGCCTTATTGAAAAAATCACTCTATTCGCTTCCAAGCCGAAAGGAAGCTAGCCCTCTACCCCATCGTTGTTGCGAATCAGCTTGCGCTTGATCTTGCCACCGATAGTCTTGGGTAGTTCGTCGACGAATTCGACAATGCGGGGATATTTATACGGTGCCGTCGTCTTTTTTACATGCACCTGCAATTCCTTTATCAACGCATCGCTTGGCTCGTAGCCGCGAGCCAGCACGACGGTCGCCTTGACCACCATGCCACGGATGGGATCAGGGGCGGCGGTTACCGCGCATTCGACAACGGCATCGTGTTCGATAAGAGCGCTTTCCACCTCGAAGGGTCCGATACGATATCCGCTGCACTTGATGACATCATCATCGCGACCAACGAAGAAACAATACCCATCGCTGTCGCGCCATGCCATATCGTGTAGATTATAGATATCTCCGCCCACCGCCTCTTCGGTGCGCTGCGGTTCCTGATAGTACCCGACGAAAAGCCCGGGAGGGTAGGCATCCTTGAGGTGCGTCACACAG
>JAVWCK010000038.1:0-11735 GCA_036649035.1 Raoultibacter sp.
TTGGGCTACTTCGGCCTCAAAGCCGCCGGCATCTTCTAGACTCCGAGCTTTCGGGGTACCTACCTTATGATGGCTGCTCGCATACGCGCGCTTTCGGGACTGGGACATAACAAGCTTTTCGGCCACTTTGCTGTCGCTGTCGCGGTGCTGGTCTGGGGATCAACCTTTGCGGCTTCGAAATATGTCATGGAAGCGGGCGTCTCTCCGCTTGAAATGTTGATCGTACGCTTTGCCATCGCGTGGCTTATCTTGCAGCTGATTCCTTCGGCGAAGTTGGGTTTTCATGGTTGGCGCCGTGAGCTTCCTTTCGTGGCCGCAGCACTCGGTGGAGTTACGTTTTATTTCGCGCTCGAAAATATCGCTGTTTCCTTGACGTATGCATCGGACGTCGGGTTGATCACGGGCATCAATCCGCTCTTCACCGCCGCGGTGTTCTGGTTGTTTTACCGCGAGCGTCCGAGCAAGTGGTTTTTCGTGGGTGGTGTGCTTGCGGTGTTCGGCGTGGTGTGCGTGGCGAAAAACGGCGCGCAATTACAGGGAGATCTTCGTGGTGATTTTCTTGCCGTGCTCGCCTGTCTTTCCTGGTCGTTTTACACGCTTTCCATGCGCAAGATCAAAGAATTGCCCTTTGAGAAAGATGACATCGCAATCACGCGTCGCATCTTTTTCTGGGGTGTTATCACGTCGTGCTGTCTCATTGCGTTTTCGGGAACTTTTGACTTCCTGCGGGTGGGAACCCCGCTTGCGGTGTGGCTATCTCCGGAGGTTATCTTTCCGATGCTGTATTTGGCGGCGTTTGCGTCGTGTCTGTGTTTTGTGGCAAATAATTTCGGCATGCGGGTGCTTGGTGAAGTTGCCGCAACGACGTATATCTACCTGCTTCCGGCGGTGTCTTTGCTTGCGTCTCACGTGATCTTGGGCGAAGCTATCACGCCGCTTGCAATTGTTGGCATGGGGGCTATTACGATTGGCCTTTTGATTTCCGAGGAGTTTTGGAAGTGGCGGTTGAAAAGCACGTGATCGGCTCCCTGCTTTTGCTATGATGGTAACCAGGTGGGTGACTTCTGGTCCTTTTTCACAACCGTAAAATACTTGGTGACTTTGAGGAATTTTGGGTTCCGATACACCGATTCGGTTGCTGTCTGTGCGGGAAAAGTTTGCTCGCTATCGTGATTGGTTGAAAGGAAAAGCGATGTTGGAAGAAAATACTGCGCATGCGCACATCCAGAAGCATCGTGAGCAGATCGACGAAATCGACCGGCAATTGGTGGCGCTTTTAAACGAGCGCACTGAGCATTCACTTGCTATCCGCGCTCTTAAACCCGTCGCTCATATGGGTCTTTACGATCCCCGTCGTGAGGAAGAAATTTTCAAAAAGGTTTACGGGTTTAATGAGGGCCCTTTGTATAACGACAACTTGCGTTCAATCTATGAGGGTATTCTCAAGGTTATGAAGGAGGCTCCCTCCTTATGAGCGAAATAAAGCCTTGCGGTAAGCTACCCGATTACGGTACGCGCGGCGATGCGATCACGCTTTTTGCCGGCCCGTGCTCCATCGAAAGCGAAGACCAATTCAATCAGGTTGCCGAGTGTGTTGCTTCGCTGGGTCTCACCTGGATTCGGGGGGGAGCATTCAAGCCTCGCACCAATCCTCATTCATTTCAGGGCTTGGGCGAAGAGGGTCTGCAAATCATGCAGGCAGCCGGTGGGCGCTATGGTCTCAAAACCTTAACGGAAGTGGTTGATTCTGCCCATTGCGAGCTTGTTCATTCCTATGCGGATGGACTCCAGATTGGTACTCGCAACATGGCAAACTTTTCGCTCTTGAAAAACGTCGGCGATATTACGGCCTGTTCGCACAAGATGGTGTTGTTTAAACGGGGTATGGCGGCAACGATTTCTGAATGGCTGGCCGCGACTGATTACATCACCATGAACGGCAACGATAACGTCGTGCTCTGCGAGCGGGGGCTGCGCACTTTCGAAACGGCGACGCGTTTCACGCTTGATATTTCGGCGGTTCCAGTTGTTCACAAGCAAAGTTTGTTTCCGGTCTGTGTCGATGTGTCGCATCCTGCCGGTGCCCGCGATTTGGTGCCTGCTCTTGCAAAAGCTGCGGTTGCGGTGGGGTGTGACTCGATCATGATTGAAGTGCATCCCAATCCTGCGGCGGCGCTCTCTGATGGACCGCAACAATTAACGCTTGATCAATTCGCTGATTTGGTGGAACAGCTGCGCGAAATCGCGGCAGTATTCGGTAAGAAAATTATTTAAGAAAGTAGTATCTGCATGCCAATCGATATTGATTCTTTGAATGCTCCGCAACGTGAAGCAGTCCTGTGCACCGATGGCCCCCTTTTGGTACTTGCGGGCGCTGGATCGGGAAAAACCCGCGTGCTCACCTATCGCATCGCTCACCTGATCGATGATTTAGGGGTGGCGCCGTGGGAGATCCTTGCCATCACGTTCACGAACAAAGCCGCCGCTGAAATGCGCGAGCGTTTGGGTGCTTTGGTGGGGTCGTCTTCTCGGGGCATGTGGGTTTCGACGTTTCATAGCATGTGCGTGCGTATGTTGCGTGCCGATGCCGAACGCCTTGGTTTCACGAAGAATTTCACCATTTATGACGACGACGACTCCAAGCGACTTGTCAAAGAAATCATGGCCGAGTTCGATCTCGATCCCAAGCGCTGGCCTATTCAGACCCTGCGCGGACGCATTTCCACGGCGAAAAACGAATTGATTGTTCCCGGTAATTTTGAGGAACAGGCAAACGATCCGGTCGGCAAGGTCGCGGCGCGTATCTACACTCGCTTGCAGGAGCGTTTGAAGGCTGCAAACGCCTTCGATTTTGATGATCTGCTGCTCTATGCCTATCTGCTGCTCCATAATCACCCCGAGGTACTCGAAGCCTACCAGAATCGTTTTCGCTACCTCCTGGTGGACGAATACCAGGATACCAACCACGCTCAATACACCATCACGGGGCTGCTGGCTGAAAAAAGTAAAAATATCATGGTCGTAGGCGACGATGATCAGAGCATTTATTCGTGGCGTGGAGCCGATATTCGCAATATCCTTGAATTTGAAAGCGACTATCCGCAGGCACGCGTGGTCAAGCTTGAACAAAACTATCGCAGTTGCGGCAATATCTTGGCGGCGGCGAATGCGGTTATCACCAACAACCAGCATCGCAAGGCGAAAAAACTTTTCACGGACTCCGAAGCGGGCGCGCAAATTTCTGTCTACATGGCAAGCGACGAACGCGATGAAGGTCGCTGGATAGCCGGAGAGATAGAACGTCAGTGCAGCGCGGGCATATCCCACGATCAGATGGCGGTGTTTTACCGCACGAATGCGCAAAGTCGCATGCTTGAAGATATGTTTTTGCGAGCGGGCGTTCCCTATAAAATTGTCGGCGGTACCCGCTTTTTCGAACGTGCCGAAATTAGAGATGTCATGGCGTATTTGACGCTGGTGGTCAATCCTGCCGACGATATCGCCGCCAAGCGCGTCATCAACGTGCCGCGTCGAGGTGTCGGCAAATCCAGCATCGAAAAGCTTGAAATCGTGGCGCGCAACGAGAATCTAACCTTTTTGCAAGCTGCCGAATTGGGGGTTGCCGATGATGCCTTGCGACCCGCATCGCGCAAGGCGATTGGCGAATTTGTCGAGTTGCTCAAAGAGGCGAGCACCTACGGCGGCGATCTGCGCCGGGTGATCGAGGCGATCATCGAAAAGAGTGGCATCATCAAAGCCTATGAAGCCGAAGATACCGACGAGGCGCGAGGTCGTGTCGAAAACATCAAGGAACTCTTGGGAGTTGTCGATGAATACACGCAAACGCACGACGAACAGGATGCTCAATATGCGGCTCCGGCGGTCGGTGAAGGTAGTTTCGGCTTGACCGATGCGCCCATGGATAGCTTGTTTGCGCAGGGTGCTGCCGAAGAGCCTCCCGTGCGTGAGTTGTTTGCCGATTCACTCGCAGATTTCATTGAATGGGTTACGTTGCGCACCGACCTCGATTCGGTCGATGAAGGGGGTGCCGCCGTCACGATGATGACGGTGCATTCGTCGAAGGGTTTGGAATTCGATTGCGTATTTGTGGCGGGGATGGAAGAAAGCTTGTTCCCTCACACCAATTCGATAAACGATGCGGCGGGCATTGAAGAGGAGCGTCGTCTTGCCTACGTGGCCATAACGCGGGCTCGCAAGCGCCTCTACCTGACCTGCGCCACAACCCGCCAGCTTTTTGGACAAACATCGGCCAATCCCACGTCGCGTTTTATTGCTGAAATCCCTTCCAACCTGCGTCAAACCAGCGGTTTGGGCAGTGCGGGTTTTTCGGGAACCGGATGGGAAAAACGGGGAAGCCGCAAGGGTATTGCGGGTTCGGGCACCGAAGCGGGTGGCGGCCGTGTTTTCGGCAAGTCGAGCGCTTCGGGCGGTACCAGCCGCAGTTTTGAGCAAATCACCCGCCCGGAAGTGGGGAAGAAGGCTGCGGCGGGCATGACGTTTACTGTGGGGGATAGCGTTGATCACAAAATATTTGGGCGCGGCAAGGTGGTCAAAATCGATGGCGATACCCTTCATATCCGCTTTGCTAAAACCGGTCAGACGAAGAAGCTGCTGAAGGACTACGCCCCCATCATACGGCTCGATAGCTAGCGGCACCCCTCGCAGAAAGCGCAGGCCGCAGGGGTGGCAGCCATGCCGCCAAGGGCGGTTTCGCGCAGCTCGAGGGGCAGTGCACGACCGACCGCATAGAGCGCATCGACGGTTTGGTCGAAGTCGACCAGGTTGTTGATTCCCGCAAGGGCAACCTGTGCGCTGACCAAGGCAGTTGCTGCTCCGGCTGCGTTACGCTGTTGGCAGGGAGCTTCAACCAATCCGGCGATAGGGTCGCACACCAATCCCAGCATGTTAGTGATGGCGTTGCTTGCCGCGGTCAGACACTGCTCAGGAGTTCCCCCGGCCAGTTCGGTAGCGGCGCTTGCCGCCATGGCAGCTGCTGCACCGATTTCGGCTTGACAGCCGCCTTCGGCACCCGACACAGTGGCGTTGCGGGCTATCAAGTAACCGATGGCCGCCGCGTTGGAAAGCGCTTTTCGAAGCGCTTCATCATCGAATCCTCGTTCTTCTTGCAGCGAAAACAGCACTGCGGGAATCACTCCGGATGACCCGGCGGTCGGTGCGGCAACGATGCGACCCATGGAGGCATTGGTCTCGAGTGCAGCCATCGCGTAGAGGGTCGCTCGTCCCAGCTGACCCGAGCATACCGTATGCCCGTCGGCCGTCGCGTCGTGAAGACGCCGCGCTTCTCCTCCGATGAGCCCACCCATTGAAGGCTGGGGGTCAACAAGGGGATCCTGGGTTGCTTTTCTCATAACGTCGAGCGCACGGGCAAGGTATTCATCGATATCGGCAGGGATTTCCCTGCTTTCCTGCAAGGCGATTTCTCGGTTATGAAATACCTCCGAAATCGCGCAGTTGCGTTGGTGGCAGCGATCGAGCAGCTGCGATCCGCTTGTGAAATCAAGGGCATCGAAAGCGTTCTGCGCTTCTTCGGCATCGGAAAAAAACGATTCACCGCCCTTTTGGTTCTCTGTGGGGGCATCGCTATTGCGACGATGCTTCGCTCCTTCGATTGCGATGATGCGCACGTCGGCAATAGCGGGGCTTTTCTCGATCGCTTCTTTAAGTTCTTCCCCAATTGCCTCATCGGTTTCCATGATGGTATAGGCGGTGTCTCCTCGGCGTTCGCGGTACATGCGCGCTGTGGCGATATTTACATCGAAATCCCTGATGCACCCTGCTATGTGGGCAAGCACACCCTTCTCGTCGGTCTGTTTGATGACGATGGAATTGTGAGTGCCGGTTATGGATACTTCAACGCCGTCGATGCGATCGATGACGGCTGCCCCGCCACCAACACTGATGCCTCGGACGTTCATTATCGTGCCGGCGGCATCGGTTATATCCATTTCTACGGTGTTGGAATGCTCGCTGGCGACGGTGGGCAAGGGGGTGAACGCAACTTCCAGACCCGCTTCGCGAGCCAGCTTAAAGGAATTGCGGATGCGCAGGTCATCGGTTGCCAATCCCAGCATGCCGGCGACAAGTGCCTTGTCGGTGCCATGGCCGACGTACGTGTGGGCAAACGACCCGTACAGTTTGAATGTTACCGCACGGGGCGCGTCTCCGCAGAGGGTGCGTGCCATGGCTGCGAGACGCAAAGCTCCCGCGGTGTGGGAGCTGGAGGGGCCGACCATGATCGGCCCGATGATGTCGCGAATACCTGTTGTTCCCATAGTTCCTCCCGGGTATAAATTTTCTCTGCGCACATCCTACTCGAAAACGCGCAGCCATGCAGACATTATGCTGATGTACACATTCGACCGAGCAAACGGCACCCTCCACGATACAATACGAATGAAAAATCACGTGGCGTGCGAATATATTCACGTCAAGGTGAATAAGAAAAAGGCAGAAGGAAGTGCGCATATGAGTGAATCCGTCTTCGTTGTCGGGCACAAGAATCCAGATAATGACTCTATCGCGTCGGCTGTGGCCTACGCCTATCTAAAAAATGCCCTGCATAGTCGAGAGGTCGAAGAGGGCAAACAGGTCGAAGAGGTGGTTTACCGACCGGTTCGTCTCGGTCCTTTACCTGCCGAAAGCGCTAAAGTGCTTGAGGAAAACGGGTTTGCGGAGCCCGAGCTGATTCAGAGCGTGCAGGCGGGTCAAAAAATCGTACTGGTGGATCACAACGAAGCACAGCAGGCGGTCGATGGTTTGTCGGATGCTGATCTGTTGGGCGTTATCGATCACCATCGTATCGGCAGTATCACGACGAACAATCCCATCCAGTTCATCAATATGCCCTGGGGTTCCACGGCGACTATCGTTACGGTGATGTTTCGCTTGTGCAACGTGGCTCTCAGTAAGGAAATCGGAGCCGTGTTGCTTTCGGCTATTCTGACCGATACCGTCATCACGAAATCTCCCACCACCACAGCGGTTGATCGCGATCAAATCGCCTATCTTTCCGATCTTCTCGGAGTCGACGCGACCGAGTACGGTTTGAGTATTTTTCAATGCCGCGGGTGCGAAGATGAAATGGATATCGATGAATTGGTATGTGCCGATTCCAAGGAATTCAAAGTCGGTGACGCCACCGTACTTATCGCTCAGCGCGAAACGGTGAACCTGGCAGGCGTTATGGCGCGCGAAGACGAGATGCGCTCTCACCTGCGTTCGCTCATTGCTGATAACGGCTACGAATTCGCTTTGCTGTTGGTCACCGACATCATCGCCGAGGGCAGTCAGTTTTTGGTGGAAGGCAACCCTTCAATAGTCGAACGCGTTTTTGGCATCACCTGTCAGCCGGGAGGCACCTGGATGCCGGGGGTTCTCAGCCGCAAGAAGCAGGTCGCGGCTCCGATACTGAGCGCCTAGGAATTCCAGAGTTCTTCAAGGTAGGTCACAAAGAAGCGAAAGAAGGCATCTGCTTGGGCGGGTGCCTTTTCTTTATGAAGCGAAACGACGATGGTTCTCTCAAAATTGGCTTCCTGCAAGCGTACGAGGCGCGCGTTGCTTTCATGAAGGTCGCTCCAACTGTGCTCGGGCCAGAATCCGACCCCAAGACCAAGGCCTATCATTTTCGTCACCACTGAGGGATTGTCGCTTTCGAAGGTTATGCGTTGGGTAAACCCGTGTTGAGCGCACAGGGTATCGCAAATCTCCCGGAATCGGTGCGAACCGGCCAGGCAGATGAAGTTTTCATCGGCAAGCTGAGAAAGGGCAACACCCGTTGAGGGGTGTGGGGAATCCTGGGGTACGGCAAGGTCTATCCATTCGCTGCAGGCCAAGGTGTTTTCATCGATTCTGCGAATGCGAGGAAGAGAGGATTTGCGCGCGATTCCGGTGGGGAAAAGTGTTTTCACGTCGATATCGCAAGTTTCTTCCGTTTCGTTTTGACTTATCTGAAAGCGGGTGGTGGGGTTTTGCGTGCTGTAACGGGAAATCGCATCGATCACCACGCCTGATGCTGCGCGGATGTTGAGGCGAATGGTGCGATCTTCCTGCGCCGAAAAAGCGGCAAGTTCCTCGGGGATTGCGTCAAGGGTTGCGAGTGCGGGCTTGATGCGTTCTTTGAGGTATGTTCCGGCAGGGGAGATGCGGATGTTGCGTCCGGTGTGTTCGAAAAGCTTTACGCCGAGTTCGTTCTCAAGGCGGTGGAGGGATTGCGTAAGGGCAGGTTGTGCGATATGAAGCTTTTTCGCGCTTTTGGTAACATGTTCGCTGTTTGCTACTTCGGCAAAATAGCGCAATTGGAGAAGTTCCATACCGATCCCTTTCTTTTGATTAATCATAATATACATATTATCAATTTAATACAATCAATATATTAGACAGTATCTTTCAGGGGGAGTAGCCTAAGCGTATTACCAGATGAAGCAAGGAACAAGAGGCGTCTTGGGGCGCAAGGAGATGGTTTTTCGTATGGCGGCACTTCTGGAAGCGATTATGTTGATCTGTTTCGGACTCTCATGGCCTATCAACGCGTATAAAAGCTATCGATCGGGTACAGCTCAGGGTTCAAGTTGGCAGTTTCTCGCCTTGATAACGTTTGGCTACTTGGTGGGCATCGCCGCGAAGTTTGTCGGGGGTTCTATAAACTGGGTGCTCATCGTCTACGTTCTCAACCTCGCATGCCTCGCAGTGAACTGGGTGGTGTATTTTAGAAATTGCAAACTAGATGCAGCAACCGAGCTGATTTCCGTTTCCGAAGCGCTTAAGCAAAAAACAGCTGCTCGGGAACGTGCCGTTATAGCTGCACAAGAAGGTTACCTCGAAGGCGTGAAGACAGCCGCCCTTTAACATAAGGCCCCCGCACTTTGCCGTGTGCGCCTGTGTCTGCTCTTTCCCCCGATTGAGCAGATGCTCTCCTTTCGCCCTGCTGGACCCGCCAGCGGGGCGATTTTATTTACCCTGCTTGGCCGGTTGCGTGTTTTGCCGGTTTTGTGCGGTGCGCTCATGGATGCTGTCGGTTTTTTACCCCCTGCTTTTCGCATAAAGGTGGAGTTGTAAGGGGTTTGGTGCGGTTCAAAATACTTCGAGAAAGTTCGATTCGTGGAGCGAGATGCTTACATCACGCATTTCACCTGCGAAAACAAGTTGTGAAGCGATAGATACACCCGGATGCGTGGCGTTTGACAGCTTTTTTCCTCGATGGTAGAGTTCTCCTTCGCGTCCCATAAGGGATGTTTGTCCGCGTGCGTAACAGCTGAACGCACTCGGGAAAAGCACGATGGTTTCTCGAGTTTTGATTCGAGCAGCGTCAAGAGAAGATGGATAGGAGAAAGACTTGCCTACAATCAACCAGTTGGTCCGCAAGGGCCGCAAGCAGTCGGTCGACAAGAAGAAAACACCGGCACTGAAAGGCAACCCGCAGAAGCGTGGTGTGTGCACTCGCGTGTATACCACCACCCCGAAGAAACCGAACTCCGCATTGCGCAAAGTGTGCCGTGTCCGTTTGGTAAATGGCATGGAAGTGACCGCCTACATTCCTGGAATCGGCCACAACCTGCAAGAGCACTCCATGGTGCTCATCCGCGGCGGTCGTGTTAAGGACCTCCCCGGTGTTCGCTATAAGGTTATTCGCGCTGCGCTCGACTGCGCCGCCGTCGATAATCGCGCCCAGGCTCGTAGCCGTTATGGTGCAAAAAAGCCTAAGAAATAAGTATGAGTAAGTCGCACGGGTCTTGTGTGTGGAAAACCACCACAACCTAATGGGTTTATACCTCGAAGTGCGCACAATGTTAAGGAGAAATTTATGCCGCGTCGTGCAGCAGCAGTCCGCCGTGAAGTAGCGCCGGACGCAACGTACAACAATCGTTTGGTCACTCAGCTGATCAACAAAGTTTTACTCGACGGCAAAAAGTCCGTTGCTGAAGGTATCGTTTATGGTGCTTTCGACATCGTTGCCGCGAAAACCGAGCAGGATGCCCTGACCGTCTTCAAAAAGGCCATGGACAACGTTCGCCCCACGCTCGAAGTTAAGCCCAAGCGTGTCGGTGGCGCCACCTATCAGGTGCCGATGGAAGTCAATTCTCGTCGTGCCACCACGCTCGCTATCCGTTGGATGGTCGATTATTCCCGCGGTCGCAAAGAGCACACCATGAGAGAACGCCTCGCGGGCGAAATCATGGATGCCGCCGAAAACACCGGCGCTTCCGTGAAAAAGCGAGAGGATCTCTACAAGATGGCCGAATCAAACCGTGCGTTCTCGCACTATCGCTGGTAGGGGAGGGGTGGTCATAACACATGTCTAGTACACCCTTAACAAACACGCGTAATATCGGCATCATGGCTCACATCGATGCGGGCAAAACGACTACGACTGAACGCATCCTCTATTACACCGGTAAGACCCATAAAATCGGTGAGGTTCATGACGGCGCTGCCACCATGGACTGGATGGTTCAGGAACAGGAACGTGGCGTGACTATCACGTCGGCCGCTACCACTTGTTTCTGGGATAAAGATAACGTCAACTACCGCATTCAGATCATCGACACCCCCGGTCACGTCGACTTCACCGCTGAAGTCGAGCGTTCGCTGCGTGTTCTCGATGGCACGGTTGCCGTGTTCGACGCCGTCGCCGGCGTGCAACCTCAGTCTGAAACCGTTTGGCGTCAGGCCCATCGCTACAACGTTCCCCGTATCGCCTATATCAACAAGTACGATCGCGTTGGTGCAGACTTCTTCTATGCCATCGACACCATGAAAGACCGTCTGGGTGCTCCCGCCATCGCGGCTCAGCTGCCCATGGGTGCTGAGGATAACTTCTGGGGTCTCGTCGACCTCGTTACCATGACGGCATGGGACTTCAAAGCTGACGAAAAGGGTATGACCTACCCCGAACCGATGGATGCCATTCCGGCTGAATTCGCCGAAGAGGCAGCAATGCGCCACCAGGAACTTTTGGAGGCTGCTGCCGATAGCGACGAAGCTTTGATGGATAAAGTTCTCATGGAAGAAGAAGTAAGCGTTGAAGAACTCAAGGCTGCGATTCGCAAGGGCACCATCGCCTGCGAACTCAACCCGGTCTTCTGCGGCTCTTCTTACAAGAACAAGGGTGTTCAGGAATTGCTCGACGCCGTTGTCGATTACCTGCCGAGCCCGCTTGAGGTTCCCGCCATCCAAGGCATCAACCCCGATACCGGCGAATCCGACGAACGTCCTTCCGACGTGAAGGCTCCGTTTGCTGCGCTGGCATTCAAGATCATGACCGACCCGTTTGTTGGTAAGCTGACCTACTTCCGTGTCTATTCGGGCACGCTTGATGCAGGTTCTTACGTCATCAATGCAACGAAGGGCAAAAAAGAGCGCATCGGTCGCTTGCTGGAAATGCACTCTAACAACCGTGTGGATATCGATACCTGCGCTGCGGGCGACATTTGCGCTGCGGTTGGTTTGAAAGCTACCACGACCGGTGATACCCTGTGTGACGAAAAATCACCGATCATCTTGGAATCCATGGACTTCCCCGATCCGGTTATCGATATCGCGATCGAACCCAAGACCAAGGCTGAACAGGAAAAACTCGGCGTTGCTTTGCAGAAATTGGCTGAAGAGGATCCGACGTTCCGCGTTACCACGAACCAGGAAACCGGTCAGACCATCATCGCGGGCATGGGCGAATTGCACCTCGAAATCATCGTTGA
>JAVWCK010000039.1:0-11425 GCA_036649035.1 Raoultibacter sp.
AGCGGGTTGAATGCGACGGCGGTTATGGAGCGTGCATGTACATCGAGACCAATTGAGGTAGTATAATTCATTGCGAGCCCCTCTCATGTCTGTGGCAACCTGGCCGGTTGCCGGTTTTCAGGTAAGACCATTATCGGCCCCGACCCACGAAAAATAAATCGACATGAAGCAGGGGCTCACGATGTTCTGCTCATATCGTCTTCAACCCGGCTGCGTGCCCCGATAGACAGTTGAAGGGGGTTAGAGGGTACGGCGGCTTTCGATGGCACGGCCGAGCGTCACTTCATCGGCAAACTCTAAATCGCCCCCCACAGGCAAACCGCTGGCCAGGCGCGTTACTTCGATGCCGAGAGGCTTTATCAAACGGGCCAGATAGGCTGCCGTTGTTTCCCCTTCGACATTGGGATTGGTCGCCAGCAACACCTCGCGCACCTCTTCAGTGCCTAAACGCTGCATCAGTTCAACGATGTGCAGATCATCGGGGCCGATTCCATCCATCGGAGAAAGCGCCCCACCCAACACATGATACGTACCCGAAAACACCGCGGTGCGCTCCATGGGGGGAATATCCCGTGGCTCGCTCACCACGCAGATCATCTGCGTGTCCCGTTTGGGCGATGCGCAGATATCGCACAGATCAGCTTCGGCATAGTTGTAGCAACGCGTACAAAAATGCACGGTTTCCTTCACCTCGACGATAGCTTCAGAAAGGCGCAGAGCCGTCTCGTTTTCAGTATTGAGCAGCCAATACGCAATGCGCTGCGCCGACTTCGGACCAATGCCCGGCAGACGCTCCAGTTCATCAAGCAACTTTTGTATGGAAGGTGCTGGGTTCACGGCAACAAGTTCCGCAGCTACATCAGACCGGGAATATTCATACCACCCGTAGCTGAAGAGATGCGCTGCGAACCGATTTCGCCCACGCCGCGCAACGCTTCGTTCACTGCGGCACACACCATGTCTTGCAGCATTTCAGCATCTTCGGGATCGATAGCCTCTGGATCGATCGCGATGCTTTGGATGGTCATATCCCCCAGCGCAACCGCCTTAACCATGCCGCCACCAGCAGTGGCCTCAAACGTCATATCCTTGATTTCGTCTTGAGCCTTTGCCAGTTCAGCTTGCATTTTTTGCGCTTGTCGCATCATCTGCTTCATATCCATGAAATTCTCCTTCAAATGCTCGATCGTAAACTATTTCAACAGTGAATAGTGGAGCGCCTAGCGGCCTTCACCAATCTCTTCGATAACCACCCCGGAGCCGAAGCTTGCAGCAAGCAGGGCGGCAATATCTTCCTCCTGGTCGTCGGCAGAATCCGCCAACGGAAAATCTGGAGAGGCCGCGGAAGCCGGCTCAGCCGAAACAGACGCCTTCGGTAGGGGCTGAGCAGGTGGTTGCACGTGCACCACAGGCATCTCCTCGCCCTGTGGCATGACGTCATCATACATATCAAGAGGAACCGAATCGAAGTCAGGCTCGGGTTCAGAAACCGGTACCGACGGAAGGGGTTGGCTTACCGGCACTGGCGTTGACCGAGGACGAGATGCCGCAGGAGGAGCACTCGGGCAAGATGCGGCTCCGGAGAACGCGGGATCATGACCCGCCGTCGGTGATGAGGGCTGGCCATCCTGAATAAAGCGAAAAGCAACCGGTCCACCCGCCGCATGATGCAACGTACGCGCCAACTCTTCCCTGATGTCAGGTTTTTTCACCGTGAGAAACGCAAAGCTGTTCTCCGCGGAAAAAGCGATAACGATGCCCTGGTCGGCCTCGTCAAACGACACTTTAGTATTTAAAAACATCACGCCATACGCAGGTTTTGTTTTTTTAAGTTCAGTCAAAGCGCTTTGCCAAATACGCTGCAATGCCGCGGGGTGTTTCAAAGAAGCCGTCACCGAAGAAGCATCGACGCCCGAAGAAAGCGCCACGGGTTGTTCTGTCCGCAACGGTTCAGATGCGACGACAGGTTGCGGCGGCATCGGCGCAGCCGGCTGCGCCTCCCTCTGATCGGCAGCCACCGGGACATACGCGCCAATTGGGTCATGAGGGGCAGCCACCGGCACAATCTGAGCAACAGCCGAATGCCCCGCCTCGAGTGCTTCTATACGCTCGGCAAGCGCAGTGAGCGTTATGTCCGAATCGGGACGAACCATGCGGGTCAAAGCAATTTCAAAACTCAAGCGAGAATTCGTCGACTGACGCAATTCCGCCAACAAATCCCCCAAAACACTCAGAAGGTTAGCCAGGCGCTCGGGTCCAAAAAATTCAAGTTCATGCACCATTTCACGGCGTGTCGCCTCGCTAACTTCGAGCACGACATCATCACCCGCCAAGCTAAGCACGTACATATTGCGCACGTGTTCAGCTAAATCGTGCGTGAAATGAGCCAGATCGGCACCGGTTTCAATGTATTTGGCTGTCCATGAAAAACATGCCGCAATATTCCGTTGACCGATATCCATTACGATTTCAGCCATATCGTCGCAATCAAGCGAGCCCAACATACTTTCAGCGCTAGCGAGCGTCACCTTACCTTCACCGAAGGCAATAACCTGCTCGAGTGCCGTTAAAGCGTTGCGCATACCGCCTTCGGCTCTGTGCGCTATCAGGTCGAGGGCTTCCCCTTCAAATTCCACCTCTTCGGAAACGCAAATCGCCCCTAAGCGAGCAACGATTGCATCAGCCGCGATGCGACGAAAATCGAAGCGCTGACAACGCGAATGGATGGTTTCGGGAACCTTCTGCGGATCGGTGGTGCACAAAATGAAAACCACGTGCGACGGCGGCTCTTCCAATGTTTTCAGCAGCGCATTGAATGCCGCCGTAGAAAGCATATGAACTTCGTCGATGATGTAAACCTTATAGCGACCACGCGTAGGAGCGAACTGTACCCGTCCGATAATTTCCTCACGCACGTTTTCAACGCCGGTACGACTTGCCGCATCGAGTTCGTAAACATCGGGATGAACTCCCTCGGCGATTTCATGGCAAGCAGCACAGGTGCCATCGGGATCCGGCGTAGGCCCGTTTTCACACAAAAGCGCCTTTGCCAAAAGCCGCGCCGTCGTGGTCTTACCCGTACCACGCGGTCCGCAGAACAGATACGCATGACTCACTTTATCCTGCTCGATAGCGTTGCGAATCGTGCGTGCAATGTGATCTTGACCTACGACATCGGCAAAAGTTTGCGGTCGATATGTGCGATATAGCGCTTCTGACATGCAGGTCGCCTACTTTTCCGTCGTTTTTTTCTTACCGAATTTTGCCTTCAATAGACCGATGATGGCCGGCGCAACAGAAACCCCTACGATAGCAACGACAATCCACTCGAAATGCTGCTGTACGAAGGGAATACCCCCGAAGAAAAATCCAACCAGCACGAATACGCTTACCCATGAAATACCACCGAGGCAGTTATACAGCGTAAACTTGCCGAAATGCATGTGACTCGTGCCCGCAATGAAGGGTGCAAAGGTACGGAAAAACGGCATGAAGCGTGTGACAACGATGGTAAGTCCACCCCACTTCGCAAAAAAGCCTTCCGTCTTCGCAATACGCTCAGGCGTGAGCGCCTTAACCTTACCCGAATCGATGATGGCATGACCGAACGCACGGCCGATAAAATAATTGGAAGTATTGCCTAAAATAGCTGCCGCATAAAACATGATCAACGTGGCAATAATATTGAGTCCGCCACCATCGGCACAGAAAACACCAGCAGCAAACAGCAGCGAATCACCAGGCAAAAAAGGGGTGAACACCAATCCGGTTTCGCAAAAAACGATGAGAAACAACGGTGAGTACACCCAAATCGGGCCTAAGGCCACTATCCATCCCGCAATAGCAGTGCGAGGATCGCTTAAAAGGTTGATGAAGAACTGAATAATATCCATAACACCCTGTCTACATAAAGAGAAGTATCCCGAATAGGCAGGGGCGCTCGTCAGCGGTTCCTTATGGCTGCTTCCTTCCGGACCTGACCAGGTTCGAAACATGACGCCGCCCGAGCCCATTCGAGATACTCAATCGTGAACACATCATAGTATAGCCGATAGCATTTTACCTACCGGAACCGTTAACCTCGTGTGACGAAAAGTACATAGACACCAGCGCTCAAACTCAACTGCACATCAACCGAATTGCAGCTCGATACGGGCAGTACGTAAGCTGCAGTGTTCACACAAAAGGCAGGCTATACCTGAGGTTTCACAGACAACCCGCCCATTGAGATCATCGATGGTCGCACCCTGGTCGATCAGGTAATCTCCAATAAGCGCCCGAATGCCTTCCGTCGCAAAATAGGTGGTGTATATCTTATCCGAAGGAACCCCATCAAGTGCGTCGCGCAAATATTCCGGCGTAATGGCGAGCGCTTCGTCAAACGTCTTGCCTTCAATTATCGTACAGATTGCAGAAGCGCAGGCCGTCATGGCCAAGCATCCACGCGACTTGAAACCCACCTGCATAAACGTTTCCGTTGCTGGATCGATAACGGCAAAAAGGCGCAAAGCGACTTCACCACGCTTCGATTTACCCACCATACATTGCGCATTGAATCCCTCTGGTGCTCCACTGTTTTTAAAATTCGCCACGACTTCCAGCAGCGTTTCCGAATAACCGACGACGCCCGCTTCGACCTCGTTTTGATACACATCGGCAGTACGGATAACCGCACGATCTGCGACATCTTTATAAACGTTGCGTCCTTCACTCATGCAAATTCCTCCTACATATTCATTTGACGTTCGACCGAAGCCCACTCAGCTAAAGATTGAGCATAGGCTCGGCTGATATACTTCGTCGAAAAATAATATACCTCATCGTTAGAGGCGCTCACTGCTTCCATGTCGGGAAAATCTCCCGATTCCTCGATGATCGTCCACGCCTCTGCAATCTGCTCATCATCCATATTAAAGGGCGGATTTTTGAGCGATTCGGCCGGCATCGGTCGCGGATAGACACGCGACTCTTCGCGCGCACAATCAACAAGAGAAACGACAGCATCGTCTTCATGTGCCAAGTAGGACCAGTGCGCATAGTTGTCGGTCATGTAGTCGCGCGAATACAAATAATAGCTATGCTGCCCCTGCAAAACAGCGATACCCTCACAGCGAATGGGCGCATTTTGACAGGGAGGCTCTTCTTCGTCTTCCACAAACATCGGCTCGCCATCGACAATCATGATTTTTCCGCTTTTCGAAAGCACGGGAACTGCGGGATCGAGTGAATCGACGGCTTCTCGCACATACTTTTCACTTGGGGTGTTGGCTCCACTCGCTTCAGAGGGGAACGCCTCAAACTCAGACGCCTTTGGATCTTCCGGCGCGCTGTTTTCAAGCACAGCATCGCTCGCATCATCTGTCTCAAGACCGGATTTTGCTTCCGGCGGCAACGGAACGCCTACGGCACGCGAAGCTGTGCGATAGGTAGGTTTTTCCGTTTCGGGTATGCAAGCGACAGCCTGTGCCTCTTCTGCAAGAAAATCTTCGAGATACTCATAAACGAACATCTCAAAATCGTCGGCAGTCATATGGTCGGGCACCAGCCCGATTTCATCCCAGCGGCTCGGTTCGACCAATGTGCTGTTTTCCGAACAAGTACGCACATCGTCGAATACGGCAACGAGCGCATCGTGTTCGGCTTGCGCCTCGTCTGCCGCGCGCTGTTCCGACGAGACCTCACCCACTCCCCCTTCGGCAACCAACAGGGTTTCTCCTTCAGAAGAAAGCCCCTCGGCGCTCTCGCCCGCCGCCGTCTCAGCTACCGTATCCATCGGGTCTCGCGGTGTATTCGCTACGTCTTCTTTCATAGCATTTCTCCCTTGAAATTCCTCATGTGTTGCATCAATCATGCCCGAACGGCTTTCGGGGGTATCCCCTCTTTCGGGGTAAATCGCCTTGCGCCCTTTCTTTTTTTACTAAGAGCGTCCTATAATGCAAGCCGACAAACAATCACGGCTAGAACAAACAAGGCGAAATGAAGGTCTCTACGCTTAACTTCACCTTGCCGCAACAGTACTTGATGCGATTATTTTTTCTTGAATTGTTACCCTGACAAGGAAAAGCGGATACAATAGGACATATTTGAAAAGGATTCCGGAAAGATTCCTTTTGAGAAGCACGAGAAAATCAGCGAACTATTATGCCGATACTGCACTACAAGGGGGATCATTTGTCATCGGAGTCATCGACTGCCACACCTGCGCAAGCAAAAGATTCTTTAAAAGAAACTTTTAGTGATTACCTTAAAACGTACCGACCCCTTTGGCCCTGCATTCTCGGTCTCACCGTTGGACGTGCCGGATTAATCGTTGCAAGCTATGGAAGCTACAACCAAACCGATGAAGGCATCTTCACCGATGGCAGTATGCTGGTAGCTTTGGCTATTCTAGGGCTACTCCTTATCGCTCTTGTCGCAAAAAACAGCTATCTCAACAAACAACGGGTTAATCGCCTCATGCGGGCGTGCGTCGCTGCGGAAGTCGTCACCCTTTTCATGCTAGCCATCATGAATTTCGTTGGCTACTACAACGATGGCCTTCGCCTCGCTTTGAGCATATTCATCACCCTCACCGCCTCTGGAGCAATGTTTTATTGGCTCAGGCGTGCTCGCGGATCAAACACTTCAACCGCTGCTGTCTTCGTATTTTCAGCGCTCTTCTTCAGCGAAATCGAAATCTATATTTGTTCCCTGTTGCCAGACGGTGCAAGCAATTTGATTGCGGGTATTTTGGCGCTGCTTCAATTTCCTTGCATGATTTGGGCACGAACGCAAACTCAACCTTTCAAGATAAAATCGCCTACCCAGGATAATGATTATTTTGGCTTCGCGAAAACGATGTTATCGAACAAAATGTTTCTGACCGCTACCGCTGTTGGTATTGGCTTTCTTTCCCTCGTAATCGGTCTTTTGCGCGGATACCCCAATGGATCGGCTATCGTATTCACACCCCCCACTCGCCTTGCCTACGGGGTTTTGACCATGACGATTTGCGTGGTGATAACCGCTCGTATGCTGCGAGGCAAGCACAACACTATGACCATCGGCATTTGGGTGCTCATGCAGGTTCTCGCCTTCGGAGCACTTTTCCTCTATGCGGCTATCCCGGGAAATCTTGAATTCGGAGCTATTTTCACCACGACACTCAATGCAGTTATGGTGGGATTCACCTGGTATATCGTTATCGCCTTCATGAGTTATGGTTGGCGCTGCCCCTACTACTACGCCATAACCGGGTGGATTGTGTGGCTCGGCGCACGCGCGGTCGCCCGCATCGCACTTATGAAGCTCTATCCCGTCAGCACTAACGATTCCCTCATGATTGTCCTTATCGCCGGACTTCTCATCTTTTCAGCACAGGTTGTCTTCGTGCAGTTCATCGGCATCTCCAAGCGAGGACAAGAAGAAGCCGAGGACGTGGCAACAGAAAAACGGACAACCCTGCAAAAGCTCATGGGGCTTGATGGTAACGAAAATCTCGCCGGAATACGTCAAGCCTCCATGCAACACAACGCCGAAGAAATGGGCAAGCAGTTCTTGTTATCCGAACGCGAAATTGAAGTGCTCGCCCTCTACGCGCTCGGTTTCACGCAACAACGGGTCGCCGATGAGCTCTATATCACCGCAGGCACCGCTCACGCGCACATCAAGCGCATCTATTCCAAAACCGGTCTGCATTCTCGACAGGAAATCATCGATTACCTGCAGAAATACACGTCCTAGCCACGCCGACTCAATCGTCTTGGCGATAGGTCTCAGCCAAAGCGGCGAACGCCGGCAGCGAACGTGCGATTACCTCCCCGCTCACGCAGTAACCAATACGCACCCATCCCGTAATGCCAAAACTGTCCGAAGGCACAATCAGCAGTTCGTGCGCCTTGGCGTTTTCAGCGAAAGCGACCGCGTCGGGTTCGAGCGCCTTGACCCACAGATAAAACGCCCCCTGCGGTTCGATATATTCATAGCCTAAACGAGAGAGCCCCTCGGTCAGCAAAACTCGATTCGCCGCATATGCCGCCACGTCGGTGGGAACATCGACACAGCGCTCTATCACCTGCTGGAACAGCACAGGGGCGCACACGAAGCCAAGGGCGCGTGCAGCTCCCGCAATGGCCGTAGTCAACCGCAGCGCATCGGCGGCTTCGGGAGGAACCAGAATATAACCGATACGTTCACCAGGTAAGGAAAGTGATTTCGAATAGGAATAGCACACGATAGTGCTGGCATAGATAGAGGGCACCCACGCAACCTCGATACCGTCGTAGGCAACCTCGCGATACGGTTCATCGGAAATAAGATAAATCGGATGATGATAGAGCGCACAACGCTGTTCAAGTAAGCGAGCAAGGGCTTCAAGCGTTTCGCGAGAATACACCACTCCGACAGGATTGTTGGGCGAATCGATGATGATACCGCGTGTCTGCGGCGTGATGGCAGCGGCCAACGCTTCGATATCCAGCTGGAAATCATCGGCGCGTGCAGCAACCTCTATGCAGTGCGCATGAGCACTTTTAATCCATACTTTGTATTCTGGAAAGTAGGGCGCAATTACGATGAATTCATCGGCAGGGTTTGCCAAAGCGGTAATCGTGATATCGATCGATGCCGCAGCGCCACACGTCATATACAAATTATCGGCAGTGTAGGCAGTATCGAAGCGTCGATTAAGCGATGCAGCGATAGCCCTGCGTACCGAGGGGATACCGGGAGCCGGGCTGTAGCCATGCAATGATGAGGCCGTGGTGGCCGCCAGATCAACGATAGCTTCACGTACGGCATCGGGCGCAGGAACGCTCGGGTTACCAAGGCTGAAATCAAATACGTTATCGGCACCGATTTGTTCCTTGCGAGCCAGTCCGTAAGCGAACAATTCGCGAATGGAAGAGGGTTCACTCCCTAATTGATACATTTCTTCATTGATCATAGCCGCCCCTTTACTCACTGTTTTTAAGTATTGTACACCGTTAAGCACCACTATCGGTTACCTCGGAAAAGGATGAGGGAAGCTCCCTCCCCCGCATCCTTATCTGAAACCAATCGCTAGACGGCGAATAGGGTGCCTGTAACTTATCTTTGCACCCGCATCATAGCAAAGAGAGCTGAAAATAAATCCTCAGCCCTCTTTATGGATAGAAAATGCCTCGCTTTAGGGGTTTTTAGCACAGGGTGCCGCTACCCTTCTTTATAAACCAACTTCCCTCTCAGGAAACCAAAGTAATCGCCTCGCGCAAAAGAGCTTCCGATACCTCAAACACATCGTAACCCTCCGATATAGCCTTCACGGCAGCACCGTCAACAATTGCCGTTACCATCTGAGGAGATATATCCAACTGCGCCTTATCGAGGATGGCCTGCAACGCGATATCGAGTCGCTTGCGACCTCGCTGGTAAGCCTGCGTGACCACAAGAGATTCCGAGGCGTTGATCAGCTGGGCATAATGGGCAGCAGGAACCGACATATCCTCCGGTAAGCAAGCGCGTAAAAGCAACTCAACACTCTTTTCGCGGCATTGATCGACAGACATCGATTCCGCCTTGTTCGCCACCTTTTCAGCACGTTGAGCCCAAAGCGTAATATTGTGCTGGGCGGCTTCATATAAAAGATCACCGATTGATTCGAAATAATATCCTACCGAAGAAGAGGAGGCCCCCGCCCATTCAGCAACGCGGCGATAGGTGACAGCCCCTGGTCCCTGAGCTCGGAGAATAGCGGCCGCAGCGACAACAAGGGAAGCACGGGTAATCTGCGCTTTTATCGATTTAGGTGTTTTTGTTGCTTTATCCATAACGAATCATCAATTCTCATAAGTTTGCGAACGAAACAGACAGAAAAGCACTGGCTCGCATGCAGCACTTGCAGCATACAGGCGAGCCAGCGCCTTTATATATTCAATGCGCGTATAGCGTATAAATACTACAATAAAGACCTATACGTCACAAAGTTCTTTCCCTGTGTGCTCATGAGACAATATCATGGCAACGAGGGCTACACAAGAAACTCCAACCATATACCACGCAGGAGCCAATCCCGAACCGGTGGCACTAATCAGTGCGGTAGCAATAAAGGGAGCCGTTCCACCGAATATCGCATTAGCCATATTGAAGCTGAGCGCAAAACCCGAATAGCGCACTTCCGTGGGGAAGGTCTCGGTCAAATAGCTTGAAAGCGTGCCATCGTTGACCGTCAAAATCGCACACAAGCACAGCTCGACGATAAGCGCGATAAAGAAATCACCGGTATTGAGAAGCATAAAAGCTGGAACCGTGAAGGCGATAAACGAAACGCAAGCCGTAATCATCATCCTCTTACGACCAAATTTATCCGACAGATGCCCCATACCGAAAATAAAGGCGATGTAGGCGACCAAGCAAATGGTTGTGATCATAGTGGCCTGCGTATGATCCATCTTCACCACTTCGTAAAGATAGGTAGGAAGATAGGTGAGCACGGTATAGAAGCCTACCGCATTCAGCATGGCCGCACCGAAGCTGATAATTAAAGCACGACGATGATTGCAAATAAGGTCACGGATAGGATGAGGAGCTTCGTCGCTTTTTTCAACCACTTTACGCATGGCGGTATAGGTGGGAGAATCCTCAAGACGCGTCCTGATGTAGTGAGCGACTAAACCAAGCGGACCGGCAAGCAGAAACGGAATACGCCAGCCCCATGCCTCGACAGAGCCCGGATCGAGAAAAGCATACATAGCGGTCGCGAACATAGAGCCGAACAACAACCCGGTTGCCGTAGAAGCAGGAACGATAGAGCAATAGACGCCACGCTTGCTAGAGGGTGCGTATTCTGCGAGAAACGTAGCTGCACCAGCGTATTCGCCCGATGCCGAAAAGCCCTGTACCATACGGAAAACAAGCAAAAGCAACGGAGCGGAGAAACCGATGCTGCCGTAACCCGGCAAAAGACCGATCATAAACGTTGCTCCGGTCATAAGGAAGATCGAAGTCGACAAAGCCCACTTGCGACCTTTCTTATCACCCAAGCTACCCCAAAAAATAGCACCGATCGGGCGAAGCAGGAAAGAAATAGCGAAGACACCGAACGTTTGCATCAGTGCAACAGCAGGATCTTCGGTTGGAAAAAAAACCTTCGCAATGATAACCGCAAAATAGCTGTAGGTCGCGTAATCGAACCACTCGATGAAGTTGCCAAGAAACGACGAAAGTGCGACCTTTTTAATCACACTGTTATCGGGCTTGGCGGTTGTAGTTGCATTAGTACTCATGATAGTCCCCTAAGAATGATGCGGATCCGTCGATCGTAGCCGCACAATCAGAAACGGCCAGAATCCGCAAAGACGGTGAAGTCTGTCTCATGGCCCTCTTCATTACCCTTAAGATGCAAAAGCAATCTTTTGGATACCGATATTTTAACGCAAATCCCGGGGTAAGAGCGATAGTGTTACCTACC
>JAVWCK010000040.1:0-11404 GCA_036649035.1 Raoultibacter sp.
TCTTCAAGCAGTTCTCTCTCGACGCAGGTTTTCAGGTCTTCTCCCGGTTCGACAAGTCCTGCGGGACACGCGATGCACCAGCTGTTGAGCGGATAGCGGAATTCTTTAATGAGCAACAGCTCATCATCGACGGTGTGTCCGACAAGGGAAATGGCATCAGGGGTGGGGGGCGTACCCCCGTCACGCCGCAGTTCGCTTGTATAGGCCTCAAGCTTCTTGCGCGAAACGCTTTCGTAGGTAAAAAGCGAGCCGCCGGGCATCTTGTAAGTCAGAAGATATTTGTTGATCCATCCTTCGCTTACCTGTTCGATGTGATGCAGAAGGGGAGTGGGAAGTGCTGGTGTGGTGTTTTGGTTCATGTTGATGCGACCCTTCTTGAGTGCGAGCAGATTGTTTCTGCTTCGTATCTTCTGTTTGCGAGGTGCTGTTGGGTTTCTCAAAATATGCCTATCCGAATCCCGAGGATTCAATTGTAGAGCACAAACCCCTGTTTTTTGCATAATGATCGTGCTTGGGCGTATACTGATTTTACTAGTTGAATATTTGAAATGCTACGACAAGGAAAGTAGGGGTACATTCTTCTTCAGAGAGTTGGCGAAATGCTGAGAGCCAGCGGGGAATGTGTTTTGAAAGCCACCTTCGAGCAGTTCGACTCAACGTTTCTGCGCTTTGCCGGATGATCTTCGGCGGGTGCTGCGACCAGTAAGTTGAATCGGTGACAACCGTTATCAGTCCAACGTGCGTGCGTTGCAGGTTTTTGCCGGCACACATCTTGTTCTTGCGATGTCCTGATCCTTCTTGCGGTCAGGTTTTTTTACGTTCGTGAACAGGTGGGGAAGGCGGCGGGTAACAAGATGAACAATATCCAAAAAGCCGGTGAAGCTGAACGGGCACCATCGTTGGTTGATTTGGGCAGTCGCACCGGTAAAGAAGGTGTAAGGATGACGGGCGCTCAGGCTGTTGTGGCATCACTTGAGGCTGAAGGGGTGCACGTCGTGTTCGGCTATCCCGGCGCTCAGGTTATCAATATCTACGACGCGCTCTACGATTCTCAAAAAATCACGCATGTGCTTTCCCGCCACGAACAGGGTGCCGTGCACGAAGCCGACGGGTTCGCGCGCGCGAGTGGCAAGGTGGGGGTGGTTCTGGTTACCTCGGGTCCGGGCGCCACGAATACGGTCACCGGCATCGCTACGGCCTACATGGATAGCGTGCCGCTTGTCGTTATTACCGGCCAGGTTCCCCGCAGCGTTATCGGTACCGATGCGTTTCAGGAGGCCGATATCGTGGGCATCACTATGCCCGTGGTCAAGCATAGCTATCTTTTGCAATCGGTCGACGAGCTGACGAAAACGATGCGTGAGGCCTTTTTGATTGCATCGACGGGTAGGCCAGGCCCCGTGCTTATCGATGTTCCTTCCGATATTGCGCAGATGTCGATGATCTTTCATTATCCCGACGAAGTGGTCATCCCCTCCTACAAGCCAACGATTAAGGGCAATCCGAAGCAGATCAAGCAGGCCACAGCACTTATCGCCCGCGCTACTCGCCCGGTGCTCTATGTGGGCGGTGGCGTGGTTTCTTCAGGCGCAGCCTTTCAGCTGAGGGCTCTTGCGGAAGAGAGGCAGATTCCTGTGGCGTGCACGCTTACTGCCAAAGGTGCGTTTCCGGCATCGCACCCTCTGTGCTTGGGTCCGGTTGGTATGCACGGTTCGCACTACGCTAATCGCGCCATAAACGAATCCGATTTGATCATTTCCGTAGGGGCTCGTTTTTCCGATCGGGTAACGGGCAAGCTGGCTGATTTTGCCCCGGATGCCCAGGTTATCCATATCGATATCGATCCGGCTGAAATCGGGAAGAACCGCAGCGTTGAGATACCGATTGTGGGCGATGCCAAAGGTGTTTTGGCGGGCATCGTTGGAGAGTTGCGTAAGATCGATGCCCCTGCTGCAACAGATGAGTGGATAGCGCAGATAGATGCTTGGCGCAGCGCACACCCCCTCTGTCATCCCGGCCTACTCGCAAAAAACGGGGCTATCTCACCGGAAGGCGTTCTCGATCTTCTTTCCGACCTGCTTGATCCGGCGGCTTCGATCGTCGTTACCGATGTGGGCCAGCACCAGATGTGGGCGGCTCAGCACATCGATCGTGAAGTGCCGCGTACGTTTCTTTCCAGCGGTGGAGCAGGAACGATGGGCTTCGGGCTGCCTGCGGCCATCGGTGCGTTTTATGGATGTCCCGACAAGCAGGTTATCTGCATTTCGGGCGATGGGTCTCTTCAAATGAACGTTCAGGAAATGGCTACCGCCGCCGCTGGAGAGGTGGATGTTAAGGTGGTGCTGATGGACAACGCGTGCTTGGGCATGGTTCATCAGTGGCAGCAACTTTTCTACGGCAAGCGCTATAGCGCTACGCTGCTTGAGGGCAACCCTGATTTCGTGAAGCTTGCGCAAGCGTATGGATGGCAGGCTCAGCTCGTTTCCCGTCCCGAGGAAGTGGAAGCTTCGTTGAAGTGGTTGCTTGCCGCGCACGGTCCGGTATTGCTTGATCTGCGCATCGATTCCGACGAAAACGTATTCCCTATGGTTGCTCCCGGTAATTCGATCGAGGATATCATCGGAGCCGTGAACGCCGAGAGTGCGCCTATCGTGGCGCGCGAGCAGGAAGGGGTATAGCCCATGCGTCACATACTTTCCGTTTTGGTTGAAAACAAGTCCGGTGTCTTGTCTCGCGTAACGGGGCTTATCTCGCGTCGCGGATTCAATATCGAATCGCTTTCTGTAGGGCCCACCGAAGACGCTACGATGTCGCGGTTGACCGTTATCATGCATGCTGACGGCGTAGCATATGAGCAGATCACTAAGCAGTTGCACAAGCTGATCAGCGTGCATAAGATAACCGACCTCACCAACGGGTCAACCATTGAACGTGAGCTCGTGTTGTTCAAGGTCAATGCCGCGCCGGGGCAGCGCAATGAGATCATCGAAATCGCCAATGTTTTCCGTGCGAAAATCGTTGATGTCGGTAAAAGCTCGCTTACCATCGAGGCTACCGGGGATGAAAGCAAGCTTAAAGGTATCGAAGATCTGTTGCGCGCCTATGGCATAAAAGAGATTACGCGCACTGGCAAAATAGCCATGTCGCGCAACAGCAAAGAGGTGTGATATCGCCCGCGGATGAAAAAATGCCGTATTCGCTTTATTGTGATGGAGTCATAGTGTTGTCGGGGTACAATACGCTATACGTTCAAACGATGAATCTAAGACGCCCGAGGTTGTGGTAGGGGCGAGAAGGAGATTGTAACCATGGGCAGGGTGTATAACTTTTCAGCGGGTCCCGCAGTATTGCCGGAAGAGGTGTTGGCCGAAGCTGCTGTCGAGATGATGGATTATCGCGGTTGCGGCATGTCGGTTATGGAAATGAGCCATCGTTCAAAGCCCTTCGCCGAAATCATCGAAACGGCCGAAGCTGATTTGCGCGATTTGATCGGTATTCCCGACAACTATCGCGTGTTGTTTTTGCAGGGCGGCGCCTCTCAGCAGTTTGCTGCGGTGCCGATGAACCTGATGAAAAACGGTGTAGCCGATTATATCATCACGGGCGCTTGGGCTAAAAAGGCCTGGAAGGAAGCGTCGCTTTTCGGCGATGCGCGCGCTATTGCTTCCAGCGAAGACAAAACTTTTTCCTACATTCCCGATTGCTCCGATCTGCCGATTTCCGCAGATGCCGATTATGTCTATATCTGCGAGAACAATACGATTTACGGCACCAAATTCAAAGAATTGCCCAACACCAAGGGTAAAGATCTTGTGGCTGACGTTTCTTCGTGCTTCCTTTCCGAGCCGGTCGATATCACCCGTTATGGCGTCATGTATGGTGGTGTGCAGAAAAATATCGGTCCGGCTGGCGTGGTGATCGCCATCATCCGCGAAGATCTCATCCGCGATGATGTGCTGCCGGGCACGCCCACGATGCTGAAGTGGAAAACCCAGGCGGACGCGGGTTCTCTCTACAACACTCCTCCGGCGTATGGCATCTACATTTGCGGCAAGGTGTTCAAGTGGATAAAGGCTCAGGGTGGTCTTGAAGCCATGCGGAAGCACAACACTGAAAAAGCTGCGCTTCTCTATGATTTTCTCGATCAGAGCTCTCTGTTTTCGGGCACGGTGCGCACGGAAGATCGTTCGCTTATGAACGTGCCGTTTGTAACGGGCAATTCCGATCTTGATGCGCAATTCATCGCTGAAGCTACGGCTGCGGGGTTGACAAGCCTTAAAGGTCACCGCAGCGTGGGCGGTATGCGCGCGAGCATCTATAACGCCATGCCGAAGGCGGGCGTCGAGGCACTTGTCGCGTTCATGGAAGCCTTCGAGCGCGCACACGTATAGGCACTACATCCGGTAACTTAGGTTCGGCGACGCGCAGCGTACCCGAACCGTGTCGATAGGAGTAATTGATATGGCAGAAAAGAAGGTACTTGTTTCGGAAAAGCTTGCAGAAGCAGGGCTCAATATCCTGCGAGGCAAGGGATATGTGGTTGATGTCAAGCTCGACCTTTCACCTGAAGATCTTATCGCCACCATTCCCGATTATGAAGCGCTCATCGTGCGCAGCGCCACGCAGGTGACTCGCGAGGTCATCGGAGCGGGAAAAAATCTCAAGATCATCGGTCGCGCCGGCGTGGGTGTCGATAACGTCGATGTCGAAGCGGCAACCGAGTGCGGCATCATCGTTTGCAACGCGCCCACTTCAAATGTCGTCTCGGCGGCTGAGCAAACCATGTGCCTTCTTTTGGCGTGTGCGCGCAATACCGCGCAAGCCAACGCTTCGATGCATAAGGGTCTTTGGGAGCGTTCCAAGTTCACGGGTGTCGAGCTTTATGAAAAGACACTCGCCATCTTCGGCTTGGGCCGTATCGGTGGTTTGGTGGCCGAGCGCGCGCGCTCGTTTGGCATGAAGCTTATCGGCTATGATCCGTATTGCAGCCCGGAACGTGCCGAACAGCTGGGCGTGACGCTGTATGACAACGTCGATACCATTGTGCCGCTGGCTGATTTCATCACCGTTCATCTGCCTAAAACCAAAGAAACCATCGGTATGTTCGGACCGAAGCAGTACGCCGCCATGAAAGATGGTGTCATCTTGGTTAATGCGGCGCGCGGCGGCATCTACGATGTCGAGTCGCTTGCCGATTTTGTCGCGGCAGGAAAAATTGGTGCGGCAGGTATCGATGTGTACGAAAAGGAACCGTGCACCCAAAGCCCCTTGCACGAATTCGATAAGGTTGTGCTCACTCCTCACCTGGGCGCTTCGACTAAGGAAGCGCAGGCTCGTGCTGGCATCCAAACGGCAGAATATGTTGCGGCGGGGCTTGAGGGCTCCATCGTGGCGACCGCCGTCAACATGGCGCCGGTGCCGCCCGAGGTTATGAACCTGGTCGGACCTTATGTGCCCGCCTGTCAGATGATGGGTTCGATGCTCGCCCAGATCGATGGGGAAGTGCCTCAATTCTTAACCCTCACCGCCGCAGGCACCATTGCCGATACGGATCCCTCCATTTTGGTTGCTGGTACGCTTGGCGGCATTCTTTCCTATCGCAATATCGCGACGGTGACTCCGGTCAACGCTGAAGTTGTTGCACGCCAGCACGGTATCAAGATCGACACGCTGTCGCGAGGGGATGCCTTGGGCTATGCTTCTGCCGTTACCCTCGTCGCTGATGGTACGGAAATTTCGTGCTCGCTTACCGAAGCCGGTCATGCTCCCCGCATCATTTCGTTGTTCGGTTACAAGATAGATATTGCCCCTGCGGCTCGTTCCCTCATCTTCGAATACGTGGACGCACCTGGTCGTATCGGAGTGATCGGTACTATTCTGGGACAGGAAAACATCAACATCACCACCATGCAGATCGGCCTTAAGCCGGAAGAGAAAAATGCGCTGGTTTATGTAAACGTCGATGGCGAAGTAACCGAAGAGGTTATCGCCAAGTTGCGTGAGGGTTTGGGCGAACTGAAGAACCTCTGGTACGTGAAAATGTAAAGGGAAAGGAAGAGGAGCCGGCAATGACCCGAAAGGTCGCTATATTCGATACGACTCTGCGTGATGGCGAGCAATCGCCCGGTGCTTCTATGAATACCGAAGAAAAGCTTGTCATTGCACGTGAGCTTATACGCATGAATGTCGACGTTATCGAAGCCGGGTTTCCTCTTTCAAGTCCTGGTGATTTTGAGAGTGTTCGCCGCATCGCCGAGTTGGTGGGTGATGCGGCGAGCGTCTGCGCTCTTTCGCGGGCGGTTGAGTCTGACATCGATGCGGCGGCCGACGCGCTGCGCTACTGCAAACGACCGCGCATCCATACCGGCTTAGGGGTTTCCCCCAGCCATTTGCGCGATAAGCTCCGCATGACCGAAGAGGAGTGTATCGATCGTGCGGTTCGCTGCGTACGCTATGCGAAGACTTTCGTCGAAGATGTGCAGTTTTACGCCGAAGATGCCGGTCGTTCCGAGTACGATTTCCTCGTGCGGGTGGTAGAAGCTGTTATCGCCGCAGGAGCTACCGTGGTCAACATCCCCGACACAACGGGGTATTCCCTGCCCGATGAATTCGGCGCACGCATCAAATACCTCAAAGACAACGTTGTCGGTATCGACGCGGCGACGATTGCCGTGCATTGTCACAATGATTTGGGGATGGCGACCGCTTTGGCAATAGCGGGGGTAAGAGCTGGAGCGGGGCAGGTGGAATGCACGATCAACGGTTTGGGGGAGCGGGCAGGTAATACAGCCATGGAGGAAGTCGTCATGGCGATCAAAGCCCACGGCACAGAACTCGATGCCTGCACCACGATAAACACACGGGAATTCGTGAAGGCGAGCCGCCTCGTTTCTTCGATTACCGGTATGAACGTGCAGGCAAATAAAGCAATTGTCGGCGCTAACGCTTTTGCCCATTCTTCCGGCATCCATCAAGATGGTGTTTTAAAGAAGCGCGACACCTATGAAATCATCGATCCAGCCGATGTGGGAGCAGGTCAAAGCCGAATCATTCTCACGGCGCGTAGCGGTCATGCCGCTCTGCGTTCGCGCCTGGAAGATCTTGGCTATGATTTGGGCGCTACCGTGCTTGAAAAGGTGTATGCGGCGTTTCTCGATCTGGCCGATAAGAAAAAGGAAATATACGACGAAGACCTCGAAAGTCTCGTCGGCGAACACGGGCGTACGGCAAGTGCGGTTTATACTCTTGAGAGTGTGCAGATCAGCTGCGGTTTTCCCCTTACACCGACCGCGACGGTTACCCTGCGCGATATCGAGGGCTCTGTCTCCACTGCCTGCGAGGTCGGTTCCGGGCCAATCGACGCAGTCTACAAAGCCGTCAACAAAATCGTGCAGGTTGATAACGATTTGACCGAATTCAGCGTGCAATCGGTCACCCGTGGTATCGATGCTTTGGGTGAAGTGGCTATCCGCGTCACCTCGCCTGAAGGCGAAGTGTTCACTGGTCGTGGTGCAGATGGTGATATCATCGTCTCTTCGACAAAAGCTTATCTCAATGCGCTCAATCGGCTCATCAATTACAAGCGCGCTCAAGAAAAGTGATTTTATCCTGACAGTGTTGACGTGTTTGCCTCGAGTGAAGTGATGAATTTGAGGCATTTCGAGCATCAGGGAGGAGCCTATCGGTATAATGGGCAAGATTTCTCTTTCCTCTTGCCTCAAAGGAGTATTCGATGTTTTGCGTGGAATGCGGCACCCCTTTACCCGATAACGCAAAGTTCTGCCCCGAGTGCGGTATGCGCGTGGCTTCGGTGAGCCTTGCAGAAAGTGTGCCCGCCATCGAGGGCGTTGTAAAGGATCCTGACGCATCGGAAAGCTCGGCGCAACCAACAATCTCCCTTCCGATCATCGATGATCCTTCCGTCACATCGCGTATGCCAAAGATCGATGCGGCTTCCGGCGAAGTATTGTGCGAAACGTCTGATCGACAGAAAAACTACGTGCAAGATAGTGCGGTGCCCCAAGCTTGGACCACGCCGAAAGTCATTTTACTTGCGGTACTCATCATCATTGCGCTCATATTGCTGTTCTTTGCGACCCAATTATTGCTTCAGAATTTTTCACGGATAACCGGTGGAGTGGCGGACACGGTTGCTTCCGTTCAGGAAAAAGGGGCAGATCTGACCGAGCAGCCTTCTTCAGCCGATGAAGCCGCCAAGACTGCGCAGTCCGATGAAGCCGCAGTTCTCGATGAAATCTATTCCGAGATGAATATCGCGTATGCCAATGTGGCCGACTACAATGCGCAGATAGATGATGTCGTTCTTGATTTTAATAGCTGGTATCTTGCCAGTGATGCAGCCGTGCGCAAAGATGCTGCTGCGCGATGTGCGAAACTGAAAGCGAAAATTACCGCTGCACGAGATGATTTCGGCAAAAAACTTCTTTCGGCAGGATGTGCCAAAGGCTCTCTTTATTACGACGAAGCACAGCGTATCGACGCGCTCTTCGGTCTGCTCGATGGCCGCGTTTCGTCAATCGATGCCGCGTGGGCGGTCGATGTGGGCGTCGAGGACCCTGCCGCGCACGAAAAAGAAATCCTTGCGCCCATCGCCGAGGCGAATGTTGCGGGTAAATCGAAATACTTGACCGAATTCGAAAAGCTTTATCCTGACGCGAAACCGAAGAAACTGCATTAAGGGGAGGGTATAGATGAATGCTCTGCCGAAAAATTCATCTTGGATAGGTGGTCGGGTTTCCGATCGCTCAATCTGCGTGTTGGCGGATAATTCATCTCCGATGACACTCACGGGAACGAATACGTGGATCATCTCGGAACCCGGTTGCTCTTTTTGTGCCGTGGTTGATCCGGGGCCGGAGAGTTCTGCCCATCTTGAAAATATAGTGGTTACCTGTAAAAATCTCGGCTTAACGATTGGCACCATTCTCATTACGCACGAGCATAGCGACCATGATGAAGCAGCACCGCACCTTTCCCGCCTTACGGGGGCATCTACCCATTCGCGGAAAAAGGGCAACCTTGTCGAAGGACCTTTTACCGTGCCCGTCGACGGGCCGCAGATGCATATCGTTTCCTTGCCTGGTCACTCAAGCGATTCGGTCGGCATAGTGGTACCTGCCGGGGGGATTATGCTAACGGGCGATATGATTTTTCGCCAAAGCTCCACGGTGATTTGTGCCCCTGACGGGGTGCTCGCCGATTACCTGGAAAGCCTCCAACGATTGCGCAGCGTGGTGGGGCAACAAGGCGTTACGCGGCTTTTGCCGGGTCACGGTCCTACGATCGACAATCCGCTTGAATGTATCGATCTCGCCATCGCACATCGTCTTGCGCGTTTGGATCAAGTTCGGCGCGCGCTTGTCAGTGGGGTTGCTGCCGATTCGGCAAGCGTTGTTGCTGCGGTATATGCCGATGTCGATCCGTGTTTACGCTCGGCCGCTCAATGGAGCGTGCAGGCTCAACTAAAATATCTGCATGACATGAAAGACCCTGTCTGAAACAATAAAGAAAAAGCGTGCTGCGCAGGTAAAAGGGCAAATAGAAAGGCGCTCTGGCTATGTTGAGATCGTTCTGTTTAGTGGCAGGTGGACGTTCCTTTGCGCTTTGACCCCGTTGGTCGAGATTTACGTATTCTCGGTCGTTTGCCTGCCAAGAGGGAGTATATTTTAATTGTTACCGGTTAAACGTCATATCGGTTAATCGACGCTTCGTGCATCAAACGAAGGTGTACGAGCCTGGATGAAAGGAACAGTATGAATAATCCTTCTCAAGAGTCCTATCAGCTCTACATTGGCGGTAAGTGGGTCGATTCGTCTGATGGTAAGACGCTCGACGTGCACTGTCCGGCCAATGGGGAAAAACTCTCCGTTATCCAAGATGCCGCCCGTGAAGATGTCGATGCTGCGGTTGACGCAGCGTGGGCCGCTTTTGAAACGTGGGGTCAGACCACCAAGGCGCAGCGTGCTATCATCCTCAATAAAGTAGCGGATGTTATCGAACAGAACGCCGAGCACTTCGCTTTGATTGAAACGCTCGATAACGGCAAGCCGATCCGCGAAACCCGCGCAATCGATATCGCGTATTCCGTCGACCACTTCCGTTATTTCGCGGGGTGCCTGCTTGCTGATACCGGCGAGGCCGATATGGTCGATACCAACATGATGTCACTGGTGCTCCATGAGCCCATCGGCGTTGTCGGACAGATCGTGCCCTGGAACTTCCCGTTCCTTATGGCTGCCTGGAAGCTCGCTCCCGTGCTTGCTGCTGGCGACTGCACGGTGTTCAAGCCCTCTTCAACCACATCGCTTTCCGTTCTTGAATTGGCTCGCCTGACAGCCGATATCATTCCTGCCGGAGTCTTCAACGTTATCACAGGTCGCGGTTCTAAATCCGGTCAGTACATCTTAGAAAACCAGAAGCTCTCAAAGCTTGCCTTCACCGGATCGACCGAAGTCGGCCGCGAAGTTGCTCGTGCTGCAGCCGATCGTTTGATTCCCGCCACTCTCGAACTCGGCGGCAAATCAGCCAACATCATCTTCCCCGATGCAAAGTGGGATATGGCCATCGATGGCATCCAGTTGGGCATCCTGTTCAACCAGGGTCAGGTTTGCTGTGCCGGTTCTCGTATCTTCGTTCACGAAGATATCTATGACGATTTCATTGCCGATGCGGTAACCGCCTTCAACAACGTCAAGGTTGCCATGCCCTGGGAAGACGATACCCAGATGGGTAGTCAGATCGATGAAGGTCAGATGAACAAGATTCTCGATTACGTCGAAATCGCCAAGAAAGAAGGCGGCGAAGTTTTGTGCGGCGGACAACGGGCTACCGAGGGTGATTTGGCCAACGGCGCGTTCTTGCAGCCGACGTTGATCGCTGTTCCGAACAACTCATGCCGCGTGGCTCAGGAAGAAATCTTCGGCCCTGTGGCTGTGGTTATCAAGTTCAAAGATGAGCAGGAAGTCATCGACATGGCTAACGACTCGATCTATGGCTTGGGTGGTGCTGTGTGGACCCGCGACATCAATCGTGCGTTCCGTGTGGCTCGCGGCGTGCATACTGGTCGTATGTGGGTCAATACCTACAACCAGATCCCCTCAGGCGCTCCATTCGGCGGCTATAAGGAATCCGGCATCGGTCGTGAAACCCACAAGATCATGCTCGAGCACTACACGCAGACGAAGAACATCATGATCAACCTCTCTGAAGCACCGAGTGGTTTTTACCCTGCGAAGTAACGCCTACCGGTATAAAGAGATTTACTGAATCCCCAAGAAGAGCACGAAGTCTTGGGGATTTTTTGTATCAGTAATCAGATCGCTGCATATTGATGTAGTTGAGTAAATCAGATCGTTTGTGTATCTGCATTTTGTCATAGGTGTGG
>JAVWCK010000041.1:0-11245 GCA_036649035.1 Raoultibacter sp.
GAGCGAAACGTCATCAAGGATGACTTTGTCGCCGTGAGCCTTGCGCGCCGCGTACATTTGATAAATGAATTCTGCCATATAAAGTCCTGTTTCTGGGATTAGTAACGAAGCGCTTATTGTCGCATGTATGCGCGTTGTTTGCGAGAGGGGGTTTTGTTTTGCTCGCTCAGCGGTCTGGATCGGCTTGGATAACTGCCGAAATGAGGTAAGGGAGGTTGTGCTGGGATTGAGCTGGTGGGAAAAGGGCGATAAAGCGCAATAAAGGGCGCCCACCACAAATCATGTCGCAGGCGCCTTTTATTTTCGAAAAAGTTATTGAGTGTTGCCTAGAGGTTGTTCTCTTTTTTAATCTGAGAAGCGAAGTAGAGGCCTAGGAGGGGGAAGGCAAGGCTGATCAAACCGCCGACAATGCTGACGGCATCGAGCGAGCCGCTCGTTAGGGTGCTGATCAGTCCGAGTGCCGCGACTACGACACCAATGATTGCTAAAACGAAGAATGCCCCAATCTTTTTGGGGTTCTTGGCGCCACGCAGGCCAAAGATGCTAATAACCAGATCGACGATTCCGCTGACTAAAAGAATGATTCCGCCCGCTAGCGTCAAGCCGACGACCATGGCCTCTTCATTGCTCGCGGTATCGATAATGCTGGCCCCCACAGCACTGCCGCCTATAAGCATAAACAATCCGCCGAGAATGGAGAGAATAGAGAGCACGATGAGAATAATTGAGAGAATCCTCAACCATTTTTGAGCACTACTTCGTTCCATGGCAATACCTCCTGAGTTGTAAATCTGATGATTTTATTATGCAGAAAAAAAACTATAAAGCAAGCGGATGCGGGCTTGTCTGGGCTTTTGGCGCACATATCGGTCTTGAGCGGTGTGCTGGAGGGGGGGGTGCCCGATCGTTGTTCATCCGAACAAATTTTGAAGAAAGAAGGTTGCGGGTAAGGAGCACCTCCTTTTGATTGATGTGCGCCCATCGCCTCCCGTCTATGGATGCTCGCTGTTTTTCCGCTTCTTTTCGTTACTTTCAAGGGATAATGGACAGTAGATGAGAAGGGACTGCGGTCCTGTGCGATAAGTGAAGCGTTTGGATGTGCGTTGGATACCGGGGGAAGCATTGACAAAGTTATCGATTGCGCCGAAGGCAGATGCCGATGCGCGAATCATCGAGTATGTAAGCAAGTATGCGCGCCGCGTCGAAACAACGCCTCCGGGGATGTGCCCGATTGCCGTTCAGCTGTCGCTTTTGCGGGCGGGCGCTGCGCAGACCTGCGGGAAGTGCGTGCCCTGCCGCGATGGTTTGCCGCAGCTGGTTGCCCTGCTTGAGCGCGTGGTGGCATGCGATGCCGATGAATCGGCATTGATTTCCCTCAAAACGCTTGCTGAAATGATTTGCGCCACATCGGATTGCGCTATCGGCTACGAGGCGGCCAATGCCGTGCTTGAGGGCTTGGATATATTCGAGGAAGAATATCGAAATCATACAGAAGGGCATTCTTGCCGGCAGGGTGTTGGACAGACGGTGCCCTGCGAAACGCTGTGTCCGGCACACGTCGATGTTCCTGCCTATATCGCACTCGTTCAGGAGGGTGATTATGCGGGCGCCGTCAATATGGTGCGCAAAGACAATCCCTTTCCGACCGCCTGTGCGTTTGTGTGCGAACACCCGTGCGAGACCCGCTGTCGCAGGACGCTTATCGATGCTCCGCTCAACATCAGGGGCATTAAGAGGTTTGCGGTCGATCAGGTGGCTGCCGACCAGGTAACCCCTCCGCCTCATGGCGGGGATACGGGTCGGTCGATTGCGGTTGTCGGGGGCGGCCCGAGCGGGTTGACCTGCGCGTATTTTTTGGCGCTGATGGGACACCGCGTCATGGTGTTTGAGGAAAGAGCGCAGCTGGGGGGTATGTTGCGTTATGGTATCCCCGCCTACCGGTTACCCCGAGAGCGCTTGGACGAAGATATCCGCGGCATTCTTGCTGCCGGCACCATTTACGTCAAGTGTGAAGTGTCGGTTGGTAAGCACGAGATGGAGGAAATCGCTGAAACCTACGATGCGGTATATGTCTCCATCGGTGCGCAGGTGGGAAAATCCTTAAGAATCGAAGGCTCTGATGCCGAGGGGGTCACTTCGGCAGTTGATTTGCTGGGGGGCATCGGGGATGGCGCGTATCCCGACTTCACGGGGAAAAGGGTTGTGGTCATCGGCGGCGGTAATGTGGCCATGGACTGCGCGCGAACCGCCCTCCGTGCGGGGTCGGATGAAGTGTCGGTTGTCTATCGTCGTCGTCGGGAAGACATGACGGCGCTGTCCGCGGAAATAGAAAGCGCTGTTGCCGAAGGTGTGGAAATGATCATGCTCGAAGCGCCGGTGAGCATCGAGGTCGATGAAGCGGGGCACTGCACGGCACTGATCACTCAACCGCAGATGATAGGTGCTGTTCGCGGCGGTAGGCCGGCTCCTGTTGCGGCCGATAAGCCCCCGGTGTGCCGGGAGGCTGATATCATTTTGGTTGCCGTGGGCCAAGATGTTGCAGCGACGCGTTTTGAGGCGTTTGGCATGGAGACGACCTGGGGTTGCTTCAACGTTGATGAGTCCCTTGCGGCCAAAGGTTCGATGAACGTCTTTGCGGGCGGCGACTGCGAAACCGGCCCTTCAACGGCGATTCGGGCGGTTGGAGCGGGTAAGGTTGCCGCGCGTAATATCGACGAATATTTGGGATATCACCATAAATTGCACTGCGAGGTCGAAATCCCGGCTCCACGCGCTAACGATCGCACGCCGAAGGGTCGAGTTGATATGACTGAGCGGCCGGCGCGCATTCGCAAGCACGATTATCTTGATGTTGAAAACGGAATGAGCCGCGAAGAGGTTGTGCAAGAATGCGGACGCTGTCTGCGGTGCGACCATTTCGGTTGTGGCGCTTTGGAAGAGGGTAGGGAGTTGTATGTCTAGCATTACCATTGATAAAACGATCGTGGAAGTAGCTCCGGGTACGACTATTTTAGAGGCCGCAGGTCAGGCGGGCATTCGCATTCCAACGCTGTGCTATCTAAAGGACCGCAGCGCCATCGGCTCGTGTCGCGTATGCGTGGTTGATGTCGAGGGGGTAGACCATCCGGTTCCGTCGTGCTCGACGGTTGTTCGGGATGGCATGAACATCACGACGAACTCTCCGCGCCTTATCGACTATCGCCGTATCGCGCTTGACCTGATCATCGCCGATCACGGTTTTGATTCCACGAACTATTGCTTTTCATGCGATAAAAATGGAGCCTGTGAATTGCAGGCGCTCTGCCGCGAGTACAGTGTGCTCGATTCTCCCCATCAAGCAGCGCAGGCGTGCGAACCTCTAGTCGAGGGCAATCCCTTTCTGTCATACGATCCGAACCTGTGCATCAAATGTCAGCGCTGTGTCAGCGTGTGCAATACCGCTTGCGGCAACCATGCGTTGCAGGCAGGTAAGCGGGGTGTTCGCACTACCATCGAGGCACCTTTTGGTAAGGACTGGCGGGAAACATCCTGTGAATCGTGCGGGAACTGCGCGCAGGCGTGTCCGACCGGCGCATTGACTACCAGACGCCAGGCAAACTATCGTTCGTGGGAAACAACCAAAGTGCTGACCACGTGCCCTCATTGCGGGGTCGGCTGCCAGCTGAACCTTGTGGTGAAAGATGGCGCGATCGTCGATGCTGAAGGGGCGCCGGGGCCTTCGAACAAATCATTGCTCTGCGTAAAGGGGCGTTTTGCGAGTTTCGACTTCGTTGATTCGCCCGACCGCATTCGCACGCCGTTGATCAAAAATCAGGAAACGGGAGAATTCGAATCGGCCACCTGGGATGAAGCGCTTGATTTGGTAGCTTCCAAGTTTTCGGAGCTTAAAGAGGAATACGGGGGCGAATCTTTAGCGGCGTTTGCGTGTTCGCGGTCGACGAATGAAGATGTTTACCTGTTCCAGAAAATGGCTCGTACCGTATTGCATACGAACAATATCGATTCGTGTGCACGAGTTTGACACGCTCCCACTGTTGCCGGTCTGGCAACCATGTTAGGTTCTGGAGCAATGACGAACTCGATCGACGACATCACGCAGCAATCGGATGTCATCATGCTGGTTGGTTCGAATCCCGAGGAAGCGCATCCTGTAATCGGTATGCAGATTCGTGCCGCAGTTGAGCGCGGTGCGCGGCTCATAGTGGTTGACCCGCGCGAAATCGGGCTTTCGGCAAGCGCGGATATTCACCTGAAGCTGAAGCCGGGCACCAATGTTGCTTTCGCAAACGGCGTTGTGAACATCCTTATCAAGGATGGACTTATCGATAAGGAATTCGTTGAAAAGCGTACCGAAGGCTTTGAAATATTGGCAGCTACCGTCGGAGAGTATACGCCGGAGCGAGTGGCTGAGATTTGCTGCATCGAAGTGCGCGATTTGATCGGTGCTGCGCGGATGTACGGTGCCGCGGAGCGCGCATCGATTATTTACTGCCTGGGCGTTACCGAACATTCGACGGGTACCGATGGCGTGATGGCGTTGTCGAACATCGCTATGGTTTCAGGCAATTTGGGGCATTCTGGCGGTGGAGTGAATCCGCTGCGCGGGCAAAATAATGTGCAGGGTGCTTGCGACATGGGTGCCGGCCCCGATGATTTCCCCGCGTATCAGAAGGTGGCCGACCCTGAGGCGGTGCGTCGCTTCGAGAGGGCGTGGGGGGTAGAACTCAATCGTGAGCCTGGCATAAAGGCTACCGAATGCTTTCCTGCCATGGTGAAGGGCGGGATCAAGGGCTTATTCATGTTTGGCGAAGATCCCGTGCGCACCGATGCTGACACGCATCACGTTATTCGGGGGCTTGAAGCGCTCGAATTTTTCGTGATTGACGAACTGTTCATGACTGAAACGGCGAAGTATGCCGATGTGATTTTGCCTGGTCGCAGCTATGCGGAAAAAGAGGGTACGTTCACCAACACCGAGCGTCGCGTGCAGCGCGTCCGTAAGGCGGTCGATATTTCGGGAGATACCAAACTCGATACCGATATTTTCACGGAAGTAATGAATCGCATGGGATATGCGCAGCCGCATTTGACCGCCGCTCAGATCATGGACGAAATAGCGTCGGTCACCCCGACGTATGGCGGTATCAGCCACGCGCGTCTTGATGGGGAGGATGTCGCTGGGCGTGGTCTTCAGTGGCCCTGCACGAGGGCGGATCATCCGGGCACTCCGGTGCTTCATGTGGGTGAGTTCTCGCAGGGTGTCGGTGCGTTTTCAACGCCCGATTACCAGCCTTCTGTTGAGTGCGCTAGCGAAGAATATCCGCTTGTCATGATGACGGGTCGTGTTTTGCACCAGTACAATGCCTGCGCGATGACGGGACGAACTGAAGGCATCAACGAAATTTCCAACAGTTCGTTTATCGAATTGAACGAACAGGATGCGCGTGCCTTAAGGGTTGTAGACGGCGATTTGGTGCGGGTGGCTTCACGCCGTGGTGTGCTGGAAACAACGGCACGTGTGTCGGGCAAGACTTCGCCCGGGGAAGTATGGATGCCGTTCCATTTCCAAGATGGCAACAGCAACTGGCTGACGATTGCGGCGCTTGATCGGGTATCTAAGACGCCGGAATATAAGGTGTGCGCCGTGCGCGTTGAAAAAGTATAAAACCTTCGAGGTTGATTTTTTAAGTGGTATAGGGGCCGTTCAAAATAAATATCCGGCGAACCGTTTAGGAGTTTTTCCAAAAGTCTTGGATGAGCTCTTGACGGTTTGCTAGGTTTGTCTTTTGTAAAATATTGTGGACGTGCACCTTTACCGTGCTCAGTGACAGGCTCATAGATGACGCGATGTTCTGATTATCTTTGCCCAGCAGAACCAAATTGAGCACCTCTTGCTCGCGCTGGGAAAGTTTGTGTCTTTGGCCATAGAGGGCGATCGTGTCATCAACCAGTGCTTCTTGTTGGTTGTCGCCATACTGCGCGGGATGCTTGAATCGCAGGGAGAGCACCCGATAAGCGCCCCTACAGGCAAAAAACATGCAGCAGAGCATAAGAAGATTTTCCGAGAAATTGCGATTGAGCGACTCCGATCGAGGACCAAAGGCAATTTGCGCAGGATCGAAAATTAAGAAGAAGAAAACATCTTCAATAAGGATAAGCAGGCCGAAGATCCAGAGTAAAACATAGAGCCAGCGATGGCGCTGCAGCCGACTCTTCTCGAGAGGGTCGTTTTTTCGCAGATAGCGAAATGCGGCGTAAACAAGCATCCAGTACAAAAAGAGACCGCGCATGGTATAGAAGAGGAATTGTTGTAGGTCGCTTTCGGGAAGGGCAAGCATGGCTACGCTTCCCATCACGAAGGCGACGCAAGGGGCGATGATGGTGAAACGGTTGTGCTCGTTGAAATAATCGCAAACGAGAAGCCAGAACGAACCTAAAAAGCCCAAGCCGGTTACGATGGTCGCCAGTGAAGTAACGAAGCGATAGGTGGGTTCGTTGCCGATGTTGGCCATGGTGGCAAAATCGTTTTGCAAGACGAGGGCAACGTCGAAAAAATAAAAGAGAAATCCCAAGAAGGCGAAAAATACCAGGCGCTTATGAGACACAAAAAAGACCGACAGGCATGATGCTGCGGCTAAAATCGTAACAAGAAGCATAAAAAGCGTGTAATAGAATAACGCGAACATCAGCTATGCCTCCCGTCGTATCCATACCTCGTCAACGATGCCCATGATACACGAGTTTCTTTTAAGGCGGTATGGGTCGATAAGAAAAGATACGGAATCTTGTTATAGGAAAAAAGCTTTACCAACAGGAGTTTAGAGAGGTTCTAGTGACGTTTTGATTGCGCTAAGCACCCAATAAACCATCGTAAGCACCGATTAAACCTTCCCCCTCGTCGAAGGTGTGTGCATAGTGGGTTCAGCGCGTTTCAACGAAAAGGTAGCGCGTGCCAACTAGCGGGATTCGCATAAGCGAATCGGGATTAAGAGGAGGGTTGTACATGACTGGTGTTAACGTCAAAAGCGAGATCAAGCCTTTGAAAAAAGTCTTGCTCCATCGACCGGGTAAAGAACTTCTGAACCTGACGCCGAATACACTTGAAGAACTCTTGTTCGATGACATTCCATTCTTGAAGGTTGCCCAGGAAGAACACGATGCTTTTGCGCAGGCTTTGCGCGACAACGGCGTTGAGGTGTTCTACTTGGAAGATCTTACGGCTGAGGTGTTGGATGCCGATCCGGCCTTGCGGGAAAAATTCCTCAAGCAATGGATCGAAGAGGCAGGTATTCGCACGGAACGCTACCAGAAGATCATCTTTGATTATATGCAGAAAAACTATCCTGATGCAAAAGAATTCGTCATGAAGACGATGGAGGGCATCAATCTGACCGAGCTGAACACCGATAAGTCGAACTCGCTTGTTGACCTGGTAAGCGAAGCTTCAAAAATGGTTATTGCTCCTATGCCTAATCTGTACTTCACCCGCGATCCGTTCGCGATGATCGGCAACGGCGTTTCGCTTAACCGTATGTATTCGGTTACCCGCAACCGCGAAACCATTTATGGTGAATACATTTTCGAATATCACCCTATGCTCAAGGGAACACCTCTCTACTACAGTCGTTATGACACCTTCCACATCGAAGGTGGCGACATCCTCAACATCAACGACAAGGTTCTTGCTATCGGTATTTCGCAGCGCACCGAGCCCGATGCTATCGATGCTATCGCTCACAACATCTTCAACGATCCGACGAGCCCCGTTGAGACCATCCTGGCCTTCAACATCCCCAACAATCGCGCCATGATGCATCTTGATACGGTATTCACCCAGATCGATGTGGATAAGTTTACCGTGCATCCCGGCATTATGGGTCCGCTGACCGTATTCGAGATCACCCCCGAAGGCGAAGGCATCAAGGTTAAAGAAATCAATGAGCCGCTCGAGGATATTCTGAGCCGCTATGTCGGCATGAAGGTCGAGCTCATCCCCTGCGGCGGTGGCGATCGTATCGCAGCCGAGCGTGAGCAGTGGAACGACGGTTCGAACACTCTGTGTATCGCTCCGGGTACCATCGTGGTCTATGAGCGCAATGACGTGACCAACAAAGTTCTCAAGGAAAAGGGAATCAAGGTTATTGAAGTTCCCTCTGCAGAGCTTTCTCGAGGCCGTGGTGGCCCGCGTTGCATGAGCATGCCTATCGAGCGCGAAGACTAACTCATATCCTTTCGTTATGGCAAAAGCCCGATTCTCCTTACAGGGGGAATCGGGCTTTGTTGTTTTGCGGGGGGCGAATACTTTAAACCATGAGTTATTTATCTATGGCGGGCGGCTTGGCCGCTGGTCAGAATCTTTCTGTTTCCAACTTTCGGGATGATCGCGAAATCGATTATGCTAAATGCAGGCAAGAAATCACGGGCTAAGATGATAGAATTGAAGCACTGGATTGCGACTTTCCCTGGATATACGATGCGGGTGTTGCCTTGATCTCGGGGTTTATCGATGAGTGGTTGTGTGTTTACCTATAGCAAGACGGAGGAAGAGAGCTTTGTTCTTTATGAATACGGTAACGAGCGAACAAGATAAAATGCGTTTCCGAAATATTGTCATCGGATCTCTTTTTGCCGTCGCATTGGCAGTGGCTTTATTCTTCGGTATAACAAATGCCTCTAAAAGCGCGGCGTATACGCCGCCGATGGACGTTGCCGAAGTGGAGCAACAATACCATATCGACATCATCAACGAAGACGGGATGTCTTTCGAACCCGATCATGGATCATATGTTATCAAGGCTTATGACGAGGGTGATACGACAAAAGTGAGAACGTATTATGCGAAGTCGATCAATGGCAACACGGTTTTATTCGTTAAGGATATTTTCGGGTATTCCGAAATACTGAGATAGAAACCCTGCACGTATTTGGCGTGGGGAAGTTGTTTATCCGCCGGTCTTACGGCAAGGGACAATTCGGTAGATGCCGCAATGATATTTCATGAAATGAGCACCGCAGGGGCTGTTGTGGCGCTGCTGCTTGCGGCGGCCTGGGTGGCTATTTCCTTGTGTCGATCCGGGGTAACCGGGCGAAGAGTTCGGTGGCGAATGCTCCTGTGATAGCACCAACGGCAAGGGATGCGAGTATGAGAATGGGCAGGTAGAAGGCAATGGCGGGGGTAGCGGTTATGGCTATAGCGGCCGCAATCTGTCCGATGCTGTGCGCCACGGCTGATATCATCGAGCACGCGAGGATGCTGCGGTAGGGAGAGAATCTCCAAAAGAGAAAGGAACCCGCAAAGGCGGCGAAGCCACCGGTAAGGCTGAAGGGAAGCGCGCCCAATTGTCCCGTAAGGATGGCACCGAAAAGGACGCGTATCGCAAGGATGGTAAACGCATCGCGCGGACCAAGGGCGAACAGGGCATATACGGTTACGATATTTGAAAGCCCCAGTTTAATGCCGGGCGGGGCTAGGGGTAGGGGCATAAGCGATTCGATAACTGAGATGATCAGGGCGAGGGCAATCAAGAGCGCGCATCGGGTCAGACGCTTCGTTTGCGTCTTGGAGCAACTTGCGCAATGCGTATCCGTTGACTGATTATAGGGTGAATGCATCGATTTTTCCATGGTCCGCGCTCCTTTCCAGTGTGATTGTCAGACGATGGGGAAGGCATGCGATGGGGCTACCGGTCGTGGTGATCCAGCCAAATGCGACGCATACGTTATCGGGGCAGTCGGCTTCGACAACGCGGATGCGGCCGCGTTCGACAGCGATATCGTTGTAACCGTCTTCGCCGTCAATCCGAAAGACGTAGGGTTGGTCGACCCGGGAAAGATCTATGGTCTTAATGATTTCGCCATTTTTCGAGATCACCGCTTTCGTAGGTGCAGGTTGTATTTGCAGCGCCACAATCGTCGCCAGGCAAAGGGCGACTACGATAAAAACAATGCCACCGAAAATCAATACTCCTTTTTTATCGACAGAAACTTTCATCGAGTCACCACCGATTGGGTAAAGGCATCGGAGTCGGTGCAGGTAAAGCGATCCTTGAGCCCTTCGGTCACGTAGATATTCTTGTCCTTCGTTACGAACACCGCTTCAAAGGACGGATCTGCCCGCCAGCAGTCAAGCGCCCTGTCGAGACCGAGCGCAAATAACGCGGTTGAAAACCCGTCGCAGCGCGTTGCCTGCGGGGCGACAACGCTCACCGATTCAAGGTCGGTGTCGACGGGACAGCCTGTTTTCGCATCAAGGACGTGTCCGTAGAGCCTACCGGCATCATCGGTAAAAGAACGCTCATAGGTGCCCGTCGTTGCTACGGATCCGTTTTTCAGGAAGAGGGTGGCAAGGTGCGTAGAGGGATCGAAGGGGTTTTTGATGCCGATTTTCCAGGGGGTCTTATCGGGTCGGGTACCCACAACCGACACATTGCCGCCCAGATCGATAACTGCTGAAGACACTCCCTCCTTCTGCAACAAGGCAGACAGGGCGTCGCCCGTATACCCCTTGGCTATCCCGCCCATATCGATTCGCATCCGTTCGGGAAGCATGATGGTCGAGGTGGTTTTATCGAGATCGATGCGCCGATAATCAATGTCCGCTACGAGCTTATCGAGCTCTGCGAGGGGCGGCACCCGATAGGTGCCCGTATCGAAACCCCATGCTTCAACTGCCGGGAATATCGAAATATCAAAAGCTCCCTGGGTTGCTGCGCTGATGCTTTGCGCCTGCTCGGCAACGGCAAAGGTCTCGGGGGAAACGACCTGTGGGGTGGGCTGGGTGTGGTTGAGCCGGTAGATGTCGCTCGTCGGCATTCCGGGGGCGAAAAGTTTTTCGAGTTCCTGCGTCTGAGCAACCGCCTTGTCGAGGGCTGCCTCGGTATCGCTTCCGTAGGCCGTAATCGTCATCAACGTGTCCATTGCAAAGAACTGCCGTTCAGCTTTTTCTTGGTCGGCCGCTGAGCAGGATGAAAACACGAGCGTTGCCGCTACAAGAAAGGCAATCACTCCGAAGAGTGTTGCGGCAAACCGCTTCGAAGGAAGATGCCGCAGCGCGGGGGTCTTTGAGCGGCGCGTTTTCATCGGAACTGAAGGGGGGATATTGCACTGGTTGGGCAGGTGTTTACGCAGGTGCCGCACCCGATGCACAGACGGCTATCGATGGAAGCGAGGTTGTTGGTGACGGTGATCGCCTGAACCGGGCATTCCTTTACGCATTTCTGGCACCCGATGCATCCGATGCTGCACA
>JAVWCK010000042.1:0-11116 GCA_036649035.1 Raoultibacter sp.
ATGCGAGCATCTTCCTTGCGGAGGGAAAGCTCGTAGCCGCGCACGGTTATTTCTATCGGATCACCCAAGGGGGCCACCTTGCGAACCGAAATAGAACTGCCTTTTGTTACACCCATGTCCATAATGCGGCGGCGGGTCGCCCCTTCGCCGTGGAGTTTAATCACGGAAACGCAATCGCCCGTTTTGACGTCGCGAAGTGTTTTCATACTGCTTCCTTCCACCAATCTTCACTGTTCATTTGTCTCGATTACACCACGATATTGCGAGCTAATTCAGAGGTCAGCGCCACGCGGGATCCTTTCACGTTCACGATCAGACCATCGCCCATGCGGGAGATAACGGTAATGACCTGGCCGGGCACAAACCCAAGCTCCTCAAGCCGATGGTGGGTGCCGCCGAATTCGTGCAATTGCCTTACATGATATTCGCCCATTTTTTTCACTTCTGATAAGACCACCGAAGACCTCCTGCTTGATTTTGTTAGCCACGACTTACAACATCCTAACAAAAGACCTCCTCAAAAGGAAGCCTTGGTTAACTATTTTTTAATAAAACAAAAAGGGTGAAAATAAGCGCTTTTGTCGAACCGACTATCCCTTAACCAATTTGAGGAAAGTTCCTTTAGTATCGGCCTGTATCTTGCTTTCCAGTTCAAGGTAGACGTCAAGCAGCTTATTGCCCGCTTCGGTCAAATCGCTACCGTGTGCGCCATCGCGATTGAGTAGCTGCATCCCCAACGCAGTTTCCGTGTCTTTCATGATGCGCCACGCCTTGCTGTACGCCATGCCCATACTTTTTGCAGCCGCATACAGCGAACCTTTTTCCCGCACGCCGACGCATAATTTCGCAATACCCAAGCCAAATACCGAATTGCTTTCATTGCTGGGGTTTTCGATGCTGATCCTCACGCATGCTACAAGCGGTGAAAAATCTTCCATGGTCTAACCTTTCAAAAACTGCATCGTGGCTGTTTCGATGGCGGCAGGCGCAGAGTCGATGACCTGAGAGAAACGGACGGGGGCGCTATCGAGAGATGCAAGCCCTGCTGGAATACTACCACATCCAGTTTCATCTGCAATTTTTTCATTGAGCTCGCAGCCGGAAAGCCCTGCGATTTCCTTGGGCAGCGCACTTTCTGGAGCGATGCCGTGCAGAGCTCGATAAACGTTTTCGCCGAACTTCGCCCAATGAGCGGTACTGGCCACAAGTACAGGGTTTTCACCGCGCAAGCGCTGCGCAACCTCGACCGCAACCGCCGTATGAGGGTCGAGCAAGTAGCCGCGCTCATCAAATATGCGCTTGATGGTTTCCAAGCAAGTGGCATTGTCGACTGAATCGGCAACGAAATTCGCACGCATTCGCAGATAGGTCGTCGTGTCCACACGAAAGCGCTTGTTAGCCCGCAGCTCTTCCATCCAGCCTGCGATAGCTTCGGTATCACGTCCCGTCAGCTCAAACAGCTGACGTTCCAGATTCGATGACACCAAAATATCCATGGAAGGTGAAGGGGTCAAGACAAATTCACGCTCCGAGATGTCGTAAGTACCCGTATTGATAAAATCAGCCAATACGCGGTTTTCATTACTGGCGCACAACAAACGGCCGATGGGCGCACCCATTTGCTTGGCATAGTAGGCGGCTAAAATGTTACCGAAGTTACCCGTTGGCACGCACACATCAAGTTCTTGCCCGGCAGAAAGCTTGCCACTATGCACCAAGTGCGCATAGCTTGAAAGGTAATAAACGATCTGCGGCAAAAGGCGGCCCCAGTTAATGGAATTCGCACTCGAAAGGGCAAACTGGGTTTCAGCAAACAGCTGCTCACCAAACGATTCATCACCAAAAACCGCTTTTGCGCCGCTTTGACAATCGTCAAAGTTGCCGCGCACGCCCCAGACCATGACGTTTTCTCCGGCTTGAGTGGCCATTTGCTTGTACTGGATATCGCTCACGCCGCCCTCGGGGTACATGACCGCAATGCGTACGCCCTCTTGATCCTTAAAACCCTCAAGCGCCGCCTTGCCGGTATCTCCCGACGTAGCAACAAGAATGAGAAAATCGTGATCAAGCTTCCCTTGTTCACGAAGCTGCTGGGCACTTGCCGAGAAAAATCGGGGCAAACATTGCAGCGCCATATCCTTAAACGCACTGGTCGGGCCATGCCAGAGCTCGAGAACATGCGTATCGTCATCGATGGACGTAATCGGACAGATTTCTGCCGTATCAAAATTTCCGCCATAAGCGTCCGTCATAAGCTCGTCGATAACCTCTTCTGGTAAATCGATGGAGAACGCCTTATAGATGGCTGCCGCTCGCTGCGCATAAGGCACCGTGGCAAGCGCCAAAATATCATCAAGCATAAGGTGCGGTATCCGTTGCGGCACAAATAGCCCACCACCTTCCGCCAGCCCCTCAATTACCGCTTCAGTAAAGGGAACGGCAGTTTCTACGTGGCCACGGGTATCGATATAGTAGTTTTTTGACATGTGCAGGCTTTCTGAGTGGGATAGCGGTTGCTGACAGTATACTATGCACAAAAATAGAGGAAAGCACTTTCCTGGGAGGATTTCATGCAATACGCACTAGTTATACTTGATGGCGCCTCAGGCGACCCGGTAGATGCCTTTGGCGGCCAGACAACCTTCGAAGCAAGCACCACTCCACATTTGGATCGCCTTGCGCAAGCAGGCACCATCGGATTGATGCAAAACGTACCAGAAGGCAGGGAAAGCTGCTCGGATGTTGCCTGCTTATCCCTTGCCGGCTACGACCCGCAAGCCTTCCCCATCGGACGCGGCGCTATCGAAGGCGCAGCGCTGGGCATCGACCTGAAGCCAGGACAGGTGGCGTGTCGGCTAAATTTATGCCACGTCGAAGACGGCGTGATGAAGCTGTACTCCACCGACAATATCGCCACCGAAGAAAGCCATGCCCTTGCCCGTGAATTGAAAGCCGCCCTTGACGATACTGTCTTTGAACTGCATTTGGGTACGTCGTTTCGCCACATCCTGGTTATAAACGGACACCCCGAGCTGATGGATTTATCCTATGAGACCCCCCACGACAACACAGGACTCGACATCACCGAAGCCTATAAACCAAAGGCTACCAACGATGAGGGACAGGTCGGCGTCGATCTGCTGGTCGATTACATCAGCCGCGCGAACGAAGTGCTCGCTAAAAGCCCGAACAACGCACGTCGTGCAAGCGAAGGCTTGCCCACTGCCAACTTTGTATGGATTTTCTGGCCCGGTATGCGCCCCTCATCTTTGCCGACGTTTAATGCCGCCTACCACAAGACGTCTGCCATGAATTCAGCGGTCGACCTGCTTGATGGCATCGCACTTTTAACCGGCATGAAAACGTACAAGTTTAAGGGAGTCACCGATGGCCCCAACAATGATTTCGCCGCGCAAGGACAAGGTGGCATCCAAATGCTCGAAGATGGTGCCGATGTGGTTATCATTCACGTCGAAGCCCCCGATGCCGCGGGTCACGACGGACGCCCTGACGAAAAGAAGAACGGCATCGAACAAAGTGACGCACTGATTTTAGGGCCGCTTGCCACTTATGCCGAAATCCACCCTCTGCGCATTGCCGTCATGCCCGACCACCCCACGCCCCTTACCACGCGCAAGCATTCCTACGAACCGGTTCCTTTCGTTGTGGCTGGTCCCGGCGTCGTCCACAATGGCGGCACCCGCCTGACCGAAGCGCAAGCCAAAGCAGCCGGCATCATGGTGGATCCCGGCTGGAAATTCATGGCCGACTACCTGCTGGCAGAATAGCAACCTCCACCGCCCTTTACGCTTTTTGTGCCTCTTCTTTTTTGCAGGGGCACAACCTGATTTCCAAACGATATTCCTTGCCTGAAAACAGTTCCTCTAAGGAAATCGAAGGTGTGAAAAACGCCGCTGATTCAGAGCCGGAACCCACCGCGCAAGACACACCCTCTTCAATACGTGAAGGGGGTGTCTGATTTGCCTCGCGCTCCGCAGAGCGAGGCATTGACCCCTTTTCCTTTTCATCGAAGGGATCGGCAACAGCTCGAAGCATTGCGGTTTTTTGCAGCCTCCCATCATCACCCGAAGTCGCTCCGGCAGCCTCGAACTGATGCATGCAGCCATAGCAGATTTTCATATCGTCGAAACACCGGGCCTTGCATATGGGACACGTTTTCATCGTATCCTCCTTTCGGCACCGTGGGTGCGCGCTTTGTTTTCATCCAATATTCAACAATCGTTTGCCCTTGACGCACGGGCACCTGGTCGATTCAGCAAAATCTCTGTGGCAGAAAAACTCACCTTTCGACTTTTCTTTTTAAGGGTCGCAGGGGGCGCACTGTACCACCACGGCCACTTCATCTGACACGGCGGTGCAACTAAGATACAGGCGGGTGTAGTGCCCACCTTCCTTAAAAAATGAGGCTGCCTGCGCCTGCCCGCTTTCCACGGGTACCCACCCTTTGGAAGTAAGCTTTTCTGTGCAGGTCGAAAAACAGGCAGTTGCATCTCCTTGAGCCAAGCATCCCACCACATCTCCGGTGTCTGAAACTTGCACGTCTCGATAGGGTGCGAGAGAAAAAATTTCTTCTTCAAAACGCTTGGGTAGTACAGGTTCATAAGCAGAACCCAAGGATTGCCCCTGGCTTGACTGAAAAGCCTGCGCCACAGGAAGACTCTCTTCCTCGAAAAACCGCGAATACCCGGCAATGTCAGCACAGCGCACCACCCCTTCGATAAGAAAAATTCCCACAAAAACAGTAGCGAGAATACTTATTGCAGCCGCAAAGGAATGGACTTCTTGATGTTTGCGTTTACTTGGCTTTCCCTTTTTTTGCGGTAAGGATTTTTCAGGTTGATAATTCATCCCCTTGCCTCCTTTTACCCACGTAAAAATCTTAGCCCGCTTCATAAAAACACCCCTGGACGATACGGGTCAATCGTCAAAGACGTACCATGAACAAGTGCAGGCAGAGCAACGCCAAATACCTGCGATTTCAGCCCCAACCCAAAAAGCGTGGGAACAAATTTCAGCGTTGCGGTATAAGTTGTCAGTCCAGCACCGCCCCCCTCTACGATGACCTCCGCATCAAGATTATCTTTATTCATCGCCTTATCGATGCTGGATCCGATACTCGCACATGCGTGATCGGACGTTTGTCCGTATCCAGGAGAAGGGGCATAGGTACGCACCGCGTCGCGCGCAATGCGGTCGAACGCCGCACATTCCGAAAAAAAGAGCAGCGCATTGACCGCAATCACTGCAACGATGATAAGCACAGGAAACACTACAACGAACTCAACTGTCATCTGCCCGGATTCCCCCTGTCTACCACGCTTTCGATAAAAATTATTTCTCGACGATAGCCCGATTACTCCCATTGCCTTACTCCCGTCACCGAACTTGCCACACCCCGAAGCGCTTCCGCCACCGAAGAAACAAGCGTAGCTCCTGTTGTCGTAATGTATTCCGGCAAAACAATCGTTAGGGGAATCGAAGGCCCCCCTTCGCCTAAAAGCTCAACTTGAGCAAGGGTGATTTCGCCATCAAAACCCTCAAGGCTTTCCAAGGCACCCGCTTCCATCTGGTCGATCACACTGGAAAACACGTCACTTGAAGGATGCTGGGCCATGCTTACCGCATGATGCTGCACCTCTACGTAGCGAACCGCTAGCGCAGAGTCATCTGCCGCAGCAACATGCGCCGTATTGACGATTACTGGTTTGGGCGCATCGAGATCAACCGGCTGAAAACCCAACGTTTCAACCAAATCGCACAGCATCTGCGCCGCCCAAGAGCCCAAGCCGCTTTCGCCTGCCAAAGGAATGCCATCCACTGCCCGCTTGATGCCCTCTTGCAAAGCCCGTTGGCCTTCAAGATAGGCAAACAGCAGCGATGACCACAAATCAAGCACCTCATCAAGCCCCGCAAAAGCGAGTGCATCGCTTTTTTGCACGACGCCATCGAGCGCCGATGCGATAACGTTTGACCCCTCCTGCGCCTTATCTCCCACCAAAACCGAAGCCGAAACGGCCGCCCGCATACCCAGCGTCGCATCTGATTTAACAAACGAAGATTCAAAACCTTGCCGCGCAGGACCCCTCGCCGTGTTCACCACAAAAGCGAGTGCGCCAAAGCGCCCCGGAGGAGCCACCGAGATGCGCGCAGATATCGCCTGAGAAAAGGCCTTCTTCACATTTTCAAGCAGTCCGCCCACATTGCTTTTTACCTGCTGCACAAGAGGGTTGTAGGTTTCTCGTGCCTTCTGATACTCCCTGGCGGCCTTCGCCACTTTTTCATAGTGATACTCGAATCCATTTTCAATCGAGGTTGAAGCTGCCGCAACTTTACCCAGACTGCTTGCTGAAAAATGGCAGTGAGGGCATTCGACAAAACCACCAGCATCCATCGAAGCGATCGACCCTTTTACCGAAGATCCCTGTGCTGCCGGACACCCCGCCCATGCATGCAACATCGACCCTGTCGCGTTTTCCGTCAGAGGATAAATAGCTTCGGTATAAAGCTTCGTTTGCTTCATTTGAGAGGTATTTTCAGGAAGAATAGGAAAATCAGCATCGAATGACTCATCTGTTTCGCGCACATAGCCACGAGCAATCTGCGCCGTCGCATAGGTGTAAAACGAGGTGCGCAAGGCAGACCGTACCTGCTCTTCCACGGAATCATCAAGAGGTGCTTCGGCGGCAAGACGCGCAGGATAATACGCCTGCGCCCGCTTGAGGGCAACGCCGAAATTCCAAGTATCGACACTGCGATAGAGGGGATTGTCCTTGGCCGAAAGAGAGGAAAGCGTTTGAGCCCGTTCGTGCATGCAATAATTAGGACTGTTGCCGCAATCGTGCATAAAGCCAATGCGCTTTTCTGCGTTCACCCTCTTCGCTGCTTCTTCGGCCCGTTGTGCCGCTTGCGCTATTTCTTCTTTGTGCGTACCGATTTCTTCCGAAAGGGTCTCTGCCGCATCCAGTGCTCCTACCGAAATTTCCTCACCCGCAGTGGGCAAAACAAGAGCAAACCCAACGTAACGTGCCCCTGTGGAATTTTTGTTGTTTGCCGCCACAACCGCAGCGGCATTAGCGGCACATAAAAACGGCAGCGCTTTCTGCAAGGCAGTCAGGCTTTCGGCCGCTTTCTTGGAAAACGAGTCACGGGCTTTAACCACATCGAGCCCTGACTTAATCAACTTTTCAGCAAGCGGTATCGTCGCGGGAACGCATAGCGCCGCAATTCCCAATCCGAGCGTTGCCACTGCAGTCAACGACAAGGAAAGCACGACAGCATCGCATACTCGCGCGACGATAAAAAATTCCGCTACGGGATTTTCCGCCGCAAGCGCAGCGGCATCGGCAACGTTTTGGATATCGGAGCAAGCAGATTCGATACGGTAGACCTGCGCCGAGGTAAAAAGAAGCGAAAGCGTGATGAGCAGCGCTAAAACCATACCCACGGTGGAAAATCCCTCTTCACCATGAAAGAGATCACGTGATGCGGAACGCCTCGACCCTCCACAATTTGTTCTCTTTGTCGGATCTCCCCGGTGCATCCGGATAGACAAAAGCATCAAACCCATCGCTGCACCCACGCTTGAGGATCAAGACCTAGCTGGTTGTTGGCCACCCAGTCGGGCTGCGTCTGCGCACTCACGCTTACTGTCTGCGAAAAATTACCTGAACTGTTGACCATCCCTAAAAGCGTGCTCGCAGCATCAATCAGCGGCAAAGGCTTTGCCTGATTTTCAATCGTCACGCACACCCGCGTTGACGATTCATCTCCCTCAAGCTGGATATCCCAAGTACAACCCCCCGAATGGACATGAAAGTTATCCTGCTGCGGCACCGCCCCTAAGCGACGCAGGATGCAAGCTTTATATGCCTCGTCTCCCGCTCCCGCTACTTTCGTAACAAGCAAACGGCACCCTTCAGCGGCAGCCCCTTCCATAACCATACGGGTGTATAGCATTATCCCCGGCTGCAAGAGCAACAGCAACGCCAAAAATATAAGGGGGATGAGAAAAGCTGCCTCCACAGTTGCCTGCCCCCGCACGCCGTAAGCGAAGGCAGGAAAACGGCGTTCAGTAGAGAAAGACATCAGCTATCACCCCCGGAACAACGGCTTCCATATGATGCGATGCGCTTTGCAGAGCGTGTTCAACAAAAAGACCGTCTGCCAACACGTGCCACAATACGCCGCACGCAAGACATATTGCGAAAAACGCCGCAAAGACGATGGCGAACTCAACGGTCACCTGTCCGCTTTGTTCAAACCCCTTTTGTCCTATGATCTTCCTCATCACAGTCCATTGATGCCTTGGGCAATAGCATCCCAAAGCTCTTGAATTTTCGGTCGGAATAACGTGATAGCAATAATAGCGATGACCACCAACACGCCAACTAAAATGGCATATTCTGTCGTACCCTGTCCGCGCACGCTCGCAATCTTGGCCCGCAGCCTACACCACCCGGTCAACAATCCCTCATTGATTCGATCGACTACCATCTTTTTCTCCTTTCTAAAAACCCTGCATCATATCCAGCAAAACCGGACCGAGAACCAATAAAAGCATTGCCGGCAAAATAAGTGTTCCGGTAGGAACCATCATCTTGACTGGAGCCTTCGCAACCGCTTCTTCCATACGCGCCTTATGCGCTGCACGCGCTTCAACCGATGTCGCTTCCAGGCTTTCGGCAAGCGACGATCCAAAACGAAGCGATCGAATAATGTTTTCTATTACACGAGAGAAAAGAGCGGAATCATAACCTGCTGCCAAGTCGCGTAATGCCTCTTCGCGCGTCGACAGCCCCATAGTCCAGCGCTGCTGGGCTTTTGCGGCAGCAAAACTCAACCCTGTTTCAAAATGAGCGTGATAAAGCTCAAAAGCTTTGTCAAAGGAAAGTCCGCTGCGCAGCCCAAGAGACACAACCTCTATCATTTCCGAAAGATGATGCTCAAGCCCTGTCGTCCGAAGCCTACCCTCATACGTAAGCGCTCGAGTGCAGGAGGTAAACCCCAGCACCGCGCCCCCTGCCGCCAATACACCACCCAATTCGTTCGATAGCGAAAGCCCCACAAGGCCGCCCAGCGCAAGACCCGCAAGCGCAAGCTTCACGCGCACATTCCGCACACCCTGCACACTGACCACTTCCGCTAGCCCAGCAACCCGAATCATCTGACGGTAGCGTACCGAAATCCGAAAACGGCCACCCAGCACCTTTAAAGGAGCTGTTGTTTTAAGCGCCAGTTTTTTCGATTCAGCTTGCATGAGACAGATAAGATACGCCGTTACTCCCGAAGATTCTAAAGGGCAGTCACCCTGCGAGGATTCTCTGCCGGCGGCAATAGTATGGAGATGCTTTCGCCGCATTCTCAACTCACGGCCTTCCAGCCAAAACAAAACGAAACTCATAGCCGCAATCGCCGCGCAGAGGCACGCAATAAAAATGAGGGGGTTCACTTATCCCACCTCCACAGTAAGTAAGCGGCGCACGGCAAACACGCCTGCGCCTTCCATGAGTATGGCCAGCCCCAACAAAGCAAACCCCGCAAAACTTTGAAAAAACGGAGCGAGAAAATCTTCCGAAAGCACTGAAAAAAGCGCGACCAAAACAAAAGGCATGAGGCTCACCACCCGGGCTGAAAGCTTTGCCTGAGCAGTCTGAACCCGCAAGCTTCGATGCAGCTCTAATTCCGCGCGAATTGAATCGCTTGCAGCATCGAGTACCTGCTGCAAGCTGCCACCTGACCTATGTTGAATGTCAAGCGCAACCGCTACAAAAGCCAACTCTTTTGTAGCGGAATTTTCTTTAAATACCCGCAAAGCCTCACTTGCGGTATGACCGGTTTCTAGATCATGGGCAGCATGGGTGAAAAGCCGTTTTAGCGGCCCGGCAACTTCTTGCGCAACCTGCTGAAACGTCTGCAAAAGAGAAAACCCCGCATGAAAACATACACTCATGGAGCGCAAGGCGTCAGGAATTGCTTCCCGCAAAGCATTCATTTGCTTTTCTTGCTCGCGATTGACGGCGAAAGAAAAAATCATCACAACACAAGCGCCCATAGCCAACCCAAACACGAAAGACCTCGCAAGAACGCCCGCAATAAGACAAGCGATCAAAGTGAAAGCGATTACCGCCGAACACAGGCTCTGGGAAGTTGAAGATATGCCCTTATCGCCACAAAGGACGCATGCTTTTTCGAAAAGACAAAATACTCGCCTGTTTTTGAGTAAGAAACGAGCGCCCGGAAAAAACGGAGCAACGCCGTTGCGCAAAACCACCTGCACGATGCCGCCTTGCAAAACAGCGCGTCGCTGCAACTTAACCCCCGCAATGCGACGACGCACTGCGGCAATGAACTCGGGAACGAGAATATCGGCAGCAAAGAAAGCCGCAACAAAACTTAAGCAAGCGAGCACAGACGCTTCCATGAGGCCACCTCCCTTTCGTGAGCAACGCCATAGAGGGCAAGCGAATCAATCCAATCGGGCGCCGCCACCCAAGTCGACTGCGCGCAAGCAACATCCCAGGCAAACAGGGGAATCACGTTGCATGCGCGCCGACCAGGATCGAAGCCGAGCGCAACAACCTCTTGTATATACCGGTGTCCGTCAAGCGCTCGTGCCGTCTGCACAACAACGTCGATAGCACTTGCAATCTGAGCCTCTATCACGTCAACGGGAAGTTCAGCGGCATAGCGAACCATCGTCGTAAGCCGCATGATGGCCTCGCGAGGGGAATTTGCATGCAGCGTCGTCAGCGAACCATCGTGCCCCGTATTCATGGCCTGAAGCATGTCGAGAGCTTCTGCCCCGCGGCATTCGCCAACAACGATACGGTCGGGCCGCATACGTAATGCATTAATCACCAGATCACGAATGGTTACCTCGCCGGTACCCTCTGCGTTTTTCGGTCGTGCTTCCAGACGAACGACATGAGGATGCTCAAGAAAGCGCAATTCAGCAGAATCCTCAATAGTGACGATGCGTTCCGTGGTGGCTATTTCGCAAGAAAGGGCATTCAACAAGGTGGTTTTGCCGCTGCCCGTTCCCCCCGTAACCGCGATGTTCTTGCGCGCAGCAACAGCCCATGTCAAAAATGTCGCC
>JAVWCK010000043.1:0-10914 GCA_036649035.1 Raoultibacter sp.
GAACCTAGGTAAGCTAAGCTAACGGGTTTACAGCCCGTCCCCTTTAACCACTCGGGCACACTCCCAAAGTTGACTGCTCGTTTCATGTGTATTTTTCAAGCTGCCTGCTCCCGTGCTGCCTTTAAGGGCGAACGCGCGAGCAGATGAATAATACGCTAGGATTTGCGAGGTGTCAACGGTCTACACGCCCCCGGGTGTATCTCATATTTTCCCCACAAATAGGCACTCCACCCGTGATTGAGGTACGTAAAAGCGTGTTACCTCACCTATTTCCCTCTTATCATGGGTAAATCGCGCAATAATTCCACACGATATTCTTTCAGAAAATCTGCGCATCAAAACCTGATAAACCTTGGTGCGCAGCGAAGACACCTACACTTTCCTCACGGCGCACCTTTCCCGCAAACTAGAATTCAGAATGCAAGTAAGAATCGAACTCGTCGGTAACTTCTTTGCTTGGCTCCTTCGTCAAAAGCGAAACGACAACGATCGCAAGAAGAGCCAAAACAAAAGCGGGCAACAATTCATATACCCCGAAGATTCCACCCAGGGGCTTTATAAACTGGTGCCACACCAAGACCGTTACCGAACCCACAAGCATGCCCGCAAGCGCTCCCTGCATGTTCGCACGGCGCCAGTACAGGCTTACCAGCATCAAAGGCCCGAAAGCGGCACCGAAGCCGGCCCAGGCATAACTGACAACCTGGAAAATAGAGGAATCCTTATCGAGAGCCACCACGACGCCGAAAAGTAAAACCGCCGCAAGCGTCAGGCGCGCAACGATCATAACCTGGCGGTCGGTAGCATCCTTTTTGATAAGACCCTTGAAAATATTTGTGGCAACCGCTGAACCGGAAATCAAAAGATATGACGAAGATGACGACATGGAAGCCGCAAAGATACCGGAAACCACCAAACCGCACATGAACGCCGGTAAGATCATCTTGGCAAGAACGATGAAAATGTTCTCAGCTGAAGACTGGGTCAAAAACTCGATGGGAAGAACAGCTCGACCTACCAGTCCGATGCACACTGCGCAAGAAAGCGAGATGACCACCCACGTCGTTGCGATGAGACGGGACTTTTTGATCTCGTCGGAATGACGTACGCTCATGAAGCGAACGAGCACCTGAGGCATGCCGCAATAGCCCAAACCCCACGACAGGCAAGAAACGATGGCGATTATGCCGTATTCACCCGGGATACCGAAAACCGGCAAACCGCTTTCGACCACCTGAAGATGATTTGCATCGAGAACGGGCGTAGCTATTTGAGATCCACTTAAAAAGCCAGGAATCCCCTGCAAAAATGCAACGGTATTTTCAACTCCGCCAGCAGCGGTGACGCTACCTACGAACACGATGATAAGGGCGAAGAACATAAGCGTTCCCTGCACCAGGTCGGTCGTGCACACGGAAAGATACCCGCCTACAAAGGTATAAAGAAACACGATGATGGCGCCGAGAACCATCATCGTGGCGTAATCGAGACCGAAAAGCGTTGAAAACAACTTACCGCAGGTAACAAAGCAACTACCCGTATAGATGCAGAAGAACAACAAGATGATAAGCGCTGCAATCGTCATGAGGATATTCCTCTTATCGTGAAAACGATTTGAGAAAAAATCAGGAATCGTGATGGAATTGTTGGCGACTTCAGAATATTTACGCAGACGGCGCGCGACAAACTTCCAGTTCAGGTAGGTGCCCAGCGCCAAACCGATAGCTGTCCACATGGCATCTGATGCGCCGGTGAAATACGCCACCCCGGGAAGCCCCATGAGCAGCCACCCCGACATATCGCTTGCTTCAGCAGAAAGCGCCGTCAGCCACGGACCAAGCCCTCGCCCACCGAGAAAATAGTTTTCCGACGATGCGTTTGACTTTTTCACATAGATGAAACCGATAGTGACGACGACGATAAAGTAGAGAAGCATTGCAAGCAACACCCAAAAATCGTTTGAAACCATGTTCTATCCCCCTATAATGAGTACCATGATGAAGCTGAACAAAATCAAAAGAGGCAAAGTAGACCGTCTACCTCTGCTGGTTATGCTCAGCTTAGCTTTTGGATTATACTTTATTTAAGTAGAGTGTTTTTGGAAATCCCCACAAGTTTAACAGGAGCGGCGAAAGGAAGCGGCATGGCGGCATACGCACAGATGTCTCAAGAGGAACTACAAACGCTACGCGCACAGCTTGAAAGCGAATATGCAAAGTTTGCGGCAAAAGGTCTGAAGCTGAACATGGCACGCGGAAAACCAGCAAAGGCTCAGCTTGATTTAAGCCTGCCGATGCTTGACGTGCTGACGTCAGATTCCAACCTCGATGCTGCCGATGGCACCGATTGCCGCAATTACGGTATCGGAGCAGGATTGCCGGAAGCAAAAGCTTTTATGGCGGCCATGCTCGACGATGAAGCCGATAACGTGATCATATTCGGCAACGCAAGCCTCAATATCATGTACGACACCGTGATGCGCTGCTGGATTTTCGGCACACTCGGATCGACGCCCTGGTGCAAGCTCGACACCGTTAAATGGCTCTGCCCGGTTCCCGGCTACGATCGCCACTTCGGAGTAACCGAAGAATTCGGCATCGAAATGATTCCCGTACCCATGGATGCCGAAGGCCCTGACATGGACGTGGTGGAAAAATTGGTCGCTGCCGACGATGCTATCAAGGGCATCTGGTGCGTGCCGAAGTATTCCAACCCCGGCGGCGTGACCTATTCCGACGAGGTGGTCAAGCGCCTTGCCTCCATGAAGTGCGCGGCTGAAGATTTCCGCATCTTTTGGGACAACGCCTATTGCGTGCATCACCTCTACGAAGACGCAGCCGATCAGGACCAGTTGCTCGACATCGGTTCCGCCTGCACAGCTGCCGGCAACCCGAATCGTTATTTCAAGTTCGCGTCCACTTCCAAGGTCACCTTCCCCGGTGCAGGTATTTCAGCGCTTGGTGCAAGCCCGGAAAACATCGCCGAGGCCACCAAACGCGTCGGCGTGCAGACCATCGGTCACGACAAGCTCAACCAACTGCGGCACGTGCGCTTCCTGCACGATTTCGACGGATTGACCGCCCACATGGCAAAACATGCCGCCATCGTGCGTCCCAAGTTCGAACTGGTGTGCGCAAAACTCGCCGCAAGCCTCGAAGGTACCGGTTGCGGCTCATGGAGCAATCCGCGTGGTGGCTATTTCGTTTCGTTTGACGCCCCAACCGGTACCGCAAAGCGCGCTGTAGCACTCGCAAAGGAAGCCGGCGTGGTTATGACCGGTGCAGGCGCCACCTATCCCTACAAAAACGATCCGGCCGATAGCAACATTCGTATCGCACCGACGCTGCCGCCACTCGAAGAGCTGGATGCGGCTATGGATGTGTTTATCTGCTGCGTGAAACTGGCAAGTATTGAGACGCTTTTAGCCTAAACCAATTCCAACAACCGCTTATTATTTAAACGTGAAAGCACCCGAAAGGGTGCTTTCACGTTTTATACAGAAGCTCTCTTGCGAAAGTGCTAGTGAGATTTTTTGTAAGCGGTCAGAATTGCTTTTTCGAGGTCAGGTAAATCGGTTGACTCAAAATGGTAGGAAACTACCTGGGGCTGCTCCGGATCGACAGCATCGCGCTGTTCAACACGAACGAAGGCGAAGTCGACGACATCCACACCCTGCAACATGATCGCGTAGGCATAGCACGTTGCCTGGAGTAAATGCTTGCTGTGCAATTGATCAGAGGTTTCCTCTGGTGATCCACCCGTTTTGTAATCGACGACAAACGCATGCGTGGCTTCGGCATCGCTGCACAACAGGTCTATTTCACCCTCCATGAAAAGAGGTCCTTTGCCGCCATCGAGTTCTACGAAGAAAGGAACCTCAGCGCGCATCGTGGCGTACGATTCCGCCCGACGGGCACTGTCGGAAGCAAACCAACGATCGAGTGCTTCATCGAGCCGGATCCGCACCTCCCCTACCACTCTATATTGCCGTGCAATTGCCCCGATGCGCTCATCCGCAGGTGCACCTAGAAGACCCCCCTGATCAGGTGCGCTGACTACCGCGAACTGCGCTACCCGGTGAAATGCCGTACCGAAATCGGTTGCCGCAATCGCGGGGTCAGTCTCCGTATCTTCAGAGCCGACCGCGCGCGACGCAAGAACAACCTCGTGTGCCGGCGCCTCGTCATCAAAAACCTGCGAAAAGGCGGTATCGACCTCATCATGCACCTGCGGGGAAAAATGTTCTTCGTAAGGAGCTATCCCCGAATAGGAAAACACCCCTTCACGTATCCTGATCGGCGAATACGCCAAAGGTTCCGGCACCTGCAATATCTTGATCGGCACGCGATGCGGCACATCGAATCCATCAGCTTTGAACCCTTGGTCACGACAATGATCCCTCTCCGTTTCCGCATCTTCGAGAGAATCGTCTTTCGCGGGATCTGCATAGATTCGCGAAAAGCGTGCCGGAGCACTTCCGCCGTATTCAAGAAGCGCTTCCTCTTCAGGAAAATAAGCATCGCCAAGGAGCGCCTCCCGGATATCGTTGAGCAAAGGAGTGTTGTCCTCACACCACGTAAGAGGATCCTTACTCTTCGTCATCTGCACGATGCCACCGACGATCAAGCATTCGCTTGCTCGGGTAAGGGCAACATAGAGCTTACGTTTGGCTTCTGCAGCATCCTCGTCCGCTTCTCGCCCATAAAGAACACTGCCGAATTCTGCGGGGTCGGACGCAAGACATGGATCGAAAACCTGGTCTGAGCAGCTATTTTTATAACGATATTCTTTGGCAACAGGAGATTTATAAGCGCCGGCGCCTGCTGAAAGCTGTAAATAAAGCGACTCATGCGCAACCGTGGAAAGAAAGATACCCTTTTTCGATTTTGAATTATCATAGGCAGCCACCGCAACAATAGGAAATTCCAGGCCTTTTGATTTATGAATGGTCATGATGCGCACGGCGTTTTGATTTTCAACCGAAAGCGAACCCTGCCCATCCTTGATGCCGGCACTCATCATCGCAGAAAAATCACGTGCTACTTGAGCCAAACCATACCCTGGATTTTTTTCCAAATCCTCGACCTTGCGAATTGCCTTGAGAATGTTGGACGCAACCGCGCTTCCCTGCACCCCTTGCGTCTCCAGGCGGGAAAACCACCCAGAATCGAGCAGCATGCCCATGAGTACCTGCGAAGGCATCTGTGTCACCAGAGCAGCTCGGGCGCGCGCAAACAGCGCGGCTGCCTGCTGCAGCAAAGCAGAATCACGAGCATCGACTTCGTAGAGCCCACGATCGATCGAGCGTCTCTGCATACGGCCGTCTGGCGCTTCTCCCGTAGCAAGTCGAATAAAATCATCGGCAGAAAGCTGCAAGAGCGGTCCGGTCATAACCGCGAAGAGCGCTTTGGTGTTGGCGGGGTTTGCCAAAGCCTGCAATACCTTGTCGACAACCTGAACTTCTTCGGTATCGCAAAAACTCGACCCACCGACCATGATGCATTCGAAGCCCTCGTCACGCAAGGCCGCAGCATAGGTAGCAGCTCGGCTCGTTTTGCCTAACAGCACTACCATTTCACTCGGCCGATGACCAACATCACGCAGCGCCGCAAAGCGACGGGCGATCCCCTGCGCCTCCACTTCAGCAGCTTCCTCCGCGTTTCCCCGAGAAACCGTCAGCTGGATATCGATACGGGGAGTGGTGCCTTTATATATACCGAGCTCTCGGCGAGATGGTTTCAAATCAAGGAAATCGGCACCAAAAACGGTTTCTTGGGAGCAAACACGGCGAACGAACGCCAAAATATCCCCGTGGCTCCTGAAGTTATCATCAAGCTGCGCACAGAGCGCGTCGGGGCCAAATTCCTTCACACGAGCATGGTGCGCATCATATATATGAACGTCAGCGCCGCGAAAACGATAGATACTCTGCTGCGCGTCACCAACCGTGCACAGATGTTCGGTTCCCGTCAGCTTGGTGATAAGGTCAACCTGCATCTGATCGGTGTCCTGAAATTCGTCAACCATAACCAACTTAAATCGAGCACGATAGCGCTCGGCAATCGCGGGATGCTCGGTCAACACCTGCAACGTTGTGTGCAAAAGACCGTTTTGGTCAAGCCCGGCGCATTCTTTAAGCCTGGCATCGTAGACATCGAGAACCTCACGGGTAAGCTGAAGCAAGCTTTCAGCGAATTGCCTTCCCCGAGCAGCATTCGCGTTCACGTACACCTTGTCAAGGGCTTGCTGAGAGGCCGTTGCTGCTTCTTTTTCCTCATCTCCACCGAACTTGCCAATTCGCTCGATACCGCCAACGACCGCCATGAACGCATCTAAATCCTGATTACCCGATTCAAGGAATCGTTGAAGCACCTCGCACGCCGCACGTGAGTTTTCCTCGTTTTTGACAATCGTTGACCCCGCTTTCGGCGTCAACTTTCCTTCAGCTAAAACATGTACTGCTTCATACGCTTCCAATAATTCTCGCGCTAACTGCGAAGAAGGAGGTATCGCAGGCCCCAAATCAACCGCATCGAGTCCCGCTTCAAAGGGTGCGCAGCTTGTGAGTACGTTTTCAAGAAGCGTCGCTACCGACACAGAATGAGAACCCACTTTGGTCCCGTATTCAGCAAACAAAGCAGCAAAGCGACTTTGCTTTGTTTCGGTTTCGCGGCGAAGAACTTCGTTGATAGCTTCGGTTCGCAGCACACCCGCTTCAAAATCAAGGATGACGCGGAAATCGGGATCAAGACCGCATTCAAGAGCGTTTTCATGCAAGATACGAGAACACATGCCATGAATCGTTGAAATCCACGCCGAGTCAACCTTCAAGGCTTCCTCAAACATGCCTTCAGCACGTAAAGCACTCCGAACACGCGCTTTGATTTCTGCCGCAGCCTTTTCCATGAAGGTGATCGCTAAAACTTCGTCGATCGAAGAGAGCGCCGGACCGCTTTCCGGCGAAAGCGCATAGGCAATTCGCTGTTGCAGCGTAAACGTCTTGCCCGAGCCCGCGCCCGCCGAAATGAAAAGCGGTCCGTTGAGATGCTCGACGCACTGTCGCTGAGCGGGGGTAAAGGTGTCCATATTCATCGGGCATCCCTCACTTCGCACAGCGTGACCGGACAGTAATCACACGATTTGTCCGTGCGGGGATTCGGGCAAATATCGCCCTCCTGCAATCTGAGGAGTCGCTCGAAAATCAATGCCTCCGTGCGATCGAGAAGATCTGAAAATCCTTCCACCTGCGCGTAATGCGAACCATTGCGTTTTTCATTGATGCCAGGAAGATCGCACCCACCCAAAACGGCACCATCATAAGCACCGAAAAGACCCGGCTTGAGAACGCAGGTGTACAGGGCACCCACGACATCGAGCCCTAAGACACGACGCACCACCTGAGCATAGATAAGCGTTTGAATCTTGTGAGGCAAAACGAATTCTCCGCACGTAACCGGCAGCGCGTAATAATCGGGATTGAGCGAGCTCTTATAATCGACGATAACCGCCTGATTGCGATCGTTGATATCGATACGGTCGATCTGCCCCAGCAGATTGACGCCCGCATACGATATAGGAGCATCATGACCGAACTGCCACTCGAAATACGTCGGTGCGAAACCGGGCAACAAGGCGCTATCGCGAACAAGAAATTCCTGAAGCTGTCGCTTCATCTCTTCCAACTGATACATCTCCCAGGGCGTCAGTGCAATAAGAGGATTGCGACTTGGAGCAATCTGGGGTTGACGTGCGGCTTCCTCATCGAAGAGGCAACCTAAAAACTCTTGAGCCTCGGTCAGGTTTTCCGCTATCGGTTTTGCGGTTTTGTATTTGGCAGGAAACTCCTGGTAAAAGCGTTGCAGCACCGTATGGGCGAAGTTGCCCTTTTCGATACCGCCGAATCCCGCATCGGGAACATCAAGACTCAACCGCCGCAACGAAAACCATTTATAGGGACATTCAAGATAGCTTTCAATCGCCGAAGGAGATAAATCGATACCTTCATGCACAAGACCGTCGTTGTAAGCCCGAGAAACCACGATTAAGTCCTTGTTTTCAGGAGAAAGACGACCCGCCGCAGCAAGCGAGATATCCTGCATCGCATTCTGGTCAATATCGATGTCGCAGAAATTTTTCGAGAAGCATTCTTCACCCGCCTGCATCGCATAGGGAGCCAACACATCAGGAAGCCCCGTCGTGCGGTCAAGCTCGCGTGCGTCGGCAGGCGAGCAACGATAGCAATCGACGGCATCTTCGAAGACGACCGCCGGATATGATGGCTCTGCCTGTTCATCGTTGAGCGTACGTTCAAGCACCAGCACATCAGCGGGAAGCGAGCACGCCGCAAAAAACTGCGAACGCAACCGATATACGGGATCAAAAGCATAAGCCCATCCGAGCTTTTCGAACAGCAAATCCTTTGAGGTGCGTGCTGAGCGAATCGAGCGGTCGCTTGCGTTTAAATCGCCCACGATCAGAGCCGATACGGCATCGCCCTCACCGCGTGCAGCCTCGGAAAGCGTCATGAAGTGAACGCAGGGAAGTTTTCCTAAGCCTGTATGAACAGATATCGACTGCGCCATCAAAAAGGGTAGCGTTCGTGCAAAATCAAAACCGAGATCCTCTGCACATGCAAGCACCTTCCTTGCGCTGGCAAGCGCGGAAAGCTGTTCGGAACGAAACGCCTCCGATCCAATAAAGTGCGACGAAAAAAACTGTAGGGCTATACCGATTGCCTCATCGGGATGCCCCGCCTCAAACGACCCGATAAACGGCGCAGCAAGATCCGGTGCGTAATCGCATAGGTCATCGAGAATCCCCTCTCGATCGATGATCCGCTTACTGCGCCACTTCGCGTCGAGAATATAACCCATCCGCACGCCCATATCGGAAAGCGGGCTCAAAGCGTAATCGGTTGCCTGGAAGGTATCTGGTCGCGATGTAGCCGTAAGAATTCCGAAAAGAGCGACGATCGCACGACCGATCGCCACCTCGCCAAAACGACGACGATACGAAGTGGCGACAGCAATGCCCCGCCGTTCGAGCCGGGGGGCAATCGCGTAAAAAAGCGCCGCAGGATCGTTGCAGGCTACGATGATTTGGCGCGTCTCGGTGGGGTCTAAGTCGGCGATCATATCGGTCACCAACGAGGCGGTAGCATAGCGCCCTGCCGGCAGCAAAAAGCGAACAGCACCCGTCGCAGCCACGGGATGGTCGGCATCGGAATGAAAAAGCGCCGAGCAAAATGACTCCAGTTCAAAAGCGCGATTCGGCGAAGATTCTGCATTTTCATTCTCGCGGATCACCTCGACTTGAAGCATTTCAAAAAGCGCCGAAAGCTCAGCAGCTGGATCGAAAAGGGAATCGAATGCGGTTTGCACGACAAAAACGACTTCACCCTTTTGAGCAAGCCGCGCGAAAAAGAGCGCTTGAGTCCGGTCGAGCACCGTAAAACCCTCGCACACAATCAAAGTTTCCGCGAGAGAGGTCTCGGACAGCAGCGAAAGCGCCTGCCCCCATTCGCACAGATGACGCCCTTCGAGCTCTTTGAAATAGCGGCGGGCTATCCCGAAAAGTTCATCTTCGGCATCGGAGGAAACAAACCCTTTAAAACCCTCCTCTTCGATCACTTTCATGAACGGGGAAAACCCGGCTCCCTCTTTCACGGTGTCGGCAATCAGCTCAACCATACCCGCCGTCGACGCGATAACGCGCACTTCATCGGCAGAAACAGCAGCATCGAGCGCGCATTGCACCAGCAGGGTGCGCTGCATCGGCGAAACAAGCATCCGTCCGTCGCCGTAGAGCTCCCAGGCATCGGCCACCCAAGACGTAAAGGTAGAGACGGTAGCGCCGAAGCACAGCGAGCAGGCAGATGCTGCCCACCGCTTGCGACGGGAAAGCACCTGAGCATAACCGGTCATCAACCAGACAGGTGGGTTCCCCACTACACCAGCCGCAAGCCGCTCGCTTGTTGCCGCAGAATTCGTTGTTGTGATAATTCGTAGAGTCATAGCAAAATCATACTACATATACCGCACGAAGCGCAGCAGCGAGATGACCGAAAAGAATACCCCCACATCAAATAATGCGGGGGTATTAAAACGGACAGAGCGGAATTGTCCGAGTAAACTCTAGAGGCTCTTCGAACCTTCGACGCGACCTTCCAGGTATGCCCAGTTGGCAGCAACGTCATCTTTCATTTCCTGCAGCAAGCCTTCATTGCCGGGCTTGAACAGATGCTTGAAACGACCCTGCGGCTTGAGGAAGTCCTCCAGCGGACGCTCGTCCTTTTCACGGACGGGGGTAAGCTTCCAAACACCATTCTCGATTTCGAAAATCGGCCAGAACTTCGTCGCAACGGCAAGACGGCAGATTTCGGTCGTCATGTCAGAAGCCATACGCCAACCACGCGGGCACGGAGCCAGCACGTTGATAAACGCAGGACCATCGACAGCGAAGGCTTTTTCAGCTTTGCTCACCAAGTCGCGCCAGTTGCCGACCGTAGCCTGAGCAACGTAGGGAATGCCGTGCGCTGCGAGGATGGAGGTTAAATCCTTGCGGACCTGAGGTTTACCTTGCTGAGCAACGCCAACCTCGGCAGTGGTAGCCCAAGCGCCCTTCGGGGTTGCGCCCGAGCGCTGAATACCGGTGTTCATGTATGCACCGTTGTCGTAGCAGACATACACCATGTCATGACCGCGCTCCATCGCACCGGAAAGCGACTGCAAACCGATGTCGTAGGTGCCGCCGTCGCCACCGAAGGCGATGAATTTAATCTTTTTTTCGGCCGGAATCTTACCCGCAGCCTTCATGCCCTTGAACGCAGCTTCGACACCGGACATGGTAGCGGCACTGTTTTCAAAAGCGTTATGGACAAACGGGATATTCCACGAATCATAGGGATAAATGGTC
>JAVWCK010000044.1:0-10437 GCA_036649035.1 Raoultibacter sp.
ATTAAACTGCGAATACGAGCGTCGATTTAGACACAACCATTTGGAAAGCCAAGTTCAAGTTGAGATAAAGCAAGGTCCAAGCTCAAAATCTTTGGGCTTGGACCTTTATTGCTACTTGACAATGTTCTGCTCATATTAAAAAACAGCCAGCCTCGAAAGACTGACTGTTTTAAAGCCGAACCATTGCCGCAGTCTTCTGCGACATCAACAGGGTTCGACTGATCCTGTTGTGGTGGAGCTTAGGGGGATCGAACCCCTGACCTCAGGCTTGCAAAGCCCGCGCTCTCCCAGCTGAGCTAAAGCCCCACGGAGTGACTCTTTTTCGTCTTTATTAATAAACGCTCCACCGGCAAACTCGGCTCACGGTGGAACGTTTATCGCGAAAGAATGGTGGGCCCAACAAGATTTGAACTTGTGACCTCACGCTTATCAGGCGTGCGCTCTAACCAGCTGAGCTATGGGCCCGAAAAAAAGTGCCCGAACAATATAAAACGAAACCCCTACCCAGGTCAAGCCTTTTTCTCGATTCTCGTGTATATTAAGAAAAATACTTCTCATCATGCCTGGTAAACCAAGGATTACTCTTTTATAAGTAAATTTATATTATCTTGTTTTTTATTGGTAAAAGCTTTAAAAAAAGAAACCGAGCAACAACGAGTTTTGCCTAAAAGGAGATTTTTTCCCTTTTTATCACGTATAATAGTCTTCACTTTTCCTGGTAAACTCCTCTGAAAATTACGATTTCCAAAGGTCGCAAACCAGCACATAACACCAAGGAGAATTTCATGATTCCCGTTCATGTACAGACCTTGATTGTCTCAACCCTGCCTGCCCCTTCGGTCATCGTTTTACAGCCTCTTGAAGACAACGATCCTGCAGAAAATTCGCGGATTGTACCCATCTGGGTTGGTATCAACGAAGCCACTCAATTGGGGATTGCGCTTGAAAAAGCACGATTCGCACGACCGATGACCCACGACCTGCTTCTCGACGCGCTCACCAACCTCGATGCCTGCGTCGACCATGTTGTCATCACTGAAATGAAAGGCTCCACGTTTTATTCCAAGTTGGTATTGCGCCACCACGGACACCTTACCGAACTCGACGCGCGTCCCAGCGACGCGATCGCCCTCGCTTTGCGGCAATCTGCACCGCTCTATATCGAAGAAAGCGTGCTGGAAAAAGCTTCTTTTCCCTATGTCTTCAAAAAACATCCTGACGAAGAAACAGAAGTGGAAGAATTTCGCACCTTCGTGGAAGGGTTGGCTCCCGAAGATTTTGAGGAATAAGCTGGGGCATTATTGCCCTGCGGCAAAGATATTCTGCTCAAAGCGAGGATCGCGCGCAATCGCGTCGAGATTGGCCATCAACACATCTTCGACCTCAAAAGAAAAGGGCGCGAAGGCATCATCGGAATAGCACGTCCGAAGGTAATGCCCACACGCGTCACAACTGGCAATGCGATGGGCTTCGTCTCCCTCCACGTTGAAATAATGCAGGTGGCTCTGATTCTGCATACCGCAGCGGCCGCAGCGGATGCGTTCGATGCCCCACGAGGTTCCGCACTGCGCGCACCACAACGTTTTCCCACGACCATGCCCCCGCGACGCCTCATTTTCTCCCACACGAGCCGCCGTCGCTTCTCCCCCGCAAACGGGACAGCGCACGAGAGCGCTTTCGGTCGGCCATTCATCGCTAAGCGCTGCGCTCACCGCAGCAGCGGGCACCTCCAGCAGCGCCCGCAGCGCCAATGCCACCACGGCAAGTGTGATTTGCAGCGCCCCATCACACACACCTTCATCGCGCAGGATACCGGTCGCGGTTTGCAGATATGCTGCGGGATCAATCCCGGCAAGCTCAAAGGGGGTTTCAGCTGCAAAACGCAGCCAATCGGTGCCGCGCAGCGCCTCTGAAACCACCGGATCAAACTTGCCATGGCTCGTCACCACATCGCTCAACTGCCTTGCTGTGGCAGAAAAACATGCCTTATCCTGCAAAACCGGAAACTGTGAAAACACAGGGATACCCTGGCGATACAGGGACTGCAACCGCTCGGCTGCAGGAACCTCGTAGCTACACGCAGCGCTTGACAAACAGGCGTTGCGTTCTTGCACCTCCCATATTTCACGGAAAAAATCTAACCTATTAGCATCGTTCGCATCGATTGATTTTCGATACGCAGCGCATGCCGCGTCTATTTGAGGTAAGTTCATCGTTTATCCTCAACCACATGCTCGCCGGATTCCAATTCTTCACGCGCCCAGTGACCCCAGTGATATAGCGCATCGCTTTCCGAAACCTTGCCGTCGCCGAACATGAGCGTATAGGTTTTACGATACGGCTGGAAAATGCCCGCACCTAGATAGATGTGGGCCAAAGCAAACACCACGAGCACGATGAAAAAAATATCATGGATGGTACGCATGACCAACAACACCGTCGGACTCATGGCGATAACGGTGGTTCCCAGCAGTAAGACCACACCGGTGATAGCCATCGCAAAACCACCCAACCACAGCATGCCGTCGGCAAAGCGTTGGCCCGATTTTGTCTCGTGCTGATCGGGCATATGAACCTTCTTCGGTGCAAAGAGATACGGAACGAATTTCTTCATCCACATCACATCGTCTTTATCCCACCTGGCAAACAGGTTTTGAAAGATGTGCTTGACCCCTTTTGGCGCGATCAAGGCCGCAACAAGCGGAACCGCAACAAACACGAGCCCGATAACCCGATGCGACATACGGATGACGAACACGACACCGGCAGGAAGCGCTGCTGCGAGAGGCGGAATAAAAACGAACAGACCGGAAAGCATCAAATAAATGCAGCAGATGATGGTCACGTCATGGGTGAAGCGAGTGAGGAATGAATGACGCTGAATGAAACGAGCCATGCTATTCACCATCCTTTTCGCGGTCTTTATGAGCGACGATTTCGGAGGTGTCCACGTCGATGGTCTCTCCGGTTTTTTCATCGTAGTGCAACGTATCGCGATGGTATCCTCGACCACTCAGAAGCGAGACCCCCAGACCTACCACCGTGGCACCCGCAGCAAGACCAGCCAAGGGGCGCCAGAGTTCTGTTAGCTGCACCAAGGGATTGACCTGCGGATTTTCAATTTGTCCATGGGCGGCAATGCCGTATTTCAGCACCTGAATCACGTGGAGACCACCCATTTCGTGCTCGCCATACACACCCGCATTTTCATACCCTTTTGCGCGTAGCAAACGCACACGCTCATGCGCGATTGCCAACATTTCCTCGCGATTGCCGAACTTGAGCGCGCCGGGCTGGCAGGTGGTCACGCAAGCAGGGGCAAGCCCCTGATCGATACGGTCGACGCACCCCGTGCATTTGTTGATTTTGCTTTCGATGCCGTGATAGCGCGGCACGTCGTAAGGACACGCCGTCGAGCAGTAGCGACACCCGATGCACAAGCTATCATCGACGGTTACCAACCCGGTTTCTGCGTGGGGGTGAATCGCTCCAGTCGGACACACGGTTGCACAGGCCGCGTCGGTGCAGTGCTGGCAAGAGCGGCGCCCAAAAGCCCACATCACCCCCTTGCTGCCTCCCTCTTCTTCACTGAAGCTGATCAACAACCGGGTATCGCCGTTTAAGTTCAGAGGACTTTGATACGACCCCGTAAACGCAAGACCATCCTTTTGCGTAGGCGAGGGCAGATTATTCCACGCTTTGCAGGTCACCTGGCATCCGCGACATGCCGAGCAGCGGGAAGAATCGTAGAGTATCGCTTTATCACTCATGCTTTGTTCCCTCCGAAACCCTTTCGATGTCGACTAAAAATGCCTTGTATTCCGGCACGAAAGTGTTGGGATCTCCCACGTTAGGCGGCAGATCGTTGACGACATTACCCGTCGTGTATTCACCTGACCAACCGAAATGGTGAGTCATCCCCATTTGATGCACCGTTTTGCCGTTGATGATAAAGGGTTTGAAACGCGCCGTGACCAAAGCGTTTACTTCCACCGATCCGCGATTATTAAACACTCGCACCATATCTCCGTTTTCGATACCTTTTTCTGCTGCAAGCTCTTTGGATATCTCGATGAATTGTTTCGGAGAAGCTTCATTGAGGGCTGGACAGGAACGGGTTTGACCGCCCGTTTGCCAGTGCTCGGTGATGGAATACGTCGTTACCGCAATCGGATACTGTGCGCGATCGCCCCGCTTGACCGAAGGATATTCGGTAAAGCGAATACAGGGAGAATTCTGCGAACCGTTGAGCACGTTGTCCGTCGGCGATTCAAAGGGTTCGTAGTGTTCCGGCAACGGACCGTCGACCATGCCATAGCTGATCAGGCGCGCGTCTTGTTCCCATAACATGAAAAATGCCTTATTGTCGGGGGGCACGGGAGTATTGTCAGCCGTCTTTGCCACAAAATCGGCAACATCGACCTGATCCCACTCGGTTCCGGTCCATTCGACAAGTTTTTTGTCAGGGTTCCACGGCTTGCCCTGCATGTCGGCCGAAGCGCGATTGTATAGGATACGACGGTTAGCAGGCCAGCAAAACGCCCACTCGGAATAGAGGCCGAGTTTTGATTTGTCCTGGGTGCCACGGCGTCCGATCGCCTGTTCAAAAGGATCGAGCGGCGCTTCATTGTTGCACCAAAAACCGGTGTAGATCCACATGGCACACGCGGTACTTCCGTCGGCCGCCAGCTTCGCGTAGCCCGGAAGCAGTTTGTTGTCGGCAATGCTATACCCATTCAGGGCGTGGGCGACCCGGCGCGGATCCATCACGCCATCGACGTAGTAATCCCATTTCGTCTTGATGATAGGATCGGGATTGGCTCCCCCTTCTTCTTGATACAAATCGACAATAGCGCGCCACACTAAATCGCAGATTTCGTAGTCGGCCTTCGCTTCATCCCAAGGTTCAACGGCCTGATTGCGCCATTGCAACCAGCGACCCGAGTTGAGAACGGTACCCGATTTTTCATACACCAGCGCTGCAGGGAGGAAATACACCGTCGTGTCGACCTCGGCGGGGTTCATATCCGGGCCCTTCCAAAACGTGGCGGATTCCGTTTCCACAATGTCGGCCACAACCAACCAGTCAAGATTGGCCATCGCACGACGCACGTTGCCGGCGTTGGGTGCCGAATGGCACGGATTCATTCCCCAGTTGAAATAACCCTTGATAACACCTTCGGACATGTGCTCAAACGTCGACATGAGCGTGAAGTCGGGCGATTTCGGCACCTTGGGCCACCAGTCGTAACCGTAATCGTTTTCGACAGTCGCATATTCGCCAAACCATTCCTTCAAACTGGAAATGAGGAATTTCGGCTTGTTGGTATAATACCCGTCGGCATACGTTTCGTGCTCCAACCACGCCCGCAACGAAGGGGTCGTGTAAGAGGTGGGCCACTTGAGATAGGCTGGATGCTCATGCACCATCATGCCCATGTCGGTTGCGCCTTGCACGTTGGGTTCGCCGCGCATCGCGTTCACGCCGCCGCCCGCCACCCCGGCATTGCCGAGCAACAACTGCACTAGGCACATGGCGCGACAATTTTGAGCACCGTAATGATGTTGGGTTTGCCCGAGAGCGTATAGGATGGTTCCCGATTTATCGGGAGCTCCCGTTGCCGCATAAAGGGAATACACCCTTTCGAGCAGGTCTTTATCCATCCCGCATACAGCGGAAACCGTTTCGATATCATAGCGAGCATAGTGATGTTTAAGCTGCTGAAACACGCATAAGGGATCTTGCAGCGTTGCATCTTTTTTCGGCACTTCCATCGTTGGTGGCGTAAAGGCCGGCACACCAGGCTTTGCCGCCCAGGCATACGCACCCGTCTCTGAGGTATCCCATGTCTTTTCAGCTTCGGTCTGATAATGCCAACTTTTGTTGCTGTAGACCGCATCCTTTTCACCGAAACCGGAAAAAATACCCGACTCGATATCGAAGGCATAGGCGGGGTCAAGCAGATAGGACGCATTCGTATAGTTCGCAACGTATTCGTGCTGCCATAGATCGTGCTCGATGATGTAATTGCACAGACCGCCGTAAAACGCGATGTCGGTGCCCGAACGAATAGGACAATAAATATCCGCGAGCTCTGCGGAACGAGTGTAGCGGGGATCGACAACGATCCAGGTCGCTCCCCTATCGAGCGCTTTTTGAATCCACTTCGTAGAAATGGGATGATTTTCAACGTTATTGGAACCGATGGTCAAAATAACATCGGCATTTTGATAGTCGCACCAATGACCCGTCATCGAACCGCGACCAAATGAAGCTGCCAGACCGGCAACGGTGGGCGAGTGTCAAACACGCGCCTGATTATCGATTGCCACGACCCCGAGCGAGCGCATCATCTTGACGATGAGATACTCCTCTTCGGAATTTTGCTGAGATCCACCCAAACTAGCGATTCCCGTGCAGCGATTAACCGTCAGATTGCCCTCAAACTGGGTAAAGGTCGCATCGCGCGTATCTTTCACCTTGCGGGCGATTTCAGCGATGGCGTCTTTCCAGGAAATATTTTCCCATTCGAAAGATCCGGGGCGACGCACCATCGGGCGCGTCTTGCGGTTTTTATTTTTGATAATTTCGCGCGTGTCGGGATCTACGATGTTGCGCAGCTGCAGCATCGTAGCCCCCTTCGGGCATAAACTTCCCTGGTTAACCGGATGATCGGGATCGCCTTCAATATTGATGACCTCGTTATCGCGCGTTGAGCAAATCACGCCGCAACCGCCGGAACAATAACAGCAAACGTTAGTGTGCTCTTCAGTGTTGATCAGTTTCCACTCAGGATTGACCTCAACGGCAAACGCGGTGGATTGCGAAGAGAGCTGAAATGCAAGACTGGTCGTAATGGCGGCGCCAGTGGCTTTGAAAAAACCCCTACGGGACAGATTCATATTCCCCTCTCCTTTATAACACCCTATGGCAAAGAGTGCCGCACTTGTGCCCTATGACCAGCGCACCGTAAAGCGTTCCTGCCTCTTTGCTTCATCTAACCTACGGCGATGAAACAGCATATACTAATGATACAGTCAAGCTATCATTATTTACGCGCATAACGCGATCGGCTCCGTTGAAAGGTTATTATCTTCCTTCAAGCACCTCGCGTAGGAGGCGCGCCATGCGCGGCGCACTTAACAAAAAGAGGAGACGCTCAAGCGCCTCCTCTTTTACGACTTAATATAATTTGAATGAAGCTTACCCGGTTTTACTCTGCTTCGCCTTCATCGAAATCTTCATCGAGCAAGGCAAGTTGAGAATCATCGCTTTCGGCAAAATCTTCTCCAGCCGCTTTCACGCGACGGGTTTTCGTCCCTTCCGAAGTGATAGCAACGGCCGTAACTTTGTCCTTATCAGCTACGTTCATCACGCGGACCCCTTGAGTCGAACGACCCAGTTGGGAAATGCCCGAAGCGGGAGTGCGCACAACCACGCCTTCCTCAGAAATAATCATCACTTCTGCGGTTTCTTTCACGATTTTCATCGCTGCAAGCAAACCCTTTTTGTCGGTCATAGTGATAGTGAATACACCCTGACCACCACGATGATGTTCGGGATATTCGCTAATGGCGGTGCGCTTGCCGTAACCTTTTTCGGTGATAACAAACAACGAAGCATCCGGTTTGGCGATTTCCATACCCAACACACGTACTTCGGGGGGTACGGTCATTCCCTTCACCCCCATGGTATCGCGACCCATTCCGCGAGCCTCAGCTTCATCCCACATAATCGCTTTGCCAGCCGAAGAAACCATGATGACACGCTCGCCCTGGGCAACGCGCTTCACGTTGATCAGCTTGTCACCCTCTTTCAGGTTGATGGCAATCAAGCCATCGCGACGGGTGCGATCATAGAGGCTCATGGAAGTTTTCTTAACCATGCCGTGTTCTGTTGCAAACATAAGATATTCGTTTTCGGGGAAATCCTTCGTCGCAATAACGGCGGAAATCGTTTCGCCCTTTTCAAGCGGTAAAAGATTGACGATAGCCGTACCGCGAGCATGACGCGAGGCCTCAGGAAGTTCATAGACCTTCAAACGATACACTTTGCCGGCCGTACTAAAGAACAGCATATAGGCATGCGTAGAGGCGATGAAGAGGTGCTCCACGAAGTCATTATCTTTGAGGTTGACCCCTTGCATCCCCTTTCCTCCGCGTTTTTGCTGGCGATAGGTTGCTACGGGAAGACGCTTGATGTAACCAGCCTTCGTTACCGTTACAACCATTTCTTCTTCGGCAATCAAATCTTCGACGTTGAGGTCCTTGGCTTCGTTTCCAAGACGGGTACGGCGAGGTGTATTGTATTTACGCTTGATTTCGAGCATTTCTTCTTTGATGATTTCGTGCACCAAGTTCTTGTCGGCTAAAACGCTCTTATAGTAAGCGATCCGCTCCAATAATTCAGCGATTTCAGCTTTGATCTTCCCGCGCTCCAAACCGGTCAAGCGACGTAATTTCATTTCAAGAATCGCATCGGTTTGCTTTTTGGAAAGGGAGAATTTTTCCATCAAACGAGAGGAAGCCTCGGCATCGGTTTGTGAATCGCGAATAATACGAATGACTTCATCGATATTATCGAGAGCAATGATCAAACCTTCAAGGATGTGAGCACGCGCTTCTGCTTTTGCTAAATCATAGCGCGTACGACGCGCGATGATTTCTTCCTGATGGGCAATGTAGTAATGCAGCATTTCCTTCAACGATAAAACGCGAGGCACCCCATCGACCAGTGCCAGCATGATAACGCCGAAGCCTGTTTGCAACTGCGTGTGCTTATAAAGCTTATTGAGCACCACTTGCGGAATAGCATTTTGTTTCAGTTCAATGATGATGTCGATACCCGTACGATCGGCACCATCATGGATGTTAGATATTTCAGGCATCTTTTTCTCGCGGACTAATTCCGCAAGTTTTTCAAGTAAGCGCGTACGGTTTACCTGATAGGGAATTTCACTGACAACAATGGAACTTTTTCCATTTTTCCCTTCTTGGATGGAGCATTTAGCGCGCACCGACAAGGAACCGCGACCCGTTTCATAGGCATCGAGAATTCCTTTATGACCCATGATGATGCCGCCGGTTGGAAAATCAGGACCGGGCATGACCTGCATTAATTCTTCTGTGGTCACTTCCGAATTGTCCAACATCAAACAGGTGGCATCGATGGCCTCCCCTAAATTATGCGGAGGGATATTGGTGGCCATTCCGACCGCAATACCCGAAGATCCATTCACCAGCAAATTTGGATATCTTGCAGGCAGCACGAGTGGCTCTTCTAAGCTTTCGTCGTAGTTGGGTTGAAAATCTACCGTTTCCTTTTCAAGGTCCCTCAAAATTTCCATGGCAGCTTTGCCGAGGCGTGCTTCGGTGTAACGCATAGCCGCCGCACTATCGCCATCGATAGACCCGAAGTTTCCGTGACCATCTACGAGCGGGAGGCGCATGGCAAAAGGTTGAGCTAAACGAACCATGGCATCATAGACCGCCGAGTCACCGTGGGGGTGATATTTGCCGATAACATCGCCGACGGTACGAGCGGATTTCATATGTTGACGATTCGGAGTAAAACCGCTTTCGTTCATCGCATAGAGAATACGTCGATGAACCGGTTTTAAACCGTCACGCACGTCGGGCAATGCGCGCGCAACGATAACGCTCATGGAATATTCCAAAAACGACGTTTTCATTTCCTTGCTCAGTTCGGCAGGAATAATTCTGCTACCGCTTAAATCGAGTTCTACGTTATCTGTCACGTTCAAGCTCCTTTTGTAACTTCACGACATAAAGGTATCGAAGGTTTAAAAATCGAGGAATCGTACATCCTTTGCATGTTTGGTGATGAAATCTTTACGCGGCTCCACTTGGTCGCCCATCAATTCACTTACCACACGTTCCGCTTCAACAGCATCGTCGATACCCACCTGCAAAAGCGCGCGTGTATCGGGTTCCATCGTCGTTTCCCACAGCTGCTGGGGATCCATTTCGCCTAAACCTTTATAGCGTTGAAGATCGAATTTATCAGGATCGGGAAGCGCCGCTAAAACATCTTTGAGCGCTTCTTCATTGAATATATATTGCTCGATTTTCGTCGACTTCGTATTTTTCTTTTTCAAACCGAACAAGGGGGGTTGCGCGATATAAATATAACCGCGTTCAATCAGTTCGGGCATATAGCGATAGAAAAACGTTAGCAACAAGCAGCGAATATGGGCGCCGTCAACATCGGCATCCGTCATGATGATAATGCGATGATAACGCGCATCATCCGCATTGAAATCGTCGCCTATGTTGGTGCCAATAGCGGTAATCAACGAAGAAATGGTGTCGGAAGAAATAGAGCGATGCAAGCCAGCACGTTCCACGTTTAAAATTTTTCCGCGAAGCGGCAAAATCGCTTGGATTTTACGGTCTCGTGCCTGTTTGGCAGAACCG
>JAVWCK010000044.1:10447-10748 GCA_036649035.1 Raoultibacter sp.
TTTCGGAATCAGCAGCGACCTTTGAAGAACAATCGGCCAGCTTACCTGGTAGGGCGAATGAATCGAGAACCCCTTTACGGCGCGTCATTTCACGCGCTTTACGGGCGGCTTCGCGAGCTTTTAAAGCCTGCGTTGCTTTTGCAATAATTTTCTTTGCAGGTGTCGGGTTTTCTTCTAAATATTCCGCTAAACCCTGAGTCACTGCATTTTGGACCAACGGGCGAATTTCGCTATTACCAAGCTTCGTTTTCGTTTGACCTTCGAATTGAGGGTCATGTAATTTTACCGAAATAATAGCAGC
>JAVWCK010000045.1:0-10658 GCA_036649035.1 Raoultibacter sp.
CCCATCATTTCCCAGACGCTAGCCGGCGCTCCTTTGACCCCTGGCCCCCACGGTATCCAGGGTATCGGTGCAAACTTTATTCCAGCCATACTCGATATGGAGGCCTTAGACGGCGCCCTGCCCGTTGCAACCGCCGATGCGCTTGAAGAGGCGCGTGCTCTAGCAACAACGGAAGGCCTGCTTGTGGGCATTTCGACCGGCGCCAACCTTGCTGCCATCCGTCGTTTTGCGGGCGAGCACTCCGAAGCGCGTGGTGCAAATATTGTGACCATGCTCGTAGACACGGGCGAACGCTACCTTTCCACGTCTCTTTTCGAGGGAATTGCCTGATGGAGGATATTACCGCTCGCATCGGGCGCACCATTGCCGACCGAAAACTTGCAACGCCCGATTCGGCGGTGCTGCTTATGGTGTCGGGCGGGTCGGATTCGGTAGCGCTGGCCTATATTGCCGCCGACCTGGCAAAAACGGGCGCACTGGGCGATTTGGCCATGCTGCATGTGAATCACCAGCTGCGTGGTCAGGCTTCCGATGATGATCAGGCGTTCGTGCAAAAAATTGCCGAACTGCTACAGATACCCCTCTATATGTGCGAAATTGACATTGCGGGTGAAGCGCAGCGTTCGGGGGGTAACGTGGAAGCCATCGCGCGCCACGAGCGCTATCTGGCGGCCAACGAAGCGCTGGAAAGCTTTTGCCTCCATGCGGGGGTGCCCCTTGCGGAAGGGCGGATATGCACCGCGCACACGCAAGATGATCGTGTGGAAAACTTTTACATGCGCTCGATAGTAGGCACAGGGCCGGGCGGTTTTCGCTCAATGCTTTACGCCAACGGGCCGGTGGTGCGCCCCTGCCTTGATGCGAGCAAGGAAGAGTTGCGCACCTCGATAAGCCAACGCGTCGAAGCGGGGCTGCCCGTTGCCTATGACGGCATTGGCAACCTGTGGCGCGAAGATGCCACCAATGCCCACACCGATCGCTTTCGGGCTTTTGTGCGCCACGAAATTGTGCCGTTGGCCGTCAAACGCAACCCCCAGCTGCTTGATACGCTGTGCCGTACGATGAATCTTATCGCTGATGAGGATGATATGTTGGAAGCTCAGGCGACCGCACTGTGCAGCACGTGCGTAACGTGGACATGTGAGGAAGACGGGCGCGTCGATTACGCCGCCGGGTGTGTACTCGCCCCGGCGTTGGGTCAGGAGGCGTTGCCGTTGCAGCGCCGCGTTATCGTCTCCATCCTGCAGGGTATGCTCGGTCCTGACGCACGGGTTGAGACCGCTTCGGTTGATGATGTGGCAGCTGGTTTCGCTGCGGGGATCCCCGTTAGTGGGTATACCAATAATATCCAAGGTGATTTGGCGGTTTCAGCCAACAAGCAAGGTGTTCTCCTTGAACCGATGGCCGCCTACCGCGCCCGTCGCAAAAAAGTCGCACCCATCGAGCAAGAAGAGAGTGTCTGTAGTGAATGAAAAAAAGGAAGAAAAAGTGTTACCGCACGAAGATTCACCAGTTGAAGTACCTCTTTCCGATGCGGATACCGATGCAGAACCTCTTTTGGAACAAGAGGCATTGCCCGCAATCGATGTCATTTTAGCATCGGGATCGCCCCGACGCTCGCAGCTGTTGAGCGATGCGGGCATTGCCTTTTCGGTGCGCACCTCAGAGGTTGATGAATCGCTCGAACCCGACCTGGCTGCCCAGCCGGAAGAAGCGGTCAAGAAGCTGGCAGAGCGCAAGGCGGGAGCTATCGTGCAGCAGCTTATCGATGAGGTGTCGACGCAGGCCTACCGTGGGTTTGCTGCGGTGATTGGGGCTGACACGATGGTGGTTCTCGATGGGGTGATATTCGGTAAACCCCGCAGCTTGTCGGAGGCAACGGGTATGTTGCGCAAGCTCTCAGGGGCTACCCACGAAGTGATGACAGGGGTTTCGGTTTGGTATGTAGGAGCTCCCACGGTCGAAGATGTTACGTGCGGGTTTCGCACGTTCGTTGAAAAAACCCACGTGACATTCAATCAGCTCACCGATGCTCAAATTGCCGATTATCTTGCATGCGGCGAATCCTTTGACAAGGCGGGGGCTTATGCCATCCAGGGCGAAGGCGGCAAGCTGATCTCTGCCATCCAAGGCGATTTCGATAACGTGGTCGGCCTGCCTGTGACGCGTCTGTTGGAAAACTTTCCCGAGCTACGCAGCTAAGGGTTCGAGGGTTCTCCATGGTAAAATCATGGGTAGAGGCGGTGCGTTACCATATTGTTTATGGAGACGCCAAAGCTAATGTTACACTTACGCTTTAGGAAAACACGCGGAAAGAGGCATGTGTGGGTATCAAGCAGCACGATGACATTGGTCGAATCCTGTTTACTGAAGAACAGTTGCATAATCGCATCAAGGAAATGGGTGCGCAGATCACCGAAGATTACGAGGGTAAGAACCTCTTGGTTATTTCAGTGTTGCGCGGTGCCGCTGTTTTCATGGCTGATTTGGTGCGCGAAATCAATCTGCCTCTTGAAATGGATTATATGGCCATCTCTTCTTACGGCAACGGCGCGAAAAGTTCAGGTGTGGTGCGCATTTTGAAGGACACCACCACCTCTGTCGAAAACCGCCATGTGCTGATTGCTGAAGATATCCTCGATAGCGGCTTAACGTTGAAATACCTGCTGAAGAATCTTTCTTCGCGCAATCCCGCCTCGCTCAATGTGGCAACGTTGTTACGCAAGGAAACGCGTCAGCAGGCTGAAATCGACTGTGGCTATGTGGGATTTGAGTGTCCTGATGAATTTATCGTTGGTTATGGGCTTGATTTTGCAGAACGTTATCGCAATCTACCCTTTATCGGCGTGTTGAAACCTGAGCTTTACTGACAAAGATGAGCCAACGCTTGCCCTGCGTATGCAAGGGTAGGCGTATACCGGCAAAGGAAGTATAAGAACCGTATGGCAAATAAAAAGCAAATACAACCCAATCCACGCACAACGATTATCTCGCTGGTTTGTTTCCTGTTGATCGCCTTTTTCTTGGGTAGCCAGTTGATGACCATGATGGGTAGCGATAGCGCAAAGAAGACCGATGCGCTTATAACGTCTGAATTCGTTCAGGCGGTCAAGCAGGATCGTGTGACGAAGGTTATCTATGATGCCAGTGGATCCACGGTGTCGGGAACCTATTACCCGGCTGTCACAGCGGGTTCTTCAGCCGCAGATGCCTTCAATTCGGCCTTCGAGGCGCTCAATGCTCAAATGGGACTGCATAAAAGCACCGATGGCCGCGCTTTGGGCGGCATAGGTACAACCAGCATCGAGGTCGCTTCGCTGGGTACCGAACGCAACTTTACTTCGACCTATGTGGGTCAGGATTCCCTTGGTCAGATGCTTGCGGCGCATCCTGCTATCCAATATGAGGTGAAGCTGCCTTCGCCCTTCTTGGGTATCCTGGGCACGTTTTTACCCATTATTCTAATCGGTGTTTTGTTTTTCTTCTTTTTCTCTCAGATGCAAAAGGCCAACAATTCTCAAATGTCGTTTGGCAAAGCAAAAACGAAGAAAAATTCCGAAGAACGTCCCGATGTGAAGTTTTCTGATGTGGCTGGTGTTGATGAAGCGGTTGAGGAAATGCAAGAAATCAAAGACTTCTTGGCCAATCCCGCAAAATATCAAGCCATGGGTGCAAAAATCCCTCGTGGTTGTCTTTTGGTGGGCCCTCCCGGCACAGGTAAAACATTGCTGGCGCGTGCCGTTGCCGGCGAAGCGGGAGTTCCGTTTTTCAGTATTTCGGGTTCTGACTTTGTGGAAATGTTCGTAGGTGTCGGCGCCTCGCGCGTTCGTGACTTGTTCCAACAGGCAAAAGACTCTGCTCCAGCCATCATCTTCATCGACGAAATCGATGCGGTTGGTCGCCAGCGTGGCGCTGGTCTGGGCGGCGGTCACGATGAACGCGAGCAGACCCTCAATCAGCTGCTGGTTGAAATGGATGGTTTTGAAACGAACGACTCCGTCGTGCTGATCGCTGCCACGAATCGCTCCGACGTGCTCGATCCCGCTCTTTTGCGCCCCGGTCGTTTCGATCGTCAAATCGTGGTCGACGCTCCCGATGTGAAGGGTCGCGAAAAGATTCTCCTGGTTCATTCGAAGAACAAACCGATTGCCAAAGATGTCGATTTGCAGAAAATCGCGAAGTTGACTCCTGGTTTCACCGGCGCTGATTTGGCCAACTTGCTTAACGAAAGTGCTCTTTTGACTGCTCGTCGCGGTAAAAAGATTATTTCCATGCGGGAAGTCGGAGAGTCCATGGAGCGCGTTATCGCCGGTCCTGAACGTAAAGGGCGCATTTTGGATGACAAGACAAAACATACGATTGCCTACCACGAAAGCGGACACGCGTTGGTTGGTCACTCGCTTTCCCATGCTGATCCGGTGCATAAGATCTCGATTATCTCACGTGGGCGTGCGTTGGGTTATACCCTGTCCATTCCCAAAGAAGATAAGGTGCTCAATTCACGCAACGAAATGCGCGATGATTTGGCGGTGTTTATGGGTGGTCGCGTTGCGGAAGAAATTTTCTGCGACGATATAACCACGGGTGCATCCAACGACCTTGAGCGCGCTACGAAGATGGCACGCGCGATGGTTACGCAGTTTGGTATGAGCTCCGAGCTGGGAACCCAGATATTCGGACAGCCCAATCATGAAGTTTTCCTGGGTCGCGATTACGGCAATTCTCAGGACTATTCGGAGGAAACAGCCCGTCGTATCGACAACGAAGTGGCGCGCATCATGCGTGACGCTCATGATCGCGCCTATCAAATACTTACCGATAAGCACGATCAGATTGATCTTATGGCAAGTGTTTTGCTCGAGCGTGAAACGATCGAGGGCGAGGCCTGCGAAGCGTTGCTCAACAATACCTGGAGCGAATATCTGAAATACGAGCAATCAGAAGAGGGGCAGGCTGCTAAGCGTGCTGCCGAATCGACGATTGTGGAAGGGTACGAGCCTCCCGCACCACCCGTTGAACCCAAGCCCGAAGGCGAAGATTTACCTACGGAGAGTTCGGAAAAGCCCGATTTCCTCAGCAACTTGGAAAATAAGATGCAGGATTTATTGAGCGATGCCGCCAAAGAAGCTGTGGCACGTGAGGCGCGCGAGGCGGCCGAAAAGCAGCAGTCTTCCGACAAGGAGCCTCAAGCGACCTCGGTCAAGCCTGAGCAGCCAGCCGATGAACCGATGCAGAAGAAAGAAGATAAGTAACACATGATATGGCGTTGTTCTTCCTATAAGTTTGATTCCCGGATGCCCATTGTTATGGGCATCCTTAATGTCACCCCCGATTCGTTTTCCGATGGGGGTGCGCACAACACGTATGCTGCCGCAATCGCTCATGCTGAAGCAATGGTTGCATCGGGTGCGCTCATCATTGATGTGGGGGGTGAATCGACCCGTCCGGGTGCGGCGGCGGTCACCGAAGCCGAAGAACGTGCCCGGGTGATCAATGTGGTGCGCTACCTGGTTGCCCGTGGTGTCTGCGTCAGTATCGATACGCGCCACGCAAGCGTTGCTCGGGCATGTGTCGATGCGGGAGCCGACATCATCAACGACGTCTCGGGTTTTCGCGATTCCGCTATGGTTGAAGTTGCGCGTAACTGCGATGCGGGGTTGGTGGTTATGCACATGCAGGGAGAACCGGGCACGATGCAAGAGGCTCCGCACTATAACGATGTCGTGGTCGAAGTGCGCGATTATCTACGTGATCGTGCGGCGCAGCTCGAGGCGGCAGGTATCGAGGCCGACCGCATATGCATAGACCCGGGTCCAGGTTTTGGAAAGACCGCTTCGCAGACGAAAGAATTAGTGCGCAATTTTCACGAATTCTGCCATTTGGGCTATCCGGTTATGGCTGCGGTTTCGCGTAAAAGCTATATCGGGCAGATGTATCATATCGATGAGCCTGCGCAGCGCGATGAGGCATCGGCAATCGAGGCGCTTATGGCATGTGAGCTGGGGGCAAGCGTAGTGCGCGTTCATAATGTTGAAGCGACGGTTGCCCAGCTTGCCAATCTGCGTCCCTACGTATTGCTGGGCTTGGGGTGCAATGTTGCGCTTGTTGCCGATCCCGGACAAGAGCGTGAGGGTAAAATCGCTCAGTTGAATAAAGCCATTGCCGATTTATGTCTTTTGCCTGATACGCAGATCATTGACATATCCTCGTTTTATGAAAGCGAGCCGGCCTACTACGAAGATCAGGATGCGTTCGTAAATGCTGTCGTGCTCCTTCGTACGGGATTGCCTCCCAGAGAGCTGCTTGACTATCTACATGCTATCGAAAATAGTCTTGGCCGTGTTCGCGAGATAAAAAATGGTCCTCGTACCCTTGATATCGATATTCTCGATTATCAAGGGTATTTGAGCGATCAAGAGGAATTAACCTTGCCGCATCCGAGGCTTGCTGAGCGTGATTTTGTCGTTAAGCCGCTTCGGGAATTATTACCCCATCACATTCTTTCAAATGAAGATGCGGTTACCCCCGAGACCGTAACGCTAGGTAGGGCACATAGATGCTAGCACCTGATCCGCAGCGGATTGTCGGACAGCTTGAAGGAGATTTTTTTCGTGTGCGCTGTCTGGACGTTACTCCTTCAACCAACGAGGAAATCAAGGATGCTGCGAGAGTGGGCGAACGTGAGGGTTTGGCATGTATGGCGCTTGAGCAGCGTGCGGGCTATGGCCGACAAGGAAGGTGCTGGGCGAGCCCTCTCGGTGGGATGTATGTGTCGCTTTTGTTGGAGCCTGTAGTTGAGCGGAATTCACTGCCTACGCTAAGCTTGGTGGTGTCGCTTGCCGTGCGCCGTGCCCTTCTTTTATTGGGGTGTGGGGAAGAGGTTATCATCAAGTGGCCCAATGACGTGCTGTGCGCGCGAGGTAAGTTGTGCGGTATTTCCCTTGAAACCATAGGCGATGCAGTATGTGTCGGGATAGGGCTCAACGTTTTTAGGCCTGTCGCAGCCCCTCTTGTTGAAGGAAAAAATATCCCCGCTTATCTTAGCGATGATGCTGCATGGGTGCAGGATCGGGTTGTGCGGGAAAAGACAGTTCACTCGGTTCTCTCTGAAAATCAAATTTTCGAACTTGAGCGGGTTGCTGCTGCGGTGCTCAACAGTATTGATCTGGCATATCATCGTTGGTTATGCGAGGGATTTGCGGGGTTTGCCGCCGCCTATAACGCGCATCTTTCGTTGGTAGGAACGCAGGTTACCGTGGATTCGGTGGCGGGGGATACCCTTGCTCAAGGGAAGGTCGATTCCGTCGACGAGGCGGGTCGTTTACTGCTGCGTATCTCTGACGGTTCGCTGCGTGCTGTTGTTTCCGGCGAGGTTCATCTTCGGTAATCGAGCCATGATCCCAATGTGAGGCAATCGTGTTTCTTGAAAAATATGTCTGGCTGACTCCTTTGCTTTGAGAGTAGGATAGATCGTTACGCAAAAGAGAAGGAAAGGCAGCATATAAACTTATGACAGCATCTGTTACACCGAAAGAACCGCGCATCATCGGAGAAGATAGCCCCGGAACCCCCCTGGGCTGTGATCCCAAAAGCCCTCATCGTGATGATAAGGTGTCGCGCATGGGCACCGCTTCCATCCCCGGCCTTATCGTTGAGTTTGCCATTCCAGCTATTTTGGGTATGCTCGTCAACGGTGCCTATAACGTTATCGACTCCATCTTCCTTGGCCAGGCCATGGGTGAAATCGGTCTTTCTGCTGCGACGGTGGCCATGCCGATTATGGCGGTGTTCATGGCTTTGGCCATGCTGATAGGCACAGGCGGCAATGCACTGGCGGCTTTGCGTATGGGTGAAGGTCGCCGCCTTGATGCGGAAGTGACCCTGGGCAGCACGGTGTTTTTGAGTATCGTCGTGGCTATCGTGATTGCGTTGTGTGCGGCCAATCCGTTCATTCTCGACTGGTTATTGACCGTTTCAAGCGCGACCGATGACGTGCGTCCCTATGCGGCTACGTTTATCCAGATTATTTCATTCGGTTTCATTTTCCAATGCATCGGCATGGGTGTGAACAATTTCATCCGCACGGCTGGGGCACCCAATCGTGCTTTGCTTACCATGCTGATCGGTGCGGTGTCATGTACCATTTTGAACTACCTCTTCGTTATCGTTATGGGTATGGGTGTTATGGGATCGGCGCTTGCAACGGTGTTGGGCCAGGCCACTTCCTGCGTCAGCGTGCTGTGGTACTTCATCGTTACGAAAAATGTGCCGATCAAACTGCATCTGCGCTACATGACTCCGCGCCTTAAAGTGATTGGATTGATTCTTTCGTTGGGTATGGCCAGTTTTGTGGTGCAGGCGGGCATGGCGGTCGTCAACTTCGTCATCAATCACCTGCTGGTGCAATACGGTGGTGCCAGTTTTATCGGGGCGGATAACGCGCTTGCCTCCATCGGTGTTGTGCAGCGCGTTGCCATGTTCACCGTGCTGCCGCTTATTGGGGTATCCATCGCCATCCAGCCGCTTTTGGGCTTCAACTATGGGGCACAACTGGTCGATCGCGTGCGTAAAACACTGTGGTATGGTATCGGTGGTGCAACGGTGGTTGGCACGCTTATGTGGGTGCTGATTCATGTATTCCCCGAACAGATCGTGGGAGTGTTTGGCATCACCAGCCCGGAACTGATTGATTTCACGGTATTTGCCTTAAAGGTGCAGCTGTTCATGTTGCCGTTCATTGGGTTTCAAATCGTTGGGTCGAATTATTTTCAGGCAACCGGACAACCTTTTAAATCGATTCTTCTATCGCTTACGCGACAGATTCTTTTTCTCGTGCCCTTGCTTTTTATCCTACCCGAAGTGTTGCCGCTCATTCTCGTACAGTTCAACAGTCTCGATGCCCTCTATTTTGCCGCGCCTCTCTCTGATTTCTTGGCTATCTTCACTACGGTGATTGCGATATCGTTTGAAATGCGTCGTTTGAAAAAACTTGAAAAAGGGGAAATAAAAGCGAAGTTTTAAGCTCATAAAAAAGGCCGCTGTCGAAGGCTCCCCCTGCTTGTTGAGAGGAATTACACCAAAAAAGACAGAGGGTATTCTTTGTAAAGGGTTTGTTTATATATCGAAATGTCGAAGCTTTGCAAAATATTTACACAAGGGTTATTTTTCTTTTGACCAGTTGGTCAGTATGGTAAAATTTGGTCTCTTATCAATCAGTGAAAGGACTATTATGACAGCTGCTCTAGCAAAAACTCGCACGGCTTCGCGTACTCGCTCCCTTGCCTTTTGCGGTCTCTCCATCGCGCTTATGACTGCGGCGGCATGGGTGACGATTCCTTTCGGCCCAGTGCCTTTTACCTTGCAGACGTTTGTGATGGTTTTTGCGCTTCTTGCCCTGACACCCCGCGAATGCCTAACCGCTATCGGCGGTTATCTACTGATTGGTGCAGTAGGATTGCCGGTGTTTTCTTCCATGCGTGGAGGAATCGGTGTTTTAGCCGGTCCGACGGGAGGTTTTTTGTGGGGCTTTCTCATTGGTGCCGCTGCAGCGCTGGTATTTTTGCACTTCACCAAAACTGCCGCTTCCCAAAGCGGAAAAAAAGCGCTTGCCATCAACCTTGGTGCCGCCGTTATCTTTATGGCTATCACGTATCTTATCGGCTGGGTACAGCTCATGGTAGTTGCCGCCATGGCTCCTCTTGCAGCGTTTGGGGTAGCCATTGCGCCGTTTGTGCTGATCGACGCGGTTAAGGTGGTTGTTGCCGTTGGTGTCGCTTCTGCGGTGAAGAGTGCTATTCATTAAAGCGGAATCGGTGATTATGAGGCAAAACGCTCATCTTGCCATACGGTAGGAACCACAGAAGAAGACGAAGGCTTTTAAGCTCAAAGCCTTCGTCTTCTTTGTTGTTTGAAAAGATAAACGGACACTTAATCAGTATCAAGATCGGTTAAGCGTGCCGATCACATCGATGATTTGATAGTGGTGGACTTATTTCTGCGGTTGGCGCAACGGGACGGCATCAAGCTCCAGAGGAACTCCCCCCTTCGTCTTGCAAACATTTTTTAGCAGCTTGATATCGTTCGTAGCCAGGAGACACCTTTTTCTTCGATGCAAGGCTTATGCCGACAAGGAGGAAGAGAGTTAATGCGCAGGCGGGCCAGAGGGGTTCGATACCAAAAGGAGAACCCGTAAAGTGCCACACGGCAGCCAGGGTTCCGCCGCCGAGCATAGACCAAAAAGCAGCGGTTGACGAAACTCGAGGCCAAACCAGGGCGATCAACAATACGATGCCTACCACGGATCGGATTTGGAAAGCGGCATACAGCTGACCGAGGATCGAAGCGGCGTTGAGACCGAGCCATGTAGAGAAAACTCCCAATACAATAATAATCCCTCTCGAGAAAAGGGCTCGCTGCTTATCGCTGCTTTCAGGCTTGACGACAACAAAGAAGTCACGTGTCAGAGTGTTTGCGCAGAACAGCAAAGCGGCTGGAGCCGAAGACCAGATTGCAGCGGCAATGGCCATGCTGACCATGCCCGATACTACGGGTCCCTGCACATCGGACATAGCGAACAACGCGGTGTTGGGTTCAATGCCAGGAAGAACGACGGCGGCGCACATACCGATTATGGCAGGAAGCACTGCAAAGGGTAGGAC
>JAVWCK010000046.1:0-10542 GCA_036649035.1 Raoultibacter sp.
TTACCCTGAAGCCCGAGAATCTGAGTGTTTGCTTCGTCGATGCGCGTTTGCGCTTCGGTCATTTTTGCCTGAGCGGCTTCGTGTTCTTCCAAAGCCGAATAATAGACGTTCGATGCCTGGTCAAGATTGGCCTGCATGGTATTGAGACTAACCAGCGCGGTTTGCGCTTCAGCCTGCTTATCAGCTGCCGTCGGATCGGCCAGCGCAATGGCAGGATTTATGCATAATGCAGCACCGATAAAAGCGGCGCCGCCCATAAAAGCTCGTCTACTAAGTGTGTTGTTCTGCTCGCTCATGAAGCCTCCCTGAATTGAGCATAAAATGCGTTGAGCACAAGCTGTTTATTATGGTAACAGAAAACATCGCCGCACTAAACCCTTTGCGTAGCTCCCCTGTCACATATTCATAAAGTTTCTCCTTGCGCCCTTCACTACTCCCTTATTCAAGCCATCACGCAAGAACGCTTTACCATATCTGGTATGACAAGCCCCTTTTGACCCCTTTTTCGATGAAGAAAAAGAAACCCCCTGAATCAAGGCCTTCCCACAAAATACACATCGGACGTTCACATCCTTTGGGCTATGCCTTAAAACGTTTAAGCAGCAAAGAATTCGACACCACTGTTACGCTCGAGAGCGCCATAGCTGCGCCGGCAACTTCAGGAGCGATAACGCCGAAAGCCGCAAGGGGGATCATAATGACGTTGTAAATAAGCGCCCAGAACAAATTTTGCTTTACCTTGCGCATCGTCGCACGTGAAAGCTTGATAGCGACGAGAAAATCGGTCAGGCGATTGCGCATCAGCACGACCGATCCCGCATCCAACGCCACGTCAGTGCCACTGGCCATCGCTACGCCCACATCGGCTGCCGCCAGCGCAGGCGCATCGTTGATGCCGTCCCCTACGAAGGCAACCAAATTATCCTCAAAGGGAAGCGAGGCTTTCACCACCTTGACCTTTTCCGCTTTATCAAAAGGTTTCACCTGAGAAAATACCTGTTCTGACGCTATATCCACCTGCTGCGCCACCCGCAATGCCGGCTCGGAAGCATCACCGGTAACCATATAGGCTTCAATACCGTAGAGTTCACTCAGCCCGGCGATAGCCTCTGCGGAGTCGGGCTTCACTTCATCGGAAAAAGAAAAAGCCCCTGCCTGCCGCCCGTCCACCACAACCGTAGATCCCACAAACACCGCATGCCCTTCAACAACACCCTCCACGCCACTACCTATCCGCGCCTGAAATGCTTCTACTTCCGGCACGTTACCTATGCCACGCGCCGCAGCATAGGCAACGACGGCGCGCGCTAAAGGATGCTCGCTTTTCATCTCAAGTGCAGCGGCCAACCGCATATCGGCATCGGACACCGTAGTTGACACCACGTCGGGCTGTCCCTTCGTCAGCGTTCCCGTCTTGTCGAAGACCGCAGCTTTGAGGGTGCACAACTTTTCTAGCACCTCACCATCTTTGATGAGCACGCCGCATTTAGCCCCTCTACCCATACCGACCATCAACGCTGTTGGCGTCGCCAGTCCTAGAGCGCAGGGGCACGCAACCACGATAACCGCCACCGCGCATAAAAGCGCCTGCTGGAAGCGCTCGATGCCTACCGGAGCCGAACCCAAGAACATCCAGCCCGCAAACGTGATGCCCGCAAGAATCAAAATCGCCGGCACGAACACGGCAGCGATCTTGTCGGCTAAGCGCTGCACGGGAGCTTTTGATCCCTGAGCCTCTTCCACCGCGCGCACGATACGCGCTAACGTGGAATCGGCTCCTACGCGCAGGGCGCGCACGGTAAGAGAACCTGTCGTATTAAGCGTACCTCCCGTAACGGCGTCCCCCTTCTGCCTGAGCGCAGGAAGGGGCTCACCGGTAAGCATGCTTTCATCGATTTCGGAGGATCCTTGCTCCACCTGACCGTCAACGGGCATTTTTTCGCCGGGGCGCACCACTACGGTATCGCCCACCATAACCTGGGAAAGCGGCACGGTCGTCTGTTCGCCGCCACGCACAACGCAAGCCGTTGCCGGAGTCAGACCCATGAGCGATTCGATGGCCTGATTCGTTGCCCCCTTCGCGCGTGCCTCCAGAATTTTTCCCAGCAAGACAAAGGTGATCAACATCGCGCACGTTTCGAAATACGGCATGCCGCCATTGACCGTTGTGCCCGAAAACGTGATCCATACCGAAAAGACGAAGGCAATCGTGGTTCCCAGCGCCACCAGCACGTCCATATTGGCCGCTCCGCCACGAAGCGACCCGATCGCTCCTTGGTAAAACCGCGCACCGCACCCGAATTGCACAGGAATAGTCAACACCAAAAGCACTATATTGGCCGCGAAAAGAGCTTGCATCTTCGTGGGAGCACCGCCGAAAAACGGACCGGCAAGCGCCGCACCCACTGCATGATGCAAGCCGGGAAGCATGCCTATACCCACGATGACCAGCATCAATATCAACGAGACAAGAAAGACGCGAAGATCATGCGCGCGTGAAGCGGCTTCCTTGGCGCGCCTCTTCCCATCAACCAGCGGTGCATCATCGGGAATAACTTCAGCTGAAAAAGAGAGGGTATCGAAAATGCGCAACAGATCGTCAACGCTGGTGCAAGTGGGGTCGAACTTGACCAACGCCGTATTCGTTGCAAGATTAACCGCACAGCTGGACACGGCAGGATTCTTATTGAAGTTCTTTTCCACATTAGCCGCACAGTTCGCACAGTGCATGCCCTCGATAGCAAGGCGCAAGGTAGCCGAAGCAAGCGCCCTGGGGGCTACCGCAGATGCTTCTTGAGAAATCGCTTTATCTGGCATAGGTTCTCCCTCGACTATATCTCTTCCTTGTTGCTAAGGCGATTATCTTCACCCAGGTCGACAAACACCTCGGCAATGCCGAATTCTTGCTGCGCCGCCTCTAGCTCCCGGCTGAGCAGCGGGCTTTTGATTTCATTAAGCGCTTCTTCACCTGCCCGCTTAGCTTCTTCACCGGCAGCTTGGCGACACACCGATTCGCTGGACGTGGTGAGGTAAGATATGCCGTTTTTCGTGTCGCGCCGAGCCTGTACCCACAAAAACAAAAACCCGATAACTCCCGCTAAAGCCGAAGCGGAAAGAATGCCGACCTTGGCCGTCGTTACCATAGCGGGATCGGTAAACGCAAGGTTCGCCACAAAGATCGCCATGGTAAAACCAACGCCGCCTAAGATACCTGCGCCGACGATGTGCATCCAATTGGAATTTTCGGGCAAGTGTGCGATTTTAAGCTTAACCGTAACCAGACTGAACAGCAGAATGCCGAGCGGTTTGCCCAGTACAAGCCCCAGGAACACCCCGTAGAGCGCGGGATCGGCAAAAATATTACCGAGAGAGCCATCAATGAGGCACACCCCGGCATTGGTGAGGGCAAACAGGGGCAATACCGCAAAATTAACCCAAGGGTGCAACGCACGCTCCAGACGGGTCGCAGGAGGTACAACCTCACGGGAAACGCGACTTAAGTGCGCAACGTTTTCAAGATAGTCAGATTGCCCCAAAATAGGCACATCTGCAATAAACGATTCGTTTGCCTGCTTCACCTTTTTCCCAGACCAAGAGGCAAAATTCTTCAGGTTAACACGCGACCCCGCCGGAATAGTGAAGGCCAACAGCACGCCCGCGATAGTGGAATGAATGCCCGACATAAAAACACAGATCCACAAAAGCACGCCCACCAACAAATAAGGAACGAGTGAATAGATATGGGATCGATTCATTGCAATCAGCACCAGTAAAATCACACCAGCGGCCAGTAACCACATCATCGAAGGCGCATGTCCATAGAAAAAAGCGATGATAAGAATAGCGATAATGTCATCGGCTACGGCAAGCGTGGACAAAAACACCCGCACGCCATTGGGAACCTTATTACCGAGCAGCGCCATGATGCCGAGCGCAAACGCAATGTCGGTCGCCGTCGGCACGCCCCACCCATGCGCGGTTTCGGGATTCGAGGCGTTAAACACCAGGTAAATAGCAATCGGGACCATCACGCCACCGCATGCTGCTAAAACAGGTAGCAACGCCTGGCGGATGTTCGTAAGCTCTCCCACCGTCATCTCATATTTGATCTCAAGCCCGATCATCAGAAAGAAGATGGCCATAAATACATCATTGATGATGTCCACGAGCGACAGAGTAAAAAGCGATTCACCGACGCCAATCGTAAAGTGCAATTCCCAAAAGGCAGTAAACGGCTCGTAAAAGCCGCTATTGGCTACGATGAGCGCAACGATAGCCGCAGCAAGCATTGCCGCAGCGGCTTTCGTGGAAGAATGCGTGAATTTAAGAAGTTTCTTATACCGAGCTTGATGCCCTTGAACCTCTTCGATAAACAGAGATTCCTGCATCGCGTCGTTAGCTGCCATAACGCCTCCCTACCTGCCTATTTGCATACCCTGCGCACTGTCTAGACGAAATGAGCATGCCACTTTACGAATTTTCTATAATACCCGTTATCTCTCCGTCGGGTGGAACTATTCTTTTTCTGGAATACTATCGTAACCACTCGACACATTCTGCGGTCTACTCTCAGCATCGTTTACGAAGTATTTCCTTTTTTGCTCGCTTCCCTATGCTTTCCTCATCTTTTTTCAACGACCTGACCACATAGCCGGGCAAAATGATCAAAAGTACGCTATGCTATAAACATCGGCTGGCGGAAGGAGTCAACTTCGAGGTTTAGGTGCGCATTTATAAAAAGCGCCCGACGCAAAGAGGTTGTTCGCAGGCTGTTTTTTTATTCCCTACGAGGTAAGAGGTGAGCATTAATGGATATCACTGTCACCGGACGTAAGATGCCTGTAACCGATGCCCTGCATCAGTACGCCGAAGAAAAAATCGGCAATTCCATGAAGGTTATGGACATCTCTCCCCTGAATGCTGAAATCATTCTTTATGTTGAGAAAAATCCTGCCAATCCGCGGCCAGCTGTGTGCGAAGTCACCCTGCGCACCAAAGGTCACATCATCCGCGTGGAGGAAAGCGAAGAAGATATGTACGCCGCAATCGACGTTGCCGCCGCAAAGGTGCTTCGTCAGCTGCGAAAATACAAGACAAAGGTTGTTGAGCGCAAAGTCCGAGGCGGCGAAACCGTTCGCGAACTTCCCACAACCGATGCAAGTCTCGATGATTTGATGACCGAACTTTCCGGCGATGACGACGAGATTCTCCGCGTGAAGGAAATAGAGTTCGAACCCTTGACCGAAGAAGAAGCCCTGGTGAAAATCGATTTACTGGGTCACGATTTCTTTGCTTACACCGACCGAGATTCCGACAAGGTGCGAGTGCTGTATCGTCGTGATGACGGCGGATACGGTCTGCTTAAACAACAGGACTAACTGTCTATGAACCGCGTCTTCTCCAAAGGGAAAGCACGGGCTATCTCAGGAGCATTGCTCATCGCGATGCTCCTGTTTTCTGTCTGCCTGCTTAGCGCCTGCGCACCGCAAGAAATCGTCAAGGCAACGCCACCGCAGGAAACCGAAGCAGAAGAAAACCCCGCAACAGCGGCAACGCCGCCTTCTGGAACCAATCCTGATTTGCACAAAGAAAAGGTGCAAAGACAACTGAGCAGCATGACCCTAGAACAAAAAGTGGCTCAACTGTTCATCCTCCGCCCGGAGGCACTGACAGGAGTCGACCTTGCCACTCTAGCAGGAGAAACAACCAAGGCAGCTTTGGGCAGCTTTCCCGTCGGCGGAATTATCTATTTCGAGAAAAACTTGATCGACCCCGAACAAACCAAAACCATGTTGGCGAATACCCAAGCATACGCGCAGGAAAATAATGGTTTACCCCTCTTTCTATGCGTCGATGAAGAGGGCGGCACCGTGGCTCGCATCGGTGGCAATCCCGGATTTTCCGTACCCTCAGTTGGCAACATGGCAGACATCGGAGCTACAAACGATCCCTCCCAAGCTCGCACTGCCGGAGTAACGATCGGCACCTATTTGAAGGAATTGGGGTTCAATGTCGCTTTCGCTCCCGATGCAGACATTGCGAACAATCCCGATTCTCAAGTGATGGCTCTGCGTTCCTTCGGATCGGACGCAACCCTTGTAGCATCCATGGTGCAAGCCGAATTGCAAGGCTTCGAGCAAACGGGCGTGCTTGCCTGCGCAAAGCATTTTCCCGGCATTGGCGGCGCCGTTGGAGATAGCCACAATGAGGCCATTTCAACCAAGGCAACACTTGACCAGATGATGAAAACGGAACTGGTGCCCTTCCAGTCGGCGATCGCCGAGAAGGTCCCCCTCATCATGGTGGGACATCTGGCAGCACCCGCTCTTACCGGCAACGATCTTCCCGCATCGCTTTCTTCCGCCCTCATCACCGACGTGCTGCGCACGAAATTGGGATATGACGGTCTTGTCACCACCGACTCCCTTACGATGGAAGCCATCAATGCGCGCTATACCCCCGATCAGGCCGCTGTTGCAGTACTCAACGCTGGAGCCGATATCGTCTTGATGCCCGCCGACTTCCCCACCGCCTACCAGGGAGTCCTAGACGCCATTGCCAACGGAAAGCTCAGCAAGGAACGCATCGATCAATCCGTGACTCGCATTTTGAGCGCAAAGTATTCCTTAAGCGAAGCTTCGTAGCGCACGGGAAAACAGCGGAAGCGCTCGACAAGCAACGTTTCTAATCTAAAAATTCCTCATTGATCGACAGGCTGAAACTGGCGGCTATTGCGCGCAGATCCTCATCAGTGATGGTTTGAGGGAAATTTTGTCCGCCGTTGAGCATGCAGGCTTGAGCATAGATCTCGGCAGACTTTTCGATGGTATGCATAAGACCGAAAGCGCTATCGAAGTCAGACCCCGAGCACAGCACACCATGCTGCGCCCACACAATCGCATCGTGTGCTTTCATCATGTCTTCGCTCGCTCGTGCCAGATCGATGCTGCCAGGCACCATAAAGGGCACCACCCCTACCCCAGAGGGAAACACCATGACACATTCCGGCATCGAACGCCACAAAATGCGCGAAAGAGCACGCGCGTCGATGGGAGCCGCAAACGTGAGAGCGATGATGCTGGTCGGATGCGCGTGATACATCACGCGACAAGCCCCGCTCGTAGCTGCCGCACGTACCGCATGGGCAACGAAATGGCTGGCAAATTCGCTGGTTGGGTGCCCGCCTTCCTTGAAGCCCCACACAATGCGCCACGAATCGCCCTTGTCGTTTATCTCCACGATGCCAATGGCTGCCGCAGGATCAAGTCCTACATTGCGCATAAACACACCCGCACCGGTGACTACAAAAAATTCACCGCCCAAAGTTTCGGCTTGCACACCCATATTCACCCAAGCACTTGATTCTTCCCGGAAAAACGAACGGCACGATGCCACTTCCGCCGCCGTCATGCGGTAGGTCAGGTTACCGCCGTTGCACTCATGCCACCCCTGCATCCACCCATCGGCGCACAGGCGAACAAACGCCTTCACAAAGCCCTGCTGTTCCACGGTCACGTTCGAAACCGCGCCGCGCACCATTGAGATGCCCTCTTGGAAGATACTGGAAACATCAGCCATAGTTCACTCCTTCACGCAAAAGGGGATGCCAAACCTATCCCTCGTACTTTGCCAAAAATTCTTTTGTTCGTTGATGCTGTGGCGCATTGATCAAGTTGTCGGCTGTGCCTTCCTCCACAATCACGCCACCTTCCATAAAAATGATGCGATCGGCCACATCGCGCGCGAAGTTCATTTCGTGCGTCACGAGAACCATCGTCATATGCTCAGCCGCCAAATCGCGGATAACCTTAAGCACTTCGATAGTCAGCTGGGGGTCAAGCGCGCTTGTCGGTTCGTCAAAATAAAGGATTGCAGGGTTTAGGCATAAGGCGCGCGCAATGGCAACACGCTGCTGCTGACCACCGGAAAGCTCACAGGGCACCATATTTTCCTTGCCTTCAAGGCCAAGTTTGCTCAGAAGTTGACGCGCTTCGGCCAAAACTTCTTCTTTCGGGCGCTTCTGCACTCCGATCGGCGCATCGGTGATATTCTTCATTACCGTGTAGTGGGGGAACAGATTGAAGTTTTGGAACACGAGGCCAAAGCGCATTTTTGCAGTCTTTTCAATTGCGCGACCCGCATATACCGCACGCCCTGCGGCGTTGTTTTCAGCAACAACCACGTCGCCATAGGCAAGGCGACCTTCTTCAAACGTTTCCAACAGAGTAGCACACCGCAAAAAAGTTGATTTACCCGACCCCGAAGGTCCGATGATGGCTACGACTTCCCCTTTTTTAACCTGCAGGCTGATGTCGTGCAAAACTTCCGTATCGCCAAAGCTTTTTTTGATGTGTTCGAGGCTTACGATAGCCTGCTCTGCATCGTTCATATCTGCACCCCTAGTCATGATAGTAGTTCAATTTCTTTTCGATGCGATTCAGTATGATTTCAACGCACAGATTGAAAAGGTAATAGAAAATGCCCGCCACCACAAAGGCAGCCATCGTTTTTTGCGCAGCTACCACCGCTTTGGCCACGGTGAACATTTCTGAAACACCGATAGCGAAAGCTAAGGAAGTATCTTTCACCAAGGTGATGATCTCATTGCTCATGGCAGGAAGAATGCGCTTTATCACCTGGGGGAGAATAATTTTCATAAACGTTTGCGCAGGAGAATACCCCAGAACGCTTGCTGCTTCGTATTGCCCATGCGGCATAGACTGGATACCGCCGCGATATATTTCAGCAAAATACGCTGCGTAATTAATAATGAAAGCAATAATGCATGCCCAAAACTTATATTCGGTTCCCGTTTCGATACCGAAAAGAAAAAAAGGCGCGAAGAACACAAAGAACATCTGCAGCATAAGCGGCGTACCGCGCATGACTGAAATATAAAATCGTGCGAGAATCGCCAGAGGCTTAAAACTGCTCATACGAGCAAGAGCCACCACAACGCCAAGCGGCAGCGACCCTACAAGGGTCCAAAAGAAAATCTGCAACGTAACGAGAAAACCCTCGCCCAATAACGTCATCATCGTTGCCATATCCATATATGAGCCCCGTCTTTCCTGTACGGCCAACACGAAGGAGCCCTCCATAAGAAGGGCTCCTGTAATTTACCACTTTATTGCGTAGTAGCAAAAGCTTCTCACGTTAAGCTTCGAGAATCCACATGTCATAGCTGATACCTTGGTCTGCATATTTCTCGGCAATCCGCTTAACGGTGCCGTCGGCAACCATTTCCTTCAGGGTTTTTTGCACAGCTTCGGCCTGTTCGGTGTTGCCCTTTTTGAAAGCAACCGCATAGTGCTCAGACGAAAGCTTTTCATCGATAATGGTGTACTGGTCTTCCTTGCCGCTAATCTGGAACTTAGCAACGGGCAAATCAAGGGCTACCGCATCAACAGCACCGGTTTCAAGCTGCATGAATGCGGTGTTATATTCGCCGATGGTGTCGAGTTTTTTGAAGGCTTTCGCCAGATCCGCCTGGTCTCCACCGGCTTCAAGCAAATGCAATGCGGCAGAGTCGGCCTGGGCTAGAACAACCTTGTCCTTCAACCCGGCGAAATCAGTGATGTTTGAGCTTTTTTTCGCTACAACGACCTGGCTGTTGTCCATGTACGGCCCGGCGAACGTGTAGTCGTCTTCGCGACCTTCCATAGTGAAACCGTTCCAGATACAGCTGATCGAACCGCTGCTGATGAGCGTGTCCTTGGCATCCCAATTGATGGGCTCGAGCTTGCACTCCCAACCATTGCGCGCACACACCTCTTTGGCGAGATCGAGATCGAACCCGGTCAATTCACCATCATCGCCCACATACCCATAGGGCGGAAAATCCTGGTCAAAACCAACCGTAAACGTGGTGCCTTTTGTTGCGGTCGCATCGCTAGCATTGGCTTTCTTATCAGCGCCACCCGAGCAGCCGGCAAGCACAACGATCGAAAGGCATAACATGCAGGCAACACTCACCAGAGCAATAAGCTTTTTTCTCATAGTAAAATAAATTCCTTCCCTCTTACGGCATCGCTTCGATACCATCACTTTATAACTTTACTGCGCTAAAGCGTAGAGAGAGTATATCATAGCCGCGCAGCACCTTCCCAAAAACCCCGCGAACGGTCTTGAGCGACAAACCCAGGATATCGCCTAGAGAGAAAGGGGTATGCCCACTAATCTCTTCAGCATCATCGCGTAGCTCAACTTTTCTTACCCTAGGTTTCCGCGAGGACTTTGTTTTTCGAGATACTCAATAAACTCTTCTTCTCGCTTGCAAAGACTTCTTCCCTTAAGATAAGAAACCCCGAATCCCCATGAAAAGTCGCGCAAAGGAACCGCAACGACCTCTTTGTGATCCCGAAACACCTCAAGCTGTGCGAGGTGCGGCAAGGAAAACCCAATACCCTCGCCACGCAAGACAAATTCATATATCCAAAATATCTCTGAGTATTCCACAATACCCAACGGCTCTATATTCTCTCGTTGAAAGCGATCAAGCAACAAACGGCAGCACTTAAACCCCTGCCCAGGAATAGCAAT
>JAVWCK010000047.1:0-9660 GCA_036649035.1 Raoultibacter sp.
CTACTACCAGCAATTGGTCGACATGGGAATAATTTTCGATCAAAACGAAAACGGCCTACTGAGTGCCGATGATTGTCGTCTCTTTGCCATGTTCGCCCGGCGCGCCGATCGCCTGTTCGACCGAACGTGCACCATCAAAGAATATAGCCTGCAGCTCTACGAGCTCTATCAAACGCAAATCAACGTTCGCCAGAACAAAACGATTCAATGGCTTACGGTGATAACGACCATTTTCGTGCCTTTGACGCTGATAACCAGCTGGTATGGCATGAACTTCGACAACATGCCCGAGCTTCACCGCCCCGAAGCTTACTTCGTCATCATCGCCATCTGCTTCGTGCTCGTCTGCATTGAGCTGGTGTATTTCAAGAAGAAGAAGTGGCTGTAGCCGAGAAGTTTTCCCGTCCTGATCGCGATGGTCGTGCTGCGATACCCCTTTCTTTCACAGACGCTTTACGCGGACGGAAGAGGATCGAGGCTTTCGGTTGTGGGCATATCGCGCTGATTGCCGAACGTTTGCAGCAGTTTGCCGAGCGCACAAAAATCGGTTTCCAAAGCCTCACGCTTACTTCGGTCGTAAATTGCCGCGGCCGGATGGAAAATGGGGAACACCTTGAACTTGCCCGCCTGGTACAGCTTCCCATGCAAACCGGTAATACCCCGGTCGGTTTTCAGGATGAACTTCGTCGCAAAATTACCCAGCGTCACGATGATATCGGGATCGATCGTACGTGTCTGTTCGCGTAAAAAGGGAGCACAGAGCTCTATTTCCTCTGGCAAAGGATTGCGATTCGAGGGAGGACGGCACTTGAGCACGTTGGCAATGAAGATGTCCTCGCGCACCAGCCCGGCATAGCCCAACAGCTCATTGAGATACTTGCCCGCAGCGCCCACAAAGGGTTCGCCCTGCAGGTCTTCATTTTTCCCGGGAGCCTCCCCTATGATCATCACGCGCGCATTCGGATCACCTGCGCCGAAAACAGTCTGCGTGCGCCCCTGTGCAAGTGCACACTTTTGGCAAGCTTCCACCTGCATGCGCAACTCTTCAAGCGGAATATGTGGTTTCGTCATACGGTGCTGACCCCCTAAAGGTATCTACGGGGCATTCTCTGAGAAAACCCGATGGTGATTTCGTGCGGTATCGTGCCCGCAGCGATCGCCATATCGTCGATGGTTAAAAACGATTCGCCCTGCCTACCCACGAATATCACTTCATCGCCGATTTGCGGATTAAGACGCCTTTTGTTGCCGTAAACGCGCAAATCGACCTCGAACATGCACTGATCCATGCAGATATTGCCCACCTGCGGACAGCGCTGAGCATCCAGCAAAACCGAAGTGCGCCCGGAAAGAGCGCGGCGCAGCCCATCGGCATAACCAACGGGCACCGTGCATATCTTTACCGACCCCGGGCTGCGATAGTTCAATCCGTAGCTGACCCCTTCGCTCATCGGCACCGTGCGCACATCGGTGATGCGCGTATGCACGCTCATAACGGGTCGCAGCTCTATCAGCCGTCGCGTTTCCGGACACGGCTGAAAACCATACAAAGCAATACCCAGCCGAACCATATCGAAATTCGTTTCAGGATAGCGCAATAGTGCTGCTGAATTATCGCAATGGACCAGCCCGGAATCAACTCCGGCTGCATTCATGGCGCTTAACGCTTCGATAAAGCGTTTTGCCTGCACATGAAAATCAAGGGTTTCGGTACAATCCGCCGTTGCAAAATGGGTGAACGTACCTATCAGGTCGAGCGCTCGATGAAAACTGACCTGCATGATGAATTCCATCACTTCATCGAAACGGACGCCGATACGGTTCATTCCTGTGTTGATGGCAAGATGATAGGGCGCGCGCATGCCGTGGGCATCGGCCACTTCCCCATAGGCGATCGCAAATTCGGAGGTATAGACTGAGGGCATAATCTGATAGTGAAGCAAAAGGGGAATCGCTGCCAGGGGTGGTTCCGATAGGATCAATATCGGCGCACCGATATTGGCCTTACGCAACTCGATACCTTCATCAACCGTAGCGACCCCAAGGTATTCCGCACCCGAATTAAGCGCAGCCTTGCCGCAGTGCACCGCACCATGGCCATAGGCATCGGCCTTGACAACGGCCATCAGCTTCGTGCCCGGAGCAAGCCGACGCTTTACCTCCATCGTGTTGTGGCGCAAAGCAGCGGTATCGATTTCTACCCAAGCCCAACGCCTGTCGAGAGCAGGAGTTTCATCGAGAGTGGGCCCGTCGAATTCAACCGCGTCGGAGGCAGCACGCGCTGCCGACGCCCGTGAATACTGAAAATTGTTCTTCTGGGAAAAACCGGTGAAACCGTTCGGGATATCACTCACTATCGTGCCTTTCTTTTTGCGAGACCCCTAGTATAACATTTCCCCCTAAAGCGAAAGCTGCCCCAACATATCGAGCAAATCTTGACGCTTATGGATGTCGAGCTTGCCATAGATATGCTTAGAATGCGTGCGAACGGTATTTTCCGATATAACAAGCTGCTCGGCAATGGCCGCAACACTGTTACCGCGCGCGATTAGCTCCATCACCTCGGTTTCCCGCGAGGAAAGACCGCGCGACTCCTTGAGGGCAAAGCATTGCTTGGAAGTACGATCGCGAATGATACCGTAATCCGCTGAAGCCGAAGGCCGATTACGTCGAGATTTTCGCTTACCCTTTTCAATGGTCGCCGCTTCATCGGCTACCGCCTCCCCCTGCACGCGAAGTTCCGTCCGTTGATCGCCTGGCTTTTTAAGAGGAAGAAATTCTATGAGATCGGTATCGGCCAAAACCAAGGAAGGTACAGGCTTCAGTAGCGTACCGCTTGCCGCGAAAAGCGTCAGACCGAGCACGTAGCTTGACACCATGGAAACGAGGGCCATCCGGTCAAACCCCATGAAGTCGATGGAATCGGAAAGCCAGCCCAACAAAAAACCAAGGCTTTGCATCAAGTAGACAACCGCCCCGAAAAAGGCATAGATAAACACCGGATTGATACCGCGATCGCGCGAAATCTGCGCGCACTGCATCATCATCAGCATAAGAACAAGTGAAAATATCATATAGGTGACGGCAGAAAACACATTGAGATAATCTGCCCCTAAAAAGGGCAGCAGCAAAAATCCCGTTATCAATAGCGGATAGACCACACGAAACACCGAAGCCAAACTGAAACGAAAACTGAAACGAAACCACAGCACCAGCAATACGACCGCCGAGATAAAAGCGCCAAGCATAGAGGAAATATTTACCACCATGCTAATTTCTTCATGCAGCAAGGCAATACCGCGAATAACGCCGCTCGCAAAAGCCAGAGACCCCACGCACACAGCAGAACGCCAGTAGTTTTTCACCACGCGACGATAAACACGCGGATGCTGGCGGGGAACATCTTCGAACATCGGTTGGTCAACCTTCATTTCGCGCACGCTTAGCGCAACACACAGACCGCATAGAGGCACGAACACCATCGGAATCAGATAAGCGGTAAGCGCGATGGGAACCAAATAGAGCGCAAAATAGCTGAGAGGAGCCAGCGCCGTACCCACTATAAGACGCAAGTTCCCCTGTTCCGAAGGCAGCGAGGCGAAGTAGCGCTGCCACAGCATGAACATTCCCGCACACCCAACGCCAAGCAATACGCCTCCGCCAGCAACGAGCAGCAAAGTAAAATCAACAAGATACATCGCGCCGATCAAGCAAGCCGATCCCGAAAAAACAAGCAAGGCCGAAAGCGAGACCATCATGCGCCGCGCTTCGCGCGGAAAAAAATACGACCCGAAAACACTGGCGCAAAACGCACCTAAAAACGCAAACGCTTGAGCCAAAAAGAAGGTTAGAGTGACCTCAGCCGTTTGAAATTCCGCTGGAAGAAAGGGAAATATCCCGCCCCACAAAGAGGTGGCGTTAACCGTAAGGAAAAAGGCGTAGCCCCAACTTGAGACATGCGGCTTCAGTACGGATGACCCCATGAACGCACCTTTCCTGCAATACGATACTCCTCCGGTAAACACCGCCTATACTAACAGTTTGCCGGCAAAGAGGCAGCGCAAAGAAGACGGGGAATCTCTGAGGAAAACCGGAAAGCCCAAAGAGAGGATAAAGGAACAAAAAATCGTATTTCTATTATATCGGGAAGCCGCACTTCGACTAGCAGGCATAACGCTTAAATCACATAAGCCATGTGATTGCACTACCTCGTTATTGAGGTAGGCTCGACAGAGGGACTACTCAATGAGGAGGGAATCTATGGATAACGAAAACAAGACTACCTTGTCGCGACGCACGTTCGTCAAAACTTCTTTGGCGGGGCTTGCGCTAACCGGCGGAATGGCAGGTTCTGCCACGCTGTTTGGCTGCGCACCAGGCGGCAAGAAAGAAAAAGCGGCGCCAAGCGCACCTAATGACACGGTCACGTGGAGTCAGTGCGTGGTCAACTGCGGCGGGGCGTGCGCGCTTCGTTGGCATGCTCAAGACGGCAAGATCACCTATGCCGAAACCGACAATACCGGTGATGCTGCAGGCCTGCAATCACGCGCTTGCCTACGTGGTCGCACCCTGCGCCGCTGGATCAACTCCCCCGATCGCTTGGTATACCCCATGAAGCGCGTGGGCAAACGAGGCGAAGGCAAGTTCGAGCAAATCAGCTGGGATGAAGCGTATACAACCATCGCCGATAAGCTTAAGCACACCATCGAAACCTACGGCAACGAAGCTATCTTCTCAAACTACGGCAGCGGCGTCAGCTCCACAACAAGTCGCCTTTTCCCTCGCTTGATGAACCTTATGGGAGGTACGCTTGGGTCGTATTCAGATTACTCAACCAACATGATGCAAGCTGGCATGCCCTATACCTATGGGAAAAAATGCAATCCTTACGACAGCGTATACGCATCATCGATGAGCGAAGCGGCGAAATCCGATCTTATCATTTTGTTCGGCAACAGCCCGGCAGACACCCGCATGGGTGGTGCCAATATCGTCTACGACTTCGCACAGGTGCGCGAAGGAGGAGCAAAAGTCGTCAATATCGACTATCGCCTCAATGAAACCAGTTCGGGTCATCCTGAAGAGTGGCTACCCATTCGCACCGGCACCGATGCTGCCCTGGTCAACGCCATCGCCCATGAGTTGATTGCCAACGATAAAGTCAATCTCGACTTCCTGCATACCTATTGCGTAGGGTACGACGAAGAAACCCTGCCCGCATCAGCGCAGGGTCAAAATAAGTCCTACAAAGACTACATCATGGGCACCGGCTACGATATGGTGGAAAAAACTCCCGAATGGGCAGCTCCCATCACACAGATCCCCGCAGATAAGATTCGTGATTTAGCAACGGCAATCGGTGCATCTAAGGCTCTTTTCGTCGCACAGGGTTGGGGCTCGCAACGCCACAGCAACGGCGAAAACACCTCACGCGCCATCTGCATGATTCCTATCCTTACGGGAATGATCGGCAAACCAGGAACCAACACCGGCATGCGCGAAGCCGAACCCAGCGGTATTGTCAGCGGCATTCCCAAAGGTAAAAACCCTGTCACGACTGCCATCAACTGCTACCAGTGGCTCAACGCCATCGATCACGGCGCAACGATGACCGCCGCCAAAGATGGGGTACGCGGTGTCGATAAGCTTTCCACCGGCATTAAATTCCTCTGGAACTACGCAGGCAACACCATCTCTAACCAGCACTCGGAAATCAACAAAGTCTACGACATCCTTCAGGATGAAACCAAATGCGAGTTCATCGTGGTTCTCGATACCGTCTTAACCGATTCCGCGAAATACGCCGATATCCTGCTTCCCGACGCCATGCGCGCAGAGCAAATGCATATGGCCGGCAACGGCTACGCTGAATTCTACGATGGCATCGTCGTTGGGCAACCTGCGCAAGACGCGCCCGGAGAAGCCACCAAGGAATACGACATCGTTTCCGGCATAGCGGATAAGCTGGGTGTCAAGGATGCCTTCACCGAAGGCAAAACCCAGGAACAATGGATTGAAGAGCTTTACAATAAAGCGGCAGAAAAAGATAGTGATCTGCCCAAATGGGATGACATGGTAAAACAGGGAATCTTCAAAAGAGAACTTGAACCCGTTATCGGCTTGAAGGATTTCATTGCCGATCCTGCAGGTAAGCCGCTTGAAACGCCTTCGGGAAAGATTGAGATCTACTCCGAAAGCCTTGCTGAAGCCGCCGCGAAAATGGAGCTTGCACAAGGTGATGTGGTTACGCCAATCCCCGTATTCGATCCCGGCTTCCAAGGCTATGGCAGCACAACCGAAGAATACCCCCTGTATGGATCCGGCTTCCATTACAAGAGCCGCACGCACTCTTCCTTCGGGGGCGTCGCAGAGCTCAATCAGTCCTGTCGTCAACAGATATGGATTAACACAGCCGATGCAGAAAGCCGCAAGATAGCCAACGGCGATCTGTGCGCGGTAAAAAGCCCCGCTGGTGAAATGCGCATCGAAGCAAAGGTGACGCCACGCATCATTCCGGGTACCGTAGGTATTCCGCAGGGCGCTTGGCACAATGCGGACATGGGCGGCGACCGCATCGATAAGGGCGGCTGCATCAACACACTGACTACGTACCATCCTTCGCCTTTGGCAAAAGGTAACGGAGTCCATTCCATCATCGTCCAAGTGACGAAAGCCTAAGGGAGGGTGCCATCATGACTCAATATGGATTCTATTTCGACAGCTCTCGCTGCACGGGATGCAAAACATGCGAAATGGCCTGTAAGGACTACAAAGATCTGCCTCAAACTATCGCATTCCGAAAAGTATACGATTACGAAGGCGGAACCTGGAGCGCTGGAGCAGACGGTGCCTATACCACCGATTGCTATGCCTACCACGTCTCCCTTGCGTGCAATCATTGCGCCATGCCAAAATGCCTAGGAGCCTGCCCGCAAGGCGCTATCAAGAAAAATAAAGATACCGGTATCGTAACGATCGATGAAGAAAAATGCATCGGTTCCGGAATGTGCGTCGAAGCTTGCCCCTATGACGTTCCGATCCTCGATCCCGACAAGAAGCGCGCAGTGAAATGCGACCTCTGCGCCGATCGTGTCGCAGCAGGCGGCAAGCCCGTCTGTGTGGAAGCCTGTCCTCTGCGAGCACTCGACTTCGGCGATATCGAAGAGTTGAAGAAGAAGTATGGCGACACCGCCGCTATCGCGCCGATGCCCACCGCCGACATCACCACGCCGAGTATCGTCATCAAAACATGCCCCGCAGCAAAACAACCAGGTGATGCTACGGGCGCTGTTGCAAATGAAAAGGAAGTGACGGGAGTGGCCGTCTAGGTTTTTTCTTTCCTCGCTTTCTTATCTTGTTGCGGCATCGTCTTTCCTCCCCAAAAGCGATGCCGCACTCTTTTTGATACACCGCACACACGTTGTTGCTATAATGAACCCAATACGAAAAAAGCAACTAGTCAATGCGGCCTCATCACGCAAACGGAATCCCCGTGCCTCCCTGAAGAATCGGAGCTCTTCTTTATGCAATACGGTTTTTTCTTCGATAACACCCGCTGCACGGGATGCAAAACCTGTGAAATGGCGTGTAGGGACTATAAAGATCTTGATGTCGATCTCACCTATCGACGCGTCATCGATTACGAAGGCGGCTTATGCGTTGAAAGCGCTGAGGGCACCGTTACCCAGAACTGCTTTTCTTACCACATTTCGCTTTCCTGCAATCACTGCAATGCACCCGAGTGCATCCACGTCTGCCCCACCGGCGCCATGCACAAAGACGAACGCGGTCTGGTGTGGCCCGACAAAAGCAAATGCATCGGTTGCGGATATTGCACCATGGCATGTCCCTATCATGCGCCACGCATCAACCAGAAAACCAAAAAAAGCAGCAAGTGCGACGGCTGCACCGACCGTGTCCTTGCGGGAAACGCACCCATCTGCGTGGAAGCTTGCCCGCTGAGAGCTCTCGATTTCGACACGATGGACGCTCTTGAGGAAAAACACCCCGGAGCAACCTTGAGCATTCTGCCTTTGCCCGATGGCTCCCACACCCGCCCGAACCTGCTCATCAAACCTTCCCCTGCCGCTTTGCGTGCACAGGAAATCAGCGGCGGGCATATCGCCAATTACGAAGAGATATAATATGGAAAGCGGATTTGATGCACTTTCCCTCTCTCTGTTTACCACCCTTGCCCCCGCAGGAGTCGTCGGTTTTATCGCCGTCGCCTTTATCGTGCTTATCTCAAAACCCGATGAAGCGATCACACGCCAACTTAACCGCTATCTTGCACTCCCCTTTTCCTGCGTGCTTGTCGGATTCATTGCTTCGGCAACTCACTTAGGCACCCCGGCAAACGCTCTTCATGTCTTTTCAGGCGTTGGACGCTCGCCGCTTTCAAACGAGGTATTTGCGGCAATCTGCTTTCTGGTGACCGGGGGCTCGTATTGGATGATTACCTTCAAAGAGCACTTTTCGACGACCCTTGCCAAAGCCTGGCTGGGAGTAGCCTGCGTTTCCGGCGTGCTTTTTATTGCCCTGACTTCGGTTGCTTACGCAGTGTTCACCGTTCCTACCTGGAACACCGCTTTCGTTCCCGCTAACCTTATCTTTTCAGGACTCCTTGCGGGACCGATTTTAGGACTGCTCACCTACACCCTTGCCGGATACCATGCGCGCCGTTATACCGCCGCGTTAATAGCGGTTGCGGCCGTTGCCCTTGTCGTTGGATCGCTCTGTCTTTTCGCGCAGAATGCCGATCTTGTGCACCTCGCCAATAACGAAATCGTAGCTGCGGCGAAAGTTCCCCATTACCTTGAGTTGATTTGGGCCCACATCGCCCTTGGCTGTTTGGGTCTTTTTTGCGCAGGCGCTTCGATGGGACGCCCTCTTTCAAGGCGGCGCGTAATATTTTTACGCAGCGCAGCCATCCTCTTGCTGCTTATTGCCGTCTTTCTCACCCGAATCTCGTTTTACCACATGCATATGACCGTCGGGTTCTAGACAGCAGCAACAGCACCACCCCTCAGCGAGGGAAAACACCCCCTTGAACCTTTAATGCCCGCAGCCGGCCATCATCGAAACGGCATGGGATAAGGCCGGAAGAACCCCTTCCCAGTTTTCGCGAGCGGCGCGCTCGCTGCCTGGCAGGTTGATGACCAGGGTGCGCCCTCGCTGCATACACAGCGCCCGCGAAAGCATGGCATAGGGCGTGATGGCAAGGCTGTGCGCCCTCATGGCCTCAGCAATGCCAGGCACGTTGCGCTCACAGACATCACAGGTTGCTTCCGGGGTCACATCACGCAGGGAAAGACCGCTTCCTCCGCAGGTGAGCACCACATCAACCGCCAGCTCATCGGCAGCGTGCACGATTGCTGCGGCAATGTCGACGCGTTCATCTTTGACCACCACGTGGCTTACGCACTGCCATCCCTGTTCGGCAATGAGCGCTTCGAGGGCGGCACCCGCCGTATCTTGCTTCATGCCGCGCGTGTCCGAACAGGTGATAAGCGCAAAACGAGGAAGGGAATCAGCCATTAGATACTCAACTCCTCGGATACATCAAGCAGGATGCATTCGACCAGGGCATCTTTCGTGCGCGACTGGAGACCTTCGGGCATGATAGCCAAACAGTTGCTGCGCTGCAACACACCGAACAAT
>JAVWCK010000048.1:0-248 GCA_036649035.1 Raoultibacter sp.
CACAGGAATCGTCCCCGACCCCTATGCGACACGCCTCCTCGAGATCGCCGAGCGGCAAGTGCAGGAAGGGGTGGAATGGCTTGCCGATCGGGGCGACGGTCTACCGCTGAGCCGCAGCGCGTTATATTATGCTTGGAAGCGCGACGCAGGCGAAGATATTATCCCTTTTGCAAACCTCCGGAACTCCTGGCGGACCTTCGCGCAGTACGACTGGTGCATCGATTATGACACCCTCGAGGTGCTCATGG
>JAVWCK010000048.1:258-9572 GCA_036649035.1 Raoultibacter sp.
TGCGAACACTTAGGATATTTTAGGATATTTTGTTACATAACCGCAGGTCAGAGCATTTTCTGCGCAACTTTTGGTTGCACGAGCCCTATAACCCCTCGCAAACCGCCCGTCGCAGCGCGCCGTCAGATACGAGGCCCTTGAGGCGTATCCTCAATAACCAAATCCAGTGCCGCCAGGCCATCGCGCACCTTGTCGGCCAGCGCCCACTCTTTGTTCTTACGCGCCTGCTCACGACAGTCGAGAAGCATCGCTACAGCTTGGGCTTCATTGGCTCCCGGATATCCTGCCAGCTCGTTTGCGAGCGCGACAACCTCACGGGGATACTCGGCCTCAGCCTGGTCACCCTCAAGCGAGATACCGAATACGCCCATCAGCTCCACCAATACCGAACGCACCTGATAAACGGCAGGAACGTCGCTAAGGGAAAGCGTCTTGTCGGCGAGAGCTGCATTCACCTCACCCACAAAGGCGAACACGACACCCAACGCACCAGCCGTATTGAAGTCATCATCCATGACGACGATGAATTCGTTACGCGCCGTTTGCGTCTGCTCGATTAACGCGCGAATATCGAGGGACGAAGGAATATCGGCCGCATTGTTTTCAAGCCATTCAAGATTTTTCACCGTATTGGCAAGGCGCGAAAGCGCAGCTTCCGACTCAACCAAGCGTTCGTCGGAAAAATCAAGTGGACTACGATAGTGCGTCTGCAGCATGAGCATGCGCAGTACTTCGGGTTGCGTGGTTTCAAGCACATCGCGCAACAGCAAAAAATTACCCAGTGATTTTGACATCTTCTCAGAATTGATTTGCAGCATGCCCCCGTGAATCCAGTAGTTCGCAAAGGTGCAGCCACAGGCCGCTTCGCTTTGAGCAACTTCGTTTTCGTGATGAGGAAACACCAGGTCGGCTCCGCCTCCGTGAATATCGAAAGGAAGCCCTAAATACTTGCGCGACATGGCCGAACATTCGATGTGCCAGCCGGGACGCCCTGCACCCCAGGGAGATTCCCACGAGGGTTCACCCGGCTTCGCCGCTTTCCAAACAGCAAAATCAAGCGGGTCGCGTTTGCGATCTTCCAAGCCGCTAGCCCGCAGATCGCGGTGTCCCGATTCCATTTCGTCGATCTTGCGCCCGGATAGCTTGCCGTATTCAGGGAAGCTGCGCACCGCAAAATACACGTCGCCTTCAACCTCATAGGCGTGCCCGCCTTCGATGAGCTGAGACACCAGATCGATCATTTCAGGGATTTCCTCGGTCGCCTTCGGACGAATATCGGGATCGAGTACCCCCGCAGCACGCATATCGGCAATGAATGCCTCCGTATATTCGGCGGCAACTTCCGCCGCACTACGATTTTCTTCGTGCGCCTTTTTAATGATCTTGTCGTCAACGTCCGTCACGTTTTGCACGAAGGTCACCTTGAACCCGCGCCACGTTAAATAACGGCGGATGATATCGAATGAAATAAAGGTACGTGCATTACCGATATGGATGTAGTTATACACCGTCGGACCGCACACATACATGCCGACTTTCCCTCGGTCAATGGCTTCGAAATCAACCTTATTGCGGGTTTGGGTGTTGTAAATTTTGATCATAGCAGCTTGTTCCTATCTCTTTGCCAGCTGCGCTTCAAGCGCCTCCAGGTGCTCACTTATCCTTTGCAGTTCTTCGGCCATAGGATCAGGCAGACATTCCTTGTGCGCCGCAGCATCGGTAACCTCCTGCGCAACACGCTTGCCGCCTCTCGCCACGATATGCCCCGGAATTCCCACCACCGTGCATTGGGGCGGCACATCGTCGACAACGACCGCACCCGCCCCTATCTTGGAGTGTTCACCGACAGTGATCGATCCCAAAACAGAAGCCCCCACCCCAACAAGCACTTTGTTCCCCAGTGTCGGATGGCGTTTACCCGTTTCCTTGCCCGTGCCGCCCAAGGTAACCCCCTGATACAGCGTAACATCATCGCCGATCACCGTGGTTTCCCCGATGATGACGCCCATAGCATGATCGATGAAGAAACGTCGCCCGATTACCGCCGCAGGATGAATTTCGACGCCCGTCATAAAACGGGTGAATTGCGACGAAATGCGCGCAAGGCTTTTGAGCCCATGGTTCCACAGGAAATGTTCGACCACGTGCGACCACCGAGCATGCAGCCCCGGATAGGTCAGCCAGATAATAAACGCGCTCTGAGCGGCAGGATCCGTGTCCTTTACCGCTTGAATATCTTCTTTTATGGTAGTAAATATATTCATGGATGCTGTCAGTCCTTTAGTCGAATCGAGATTTTACCACGAGAACGGACTAACAACATCGCGAAAGCAAGCAGACCGCTTGTGCGGATATGCCTTCCCCACGACCTTCAAAACCCAGATGCTCCGTCGTGGTAGCTTTAACACCCACCGCCTGCACCTCCACCGCTAGTGCGGTTGCGATATTTTCACGCATCGCTTCACGATACGGGGAAAGTTTCGGAGCCTGCGCCGCAATCACGCTATCGATATCTACAATCTGAAACCCTTCCTCGCGAACACGATCGGCGACAGATGCTAAAAGCTTCATCGAATCTGCCCCTTTGTAGGCCGGGTCGGTATCGGGAAAAAGCTTGCCGATGTCACCTAGACGAGCTGCCCCTAAAACCGCATCAGCGATCGCGTGAGCCAGTACGTCGGCATCGGAATGCCCGTAAAGCCCCTGGGGATAATCGATGGTAACACCCCCTAAGACAAGAGCACGATCAGGCGCAAAGGCGTGAACGTCATAACCGAGACCAATGCGAAAAGCCGTAGAGGCAGGCGAGCATGATGCCATCGCAGGGGATGGCTCGCTGCCGGCCACTACTGGGGGTTCCTTAAGGTAAACGCCTTCACGGCGGCAGCGAGCATCAGGTAATCTTCCGGCACCGTCAACTTGATGTTGTCGCGCTTGCCCTCAACCACCAGCACCCGACCACCCAAGCGCTCGATCAACGAAGAATCATCCGTGCCCACAAACCCATCGGAAAGAGCCGATGCGTGAGCCCGACGATAAATACCCGAACGGAACACCTGCGGCGTTTGCGCATTCCAAAACACCGCGCGATCGGGCGTGCCCACGATGACGCCGTTTTCGACCACCTTCAGCGTATCGACCGCCTGATGAGCAACCACTGCACCGTCGCAATCGATGTTGCCCTTTAAGATATTGATGGCGTGAGCGATTAAATCCGAAGAAATCAGCGGACGAGCACCATCGTGAAGCACGACATATTCAAATTCATCCGGCACATACTCCAGGCCCGAAAAGGCCGATTCTTGACGAATCGCACCCGAGGGAGCCAAGACCACGGGCGTAACGAAGGGAAACGGATCGATGGCCGCCTTGAGATATTCCTCACGACGATCTTCGGGCACAACGACAACGATAAGCCCAATATCGGGCACTGCGTCAAAAGCTTCGGCCGACCAGGTAAGAATAGGCTTGCCCGCAATTTCAACCAATTGCTTGCCGCCTTCTTGACCAAAACGTTCGCCCGAACCGCCTGCCAAAATAATGGCGGCGGTTTTCGGGTTGGCATCGACCTGACCGACCAAGCCGCCCATGCTCTGAGCCAACGCATCGAAGTCGATGTTTTCAAGCAGCTCGTGGGGATCCCTCAATACCGAAGGAGAAAAAACCGGATCTATAGACTGCGAGGCCATGGAAAACTCCTTAATACGATCAGTCCGCCGCACCGCCGGATGTGCTGCCGCCACCCGATGAGTGCCCGCTCGGCAAACCCGCGTGGCCTAAATCGAAATTCGTCAACAGCAATTCAGCATCTTTGGCAATATTATCACGCTTGCGCGGCGCGGGAATCGACCCCGTACCTGCAGTAAAAGTCAGTTCATCGCCCTCACGATCAACCAAAATGACCGAACCGCTCGTCCATCTACCTTCAAGTATCTGTTCGGAGATGGGATCTTCAAGCAAGCGCTGGATAGAGCGGCGCAAGGGTCGCGCTCCAAACGCAACATCCGTACCCTCTTTAGCCACCAGCTCACAGGCAGCGTCAGTAAGCGCAATGGTCATGTTCTGGGCAATCAAGCGTTCGCGCAAATCGCCCACCATAAGTTTGACGATTTTGATGATCTGCTCAGAGGTAAGCGATTTGAATACGATGATCTCATCAATACGGTTGAGAAATTCAGGGCGGAAAAGCTTTTTGAGTTCGCTCATCACGCGACCCTTGATTTCCGTGTCGGTGAGTCCTTCTTGGTCGTTGGACGAAAAACCCAGCGGTGTGCTCTGCACAATATCGCGTGCCCCCACATTCGAGGTCATGATAATAACCGTATTACGGAAATCAACCATGCGACCCTGCGCATCGGTCAGACGCCCTTCTTCAAGAATCTGCAGCAAAATATTGAACACATCAGGATGTGCTTTTTCGATCTCATCGAACAAAACGACCGAATAGGGGCGCTGACGCACAGCCTTGGTAAGCTGACCGCCTTCGTCGTAACCGACATATCCTGGAGGCGAACCGACCAAACGCGACACCGAATGCTTTTCCATGTATTCACTCATGTCGAAAGAGATAAGTGCTTCTTCGGAATTGAACAAAAACTCGGCAAGCGCCTTTGAAAGTTCCGTCTTACCCACCCCGGAGGGGCCTAAGAAAATAAACGAACCGGAAGGCCTCTTGGGGTCCTTCAAGCCTGACCTGCTGCGACGAATCGCCTTCGAAAGCGCCGTGACCGCTTCATCTTGCCCGATCACACGATCGTGCAACACGGTTTCCATACGCAAAAGTTTTTCCGTTTCGGCCTCGGTCAAATTCGAAACCGGAACACCCGTAGACATCGAAACAACATCGGCGATATCCTGCACGCCAATTTGGTTGATCGTTTTATGCGTCTTTTCCTCCCAGGTTTTCTCCGCTTCACTACGATCATCTTGCAGTTTCTTTTCCTGGTCGCGCAAGTGCGCCGCCTGCTCAAAGTTCTGCGCCGCGATCGCTGAATCTTTTTCACTGCGTAATTTGCGCAGTGAATCATCGAGTTCGCGCAGCTCTTGCGGTAGCGTCATATTGCGAATGCGCATACGCGCTCCCGCTTCATCGATAACATCGATCGCCTTATCGGGCAGAAAACGATCTTGAATATAACGGCTAGAAAGCTGCACGGCGGCCTGAAGGGCTTCGTCGGTAAAATGCACCTGATGATGCGCTTCGTAGCGATCGCGCAAGCCCTCCATAATGCGCATGGCCGCCTCTTCGCTGGGCTCTCCAACGGTAATCGACTGGAAGCGGCGCTCAAGCGCTGAATCTTTTTCAAGATGCTTGCGATACTCGTCAAGTGTCGTCGCCCCGATCACCTGGATTTCCCCACGAGAAAGAGGTGGCTTCAAAATGGCTGCAGCATCGATGGATCCCTCCGCAGATCCCGCACCAATCAGCGTGTGTATTTCATCGATGAACAAGATGATATCGCCCGCATCCTGAACTTCTTTAATACATTTTTTAAGACGGTCTTCAAATTCGCCGCGGTATTTACTGCCCGCGACCAATGCCGACACATCTAAGGTGAGCAGACGTTTATTGCGCAAAAGATCGGGGATTTGATCGGCAACGATCAGTTGAGCCAATCCTTCAACCACTGCGGTTTTACCCACTCCGGGCTCACCGATCAACAGCGGATTATTTTTCTGACGGCGCGAAAGTATCTGCATGACGCGCTCGATTTCACCTGCACGTCCAATAACCGGATCGAGCTTGCCTTCGCTTGCTTTCTTGGTCAAATCGGTGGTGAATTCGGCCAGCACGCTATCGCTGCTTTGCCCTGGAATCACATCGAAAGCACCGCGACCTGCATATACGGGGCTTTGCCCCACCAGATCATTCAAAGCCGAACGCACGCTGTCGCCGCTTACGCCAAGACGAGACAGAGCATCGATGGCGGTGCCGGCCCCCTCGCGCACGATACCCAGCAAAAGATGCTCGGTTGAAATATAGCTTTGCCCCATCTGCATAGCCTCGCGCAGCGAATTTTCCAGCACTCGCTTGACGCGAGGGGTGAAATTCAAATGTCCCGATACATCAGCGGATTCGTCGATGGTCACCACCAGGCGTATCGCGCTTACCACGGCATCGTATTGCACGCCCAAACGGTCGAGTGCCTTGGCAGCCAGGCCGTCTTCTTCCTTGATCAGCGCCAGCAGTACGTGCTCGGTACCCACATAGGGCTGATGCAGCATGCGCGCCTCATCTTGCGCAAGCACCAATACTTTACGTGCTTTGTCGGTAAACTTATCAAATGACATAAGCAGCCTCTTTTCTGCTTGAAGGAAACCTTTACGCTTCGTCCCTCATGTGGGGGAACAATAATACATCACGAATCGAAGCGGAATCGGTCAGGAGCATGACCAAACGATCGATGCCGATACCCAATCCGCCAGCCGGAGGCATGCCGTACTCAAGAGCACGAATGTAATCGGCATCGAATCCCATCGCTTCATCGTCGCCTGAGCTTTTTGCGTCGACTTGCGCCTGGAAACGCGCGGCTTGATCGACCGGATCGTTCAGTTCGGTAAAAGCATTCGCGTATTCATGACCGCAAATCAAGAGCTCGAAGCGATCCGTTACGTTTTCATCGTCGGGCTTGCGCTTTGCAAGCGGGGAAACTTCAACGGGATGATCGATAACGAAGGTTGGCGCAATGATACTGCCTTCGGCCACTTCTTCGTAAATTTCGCAAATAAGCTTGCCCTTGCCCCATGATTTCTCAATTTTGAGATGGTAGCTTTGCGCAATTTCACGCAGCTCTTCAAGGGAAAGCGCAAAACTGATTTCGCGACCCGCGCCTTCACTTGCCAACTGGGTCATGGACGCACGACGAAACGGCAGCGAAAGATCGATGGACTGTCCCTGGAATTCCACCTGCAGGCTAGAACACGCTGCAAGCGCTGCGTGACGAACGATACCCTCGGTTAAATCCATCATGCCTTCGACATCGGAATACGCCTGGTACACCTCAAGTGTCGTGAATTCAGGATTATGGGTTAAATCCATGCCTTCGTTACGGAAGCAGCGATTGAGTTCGAACACCTTCTCAAACCCGCCCACCAACAAACGCTTCAGATGAAGCTCGGGGGCAATACGCAGGTACAGTTCGCGATCAAGCGCATTGTGATGCGTGATGAAGGGCTTCGCATTGGCGCCCCCCACGATGGGATGCAGCATGGGCGTTTCGACCTCGAAGAAATCGAGATCTTCCATGTAACGACGAATGGCAGAAATAACCTTGAAGCGCGCCTCGAACGTCTTGCGCACCTCCGGATTGACCACTAAGTCGATGTAGCGTTGACGATAGCGGGTTTCCTTATCGGCCAGCCCATGAAATTTTTCGGGCAAAGGACGTAATGATTTCGACAGCAAGGTATAGGAATCGGCAGCAACGGAAAGCTGCCCGCGACGAGTGCGCATCATCAGACCGCAAACGCCGATCCAATCACCCACGTCAACTTCCTTCATGTGCGCGAAAACCTCTTCGCCGAGCACGTTGATACGACAAAACAGCTGGATATCGGCCGTTGAATCACGAAGCTCCATAAAGAGGATCTTGCCCTGATCGCGACGAGCCATAACGCGCCCCGCAAGCGAGACTTCATCTTCGGTGACCTCGCCGTTTTCGAGCGCAGCATACTTTTCTTCAAGATCGGCAATATGGTGCGTGTAATGATAGGCTGCTCCATAGGGGGCTTCCCCCGCCGCAATCAGCGCCTCGCGTTTTGCGCGGCGAACCTCGATTGGATCGTCTTCGATAACCTCGGGGGCTGTCGCACCCTTACAGGTTTCGGTGGGTTTTGTTTCTTCGCTCATGAAAAACCTTTCAAAAACGGTACTAGTTTTATCGCAATCCATTGTATCCTACAAAAAGAACAAGGCGAGCATTCACTGCTCGCCCTCACAAAAAACGGCTGTTCGTAACGAAAATGAAACCTTCGCTTTAATGTTCCAGTCTGAGTACCGTCATGGAAATTTCTCTGCCTGTCGGGCCTACCGTGGTAACCACATCGCCCTTTTTATGACCCAGCAAAGCTGCCCCAACAGGTGATTCGTTTGAAATCTTACCCGCAGCAACATCGCTTTCCGCACCGCCGACGATGCTCAGCGTGCGCTCGCGCCCGCCCATATCGACCGTGACCGTTGAACCGATATTCACCTTATTGGAGCGCTTCGGTGTGGTAACGACCGTGGCGTCCCCTAAAATATGCGTAATTTCAGCAATACGCGCTTCCATCATACCCTGTTCGTTTTTTGCATCATCATATTCGGAATTTTCCGAAATATCGCCGAATTCACGTGCTACTTTAATGCGTTCTCCAATTTCAGAACGCTTTTCAGTTTCAAGGTAATGAAGCTCTTCTTCAAGTTTAACTTTGCCCTCTGCGGTGAGGATATAATCTCTGTCTGCCATGATCTTGTCCGTTCGATACGAGAGAGCACCCGCCTTGTGACCGGTGCGCTTTACCTGTATTGCGCCTTGCGCAGTATATCAAAAGGTGCCCATAACGAGCACCTCAGAATACATAATTAAGACGCGGCAGATACAAACCCACAGGCTTGCCTGCCGCGCTACAAACAAATGATGGTGCTATTCGTCAGACTTAGTGGTTTTTTCAGCGGTGGGTTTGTGCGCCGTCGTCTTTTTAGGAGCGGGCTTTTCTTCCACAACCTCTTCGACAATTTCTTCATCTTCAGCTTCTTCGACAGCCTTGTTGCCGCCACCCATGCCATCACGCAGATTTTTAACGGTTTTACCCAAAGCGCTACCTAATTTAGGAAGGTTTTTCGGGCCAAAAATCAAAAGAGCAACCGCTAAAATGATAAGAAGTTCAGGAACTCCGATGCCACCGAATTTCATAGAATCCTCCAAGCTTTCTAAGCGGGATTTCCCGCTGAGCAACCCGCTCAAACTAACTTCGCTAGGATACCACAACTCTTCAAAAAAGGGATGTTATCCGATAAAGATTACATCCCCGTGGGCTCTCGTGGTCGAGGCGTCCATAAAGGACCTGAACGTAACTGCCAAGAGAAAACTTGCAACTGCATCAAAAGCAGGGCATTTGCGTAAGACGATCTATTTTCGGAAAACTAATTTCATTCATTATCATCGCTTGAGATATTGACACCTTTATTAATTTCATCAGGAATACTAGCCTTATCGACCTCCTTGTAAGGCCACTCAATGAACTCATTCATATCTACCTTTTTCTGAATAAAACAAAATTCATCATTGATTTTCAGCACAACGGAAACAATCAGTAGTAAAAGGATTACATAA
>JAVWCK010000049.1:0-240 GCA_036649035.1 Raoultibacter sp.
AGTGCATAGGTGTCGGCTACATCGGCCTTAAGGGCATTGAGAGGGTTGACGTAATCGAGGGCAGCCAGGTTGTAGAACCACAAAATGTGGCTGTGCAAAAACTGAGCGCCTTCTAAAAGGTTGCGGATAATGCGGGCATTATTGGGAATCGTAATGCCGTATGCCTTTTCGCCCGCGATCGAAGAAGCTTGCGCGTGAGAAACGGGACACACACCGCAGATGCGCTGCACGATTTGCGCT
>JAVWCK010000049.1:250-9377 GCA_036649035.1 Raoultibacter sp.
CATCGGAAACGGTTCCGTTCGTGACTTCCATTTCAACGCGAAGGTGACCTTCGATACGAGTGATCGGGTCGATAACTGAACGAGTCATTTAGGCCTGCCCTCCCTTCTGGTCATTGTGGGTATATTTCTTTTCCGCTTCTTTTATATCCTCTTCAGGATACTGGCCTACCGATTTATCGGGGTGCTTAGCATCCCAGGTGCGTACCTTTTCGAAATCGGCACCGCCATCCATACGACCGGTTGCCTTCATGCCGAAGCCGTGGATGATCAGGCAGCCGGCGAGAATGCCGGTAACCGCCAAAGCAATCGTGCCCGGTTGGAAGGTGAAATCGCCGATACGCAGATCGCGATGGCGCTTATAAAACGGCGTATTGACTTCAACCCAGTTGTGACCGGGATCCATCGGGGCAGCTTCCGTGCAACCAATGCACGGGGCGCCCGCTTCAACGCACCAGGAACGGCGGTGGTTGTAGCGCACGACACCGCAGTTGCCCTTGGTCTGAGGGCCGCGGCATCCAAGCGGATACAGGCAGTAACCCAGCGCTTCTTCTTTGGAACCGAATTCGTATACGAATTCGCCGTTTTCAAAGTGCCCACGACGCTGGCAATTATCATGAACGGTTTGACCAAAGATAAGGGAGGGCTTGTTTTCCGAAGTCAGAGCAGGAAGTTTCTTCAACTGCACGACATCAACCAAAACGGCGACAATCCATTCGGGGTTGGCAGGGCAACCCGGAATGTTGATAACCGGAGTGTCGATGCCCGCTTCCTTCAGATACTTCTGCACGCCCACTGCGCCAGCAGGGTTTGGATGAGCGCTCATCCAGCCGCCGTTGACCGCACAAGAACCGAGTGCGACAACCGCGTTGGCCTTAGCGGCAGCTTCGGCCAAGTGGTCGGTGCCCGGCTTGGCGGCAACGCGCAACCCGTTACCGTTCCAGCGCTCAAGCACCGCGCCTTCGTACACCAACAAGTAATTGCCCGCTTCGATAGTTTGTGCTTTAGCTTCTTCCATCGAATGACCCGCTGCAGCGGAAAGCGTTTCGGAATAATTCAAAGAAATCATTTCCAAAATTACCGTTGCAGGATCCGGAGCATCGATCTGAGCAAAAGCTTCCGTACATCCGGTACAGGAAGCACCCTCTATCCAGATGACCGGATACAGCTTGCCTTCTTTAGCGCCGATCACGGATTCTGCGAGGGCCTGGGCGATTTGCGGAGCGGCAAGCTCGGATAATCCGGCCGCGACCGCAAGAGTACCGCAAAGTTTCATGAAGCTGCGGCGTGATACCCCTCGCGCCTCGAGCAGCCCCTGAACCTCTGATACGGTGGCCTCTTTTTCCATGTGTACACCTCCTCAGGTGTTCTCGTTTAATACTACCTATATATTTTCCAGTAGATTATTCTTACAGGACAAGACAAGAGAGCCAATAGGTGAAATTGGCCTGTTAGTGGTATAGAAATGTTACTTAACCAGGACAAAGTAACACATAAGGGGCTTTTCTCTATCCATTTTTCTCTCTCTATTCAAAATACCACCAAGTTCGGCAAAATGCTTCTCTTTCCGTGTCCCTACACAAAAGGATCCCGCACAAGCGGAATCCTTTGCAATAAAAAACATTGAATAAAACGAGATCAATATACACCAAGCTACTTTTGGATGCAGTGAACCATTTTTCCTTCCGCTGTCAAGCCTCGAAAAAAAGTTTCTTAGTAGTTTTCGGCGCGCAGCTCGAAATACTCACGCCCGTGGGCACACACCGGGCACACTTCGGGTGCTTCGGTGCCAATATGGATATGACCGCAGTTGCCGCACTTCCATGCGAACACTTCGCCGCGCTTGAACACTTCACCGTTATTGATGCGCTCGATAAGGGCACGATAGCGTGCTTCGTGTTGCTTTTCGACTCCGGCAACACCATCGAACAGTTCGGCTAAATCGGCAAAACCTTCTTCGCGTGCCGTTGCAGCGAATTCCGCGTACATATCGGTCCATTCGTAGTTTTCGCCATTTGCCGCATCGGCCAGGTTGTCAAGCGTCGTAGGAACAGCGCCGCCATGCAGAGCCTTAAACCACAGCTTGGCATGTTCTTTTTCGTTGAGGGACGTTTCAGTGAAAATGCCCTGGATCTGCACGTAGCCATCCTTTTTAGCCTGGCTTGCATAGTAGGCGTATTTAGTGTGCGCCTGAGATTCGCCCGCAAATGCCGTTTGCAAGTTGGATTCGGTCTTCGACCCTTTCAATTCCATGCCAATTCCTTTCGCCGAACAGTCTTAATGATACTTCATCTCAATTATAGCCATCAGCTTAAAAATCCGAGATGTTCAAGCAGTATTTTACACCCAATCGCTATAAGCACGAGACCGCCCACGATAGTTGCCGGCTTTTCGTAACGTGCCCCGAACCTGTTGCCCAAAACAACTCCGACCAGCGCGAGAGTAAAGGTGGTAACCCCGATGATGATTGCCGCGCAAACGATATCGACCTGCAAAAAGGCAAACGTTATACCAACGGCCAACGCGTCGATACTCGTGGCTACCGCCAACATGAAAAGCTCTTTATAATCAAGGGCAGGGCGATTGAGTTCGCTCGACTCGCAGCCCTGCGAGCATTCCTTTTCTGCGCTACGAAACGAATCCCACAGCATCTTAGCGCCGATAGCAACAAGAAGAATGAAGGCGATCCAATGATCGAAATCGGCAATAAGCGCTTCGAACTGAGTTCCTAGGGCAAATCCGATAAGCGGCATAAGCGCCTGGAAAACGCCGAAGAAAAGAGCGATCACCACCGCCTGGCGCATATCGAGGCGACGCATACCAAGGCCTTTGCACACCGCTACGGCAAAAGCATCCATCGACAAACCGATTCCGATCAAAACTATTTCAATCAAGCCCACAGTACGTTCCTTCCCAACCACTAAAGGAGATCAAGCGAAATAACAACCATCCTCGCCGCGGAAAAAACCTTCGGCCACCATATCCTTCACAATCGATCGATACGTCTGCTCATCAAGGCGGTCGCGCCCCGCTTGGCGTTCGTGCTCATCAAGGCTTCCCCGCAACGCTTCATCGGTGATACCGGGATCGGCAAGCACCTGACGCAATATTTCGGCACGCTTTTGGCGCCGCGATCCCGAAAATGTCGATTGGCGTATATGGTGAGCGCTTTTCCGGCTGGGATTGACCACGGTCCGTTTAAGGTGTGCTCCGTAATCGAGCAATGCGTAATACCAATCGCGCGGGTTTTCCCGGCTGCACGTGGCTTCGACTAACGGATAGATTTCCTTGTCGCTTACCGCTTGGCCATCGGGAAAAAATTCATGCAAAAAAACGGTACGCACGTTGGTTTCCAGGTAAACGGAAGGTTGATTGTAGGCAAAAGAAAGCACTCCTGCCGCGGTTGCCGGCCCTATCCCCGGCAAGGCCATAAGGCCCTCCTGGGTATCCGGCAATTTTCCCGCATGGTCGGCCGCACAGATTTCGGCGGTGCGCTTGAGCGCGAGCGCACGGCGATTGTAGCCTAGCCCCTGCCACTGCTCAAGCACGCAAGCCGTATCGGCAGCCGCAAGGGCATCGAGGGTGGGAAACAGCGAAAGAAAGGTATTCCAATATTTGATTACGCGTGCGACCTGGGTTTGCTGCAGCATGACTTCCGAAACCAAAACGGCATACGCATCATCGATATGGCGCCAGGGAAGATTGTGCCGTTCGAATTTCGCACCCTGTTCCCACACGCGTGCAACGAAATCATTCCCTTCGCGCATGATGATTTATCGGGTCTTATCCGTTGTTGTGCGCGTGTCGCAGGAACCCTTGCCAGCAAGAAAGGCTTCGGTCAAAGGAGCATCGCAGCCTTCTTCGGAAGCGATCGTTTCAAGGAAACGAGGAAGCGCGGAGGGAGAGAGGCTCATCGCTTGAGCGACAATGGGGTGTTCGCCCCCCATTTCAAATAAATCACTCAAAGTGATCGACGAAAAATAGGAAAATAATATCTTATCGGCCCCTTGCCACACGCGATTGAAAACACAGGAAGGCTGCTTGGCGCAGGAAAGCGGGTCGAGCGCACACGGTGAAATGCTGGCCGACCCCTGCAGCGCGACGATGATATCGAACAGCGTGACCTTTTCGGGGTCGCATTTAAGCGCTAATCCCCCACGGGCTCCCCGCGCAGTCGAAATGAATCCCGCAGCATTCAAATCGTGCTGGATGCTGCGCGCGAAAGCGTAGGGAATAGATTCTTCTTCGGCGATTTCGGCAATAGAAACAAAGCCTTCATCGCGCTTGTGTGCCGCACGAAGGATACGACAAGCATAATCACAGCGACGTGATACTTCCATGTATTAAGCGCCACCCGTCAGCAGATCATCGATAGTGCCGATCTGAGCGCGAAAGCCTTCGATCACCGCATCTTCAAGCTGGCGGTATTCCTCGGACTCAAGCGGTTGATAGGCAGCCATTTTCTCGAACATATTCTCAATGCTTACCGGCAGATAGCTGCGATGAGTCAGGCTTTCTTTATAGGCTTGCTCAACGGCTTCCTGCGCGGCCATATAGATGTCATAGCGCGACATATTGACCGAAAGGCGCACCAGATCAAGCGTGTTCAGACTGCGAACGCAGGGATGCTCAAGAGCGATATGCTCCCAAATATCGACCCGCTCGGCCGTGGTCGGCATATCGATCGTGATCGCCTGAAAGGGATCAAGCAAATCAAAGAAGAAATCCTCGATATCGTTTTCCTGCGAAACCGTGGCCAAAACATACACCTCAGGGTTTTCAACCGCCTGGCGAATCAGGTTGATAGCCTCACGTGCACCCCGAGAAAGATGGGCGAAAGAAACGCTTTCAAAATCATCGAACCCGCCATCGACGAGCGGCGGCACCCACAAATCGATATCTTCTAGCATCAACACGCCTGGACCTTCGAATGCCGTGCGTCCAAACGAAAGACGCGGCTGATGGTCGACCGACGCCATAACGCACAGCACCGGCATGCCTTGCGGGCCTTCTTCCATGTTCATGCGCACCGTGGGCAACGAAAGCTCTCCCACCGTTGCCGCCATGAACTGATTGGCATCTTCCCGCGCATCGCTCATGAATAAAAAGCTATCGGTTGCCGGCATTTTATTGATGCCATGACGCTCGTTGAGCAGCTGTAAAAATTCTTGATACTGAGCATCCTTTTCAACCCCGATGCCGAACTCGCGCATCGTTGCGATGGTGCTATCAAAGCCCGATAAATCTTTGTACATCAAACCATGAGAATTCTGTTCGGGCGCGCGATCGGCGGGTTTTGCCGCCGGCACGATCGCATTGGAGGCAGCCTTTTTCGCCTGCTGTTCAGCAGCTACCACCTTTGCCGCCGACTGCATGGCAGGGAAAACGGAATCGGCGTTGAAAAGCCCGGGCATCTTCGTTAAATCTTCGACCTTCATCAAGCTCGACGACTCGCCCGCCAAATCGAGAAAATCATCTGAAATCATTTCGGCCATGCCTTCAACCTCATCGCGGGAGAGGCCGAATTCTTCCAGCTTGTCGAGCGCCAAACGTTGCAAGGCTTCAGCGTTATGAGCCATTTCTTCGCCGGTTAAATACGGTTCAAGTTTTTCGAAAATATATTCAGCCAGTGCTCGCTCCTTGCAGGAGCAGGCCAGATCCCACGCCGCACGCAAGCCATCAATGGCTTCTTTGCCGGGCGCAAACGATTCGTGGGTTGCCTTTTCGAAAGCGGCCAGATAAAGATGCATGCCAAGCACTTCATCCCCCGCACTTGCAGCTGCCGCCGCACGCCTGAGGTATTCAGCCGTTTCGTTCACATCGTTGTTTTGGCTTGGTGAGCCGCTTACATCGGTATTACCTTCAAACATCTTGCCCACCTCCTTCGTTGCTGTTTGTAAAAGTACGCTAGTATTTCATTAAGTATTCTAAGGGAGAGCGCCGCGAAAGCATAGCCGTATCAACAAAAAACAAGCAATCGTTATGCTATCGTAACGCACAAAAAGCTAAATAGCACTCAATTAGACCCATTTAAGGATCGACCACCCCTGGCGGTGAGCCGTCCAGGCAAGCGGCCAATCGGGGGTAACCGCAAACGCCTGTGTTGCGGCAAACAGCATTGGACGGTCGGAGTGATGATCGCCGTAGGCATATTTCAGCTCCCACTTGCCTTCACCAAAGCGCTCATCGGCAAAGCGGGAAATGGCGCGAGGCTTTTCTTCGCCTTCGACCGGATTGCCCTTAACGCGCGTGGTGTAGAAACCTTCGGCATCGGTGGCCATGCGCGTCGAAATCTGATAGTCGAACGGATGCACTTCATGCGCTCGTTCGATGATGGGCTCGAAGGTGGCCGAAACGATAAGCACAACATGGCCCTGCGCACGATGATCGCGCATGGATTCATCGCATCCCTTGCGAAAGCGAGGCGCTATGCGGTCGTCGTAGAATTCGCGCAAAAAGCAATCGACCTCTTCTTTGGGCTTGCCGGCAAACGCGGTGAACACCAGCGAGCGCACGGAACACTCGTCTTGCGGCAGACGCACCTTATAGGCAAAAGCCCACAAAAGAATACGGAAGAGCACGCTCATCTTCAGCATGCCGCGGCGCATCATGTAGGCCACCAGCAAGACCGGAGAATTGCCGGTGATGCTGGTGCCGTCGAAGTCGTATACCGCCAACTGGACAGGAGCACCAGGGGTGCCAATCTGCCGCTGCCCCTGTGCTGCAGCGGCATCTTCGCTGTTCGCTTCCGTAGACTTCCGCGAGTATCCCGTTGTTTGTTCGTGTTCTGGCACAGTGCCCTTACTCTTCGGCCTCATCAATGCAATCAACAAATTGTGAATTATACAGCTCGGCATAGAAACCGCCAAACGCGCGCAGCTGTTCATGGGTGCCTTGCTCCACGATATCCCCACCATCGATCACCAAGATGAGGTCAGCGCTCTTGATGGTGGAAAGCCTATGGGCGATTACGAACGAAGTGCGGCCGACCATCAGGTTGTCCATCGCCTTCTGGATGCGCTCTTCGGTACGCGTGTCAACCGAACTGGTCGCTTCATCCAATATCAGCATACGGCGATCCGCCAAGAGGGCGCGCGCAATGGTAAGAAGCTGACGTTGGCCTTGGCTGATATTGCTCGCATCTTCGTTGATCTCCATGTCGTAGCCGCCCGGCAGCGTTTGGATGAAATGATGCGCGTACGCAGCTTTGGCGGCTGATTCGACCTGCTCGTCGGTTGCTGCGAGATCGCCGTAACGGATGTTTTCGCGAATGGTACCCGAAAAGAGCCACGTGTCCTGCAGTACCATACCGAACATCGATCGAAGATCGTTACGATCGAACTCGCGAACATCGTGTCCGCCGATCTTGATGGAACCCGACACCACATCGTAGAATCGCATGAGCAATTTGACCATGGTGGTCTTGCCTGCTCCCGTTGGACCAACCAGCGCCACAGTCTGCCCCTGCGCAACATGCGCGGAAAAATCGTTGATAACGATTTTTTCCGGAGTGTAGCCGAAGCTGACATGATTAAATTCCACCTCACAGGAAACATCCTCGGTGTGCACGGTCGCCGTTTCGTCAAGTTCCTCCGCTTCGTCGAGAAACTCGAAAACTCGTTCGGCTGCGGCGGCCATCTGCTGCAACACGCTCGAAACCTGCGTCAGTTGCGTAATGGGCTGCGTGAAATTTTTCACGTACTGGATAAACGCCTGGATGTCGCCTACCGTGATGATGCCCTGCACGGCAAGAACGCTGCCCGACACCGCGACTGCCACATATCCCAAGTTGCCGACGAAGTTCATGATCGGCTGCATCAATCCCGAAATAAACTGAGACTTCCAGGCAGATTCGAAGAGCTTTTCGTTCGTGGCGTCAAACGAGGCGATTGCCGACTGCTCCTGATTGAACGCGCGAACGATGGAATGCCCGGAAAACGTTTCTTCCACCTGCCCGTTGATGGCTCCAAGCGTTGCCTGTTGCGCCTTGAAATACTTTTGAGAACATTTGACAACCACCATGATGAGCACCATCGAAATCGGGAAGATCACCACGGTTATCAGCGTCATGAGCGGGTTGATTGAAAGCATCATGATCGTGACACCGATGATGGTCGTCGTGCTGGTGATCAGCTGCGTCACCCCCTGGTTGAGGCTTTGCCCCAAAGTATCGACATCGTTGGTGATGCGCGAAAGCGTATCGCCTGTCGAAGAGCGCTCGAAGTATCCCAGCGGCATCCGGTCTATCTTGGCCGCTATCTGCTTGCGAAGCAGGTAGCAGGTGTTCTGCGAAACGGAGCTCATAAGCCAACCCTGCACGAAGGAACACGATGCCGAAAGAACGTAGAGGCCAAGGGTAAACAGCAGGATTTGGGCAACCAGATCGTAGTTGATGCCGCCGCTACCCGCGATCTTGGCCGCGATGCCGGTGAATAATTCCGTCGTTGCGGTAGAAAGAACCTTTGGACCGACGATATTGAAAATGGTCGACCCGATGGCGAAAACGAGCACCACGATGAGTGCGCCTTTGAAGTTGCCCATGAAATCCAGCATCCTCTTGAGCGTTCCCTTAAAGTCTTTCGGCTTCGGTCCCGCCATGCGGGCAGCCATACCACCGTGCCCACCCAAAGGGCCCCGTGGCGGATTCACCGCCGTTTTCGCAGTATCCTTACTCATAGCGCATCACCCCCTCTCAATTCCGCTTCGCTCAACTGGGAAGACGCGATCTCTAAATAGGTCGGACACGTTTTAAGCAGCGTCTGGTGCGTCCCGCAACCGACCACCCGGCCTTCGTCGAGCACGACGATCTGATCCGCGTGGAGAATCGTCGATATGCGCTGGGCCACGATGATCACCGTCTTGTCGGCAAGGCGCGTATGCAGCGCCTGACGCAGCGCCGCATCCGTCGCGTAATCGAGCGCCGAAAAGCTGTCGTCGAACAGCAAGACGCGAGAGTCCTGGGCAATGGCGCGAGCAATAGCGATACGCTGGCGCTGGCCGCCCGAAACATTGGTGCCGCCCTGAGAAACCGCGGCTTCAAACCCCTCTTCTTTCGAGTCGACGAACGAACGTGTTTGCGCGATGTCGGCCGCAGCGTCGATGCGATCTGCAGCCATCGATTCGTCGGCAT
>JAVWCK010000050.1:0-9274 GCA_036649035.1 Raoultibacter sp.
CGCAGCCGGCGCCCCGCCACCGGCCGACTACCCGGTCGCCTACGATGCCGCCAAGCAGCTGCACGCAGCAGCATCCAAGAATGGCAACCACGAATTTGCCGCCCACTGGGCCGGCCAGGGCGCGCCGCTGATCCGCTATCGCACGCACGATATGACGCGCATCATTCCCGGTCAGTGTGCCTGCGGGTCGCCTTTCCCCCGCATTGACATGCTGGTGGGTCGCACTGATGACATGGTGAAGGTCAAGGGCGTCAACATGTTCCCCGCACAGATTGAAGAGGTCATTTCGTTTACTGATGGGGCATCTTCTGAATACCAGGTCATGATTGATCATCTGTTTGGCAAAGACATCATCACGGTGTTTTTTGAAACCGCCTGTACGGGTGATGAACTCAAGCGCGTTGAAGAAGAACTTTCCTTTATTTTCAAGGGTAAAATCGGCTGTACGCCGATTGCTAAGGGCGTGCCCTTGGGCGATTTGCCCCGTTCAGAAAAGAAAACTCAGCGCATTTTCGACAATCGATATTAATAGCACACGGGCATCTGACAACCTGCAATCGCAGGCTGACAGACGGCCGTGTGCGCTTTTCGCAGTACCCGCGGTAGCAGTCTAAACCCTGCCCGTAAGAGGGAAAACGCTGCCCCCATGCCTGTCATTCTGAGCGAAGCGAAGAATCTGGCTTTATCGGTTGGAATCGTTGGAAAGTAAGGAAATAAAATGGTAGAAAAAATAATTATGGTGGCACTATTCATCGCGGTTGCGGTGGGTATTGGCATCTTTTGCAAAAAGCATACGAAAAGTGTTGACGGATTTATCTTGGGTGGTCGCAACGTCGGCCCGTGGTTTTCGGCGTTTGCCTATGGAACCAGTTACTTTTCGGCGGTTATCTTCGTGGGCTATGCCGGCCAGTTTGGGTGGAAATACGGTATCGCTGCCACGTGGATCGGCATCGGCAACGCGGTTTTGGGCAGTTTGCTGGCTTGGTGGGTTTTAGGACCACGCACGCGTGAAATGACGCAGCGCTTAAAGTCGGCAACCATGCCAGAATTTTTTGGGGCGCGCTATGGTAGCAAGGGTTTGCGCATCGCTTCGGCGGCTATCATTTTCGTGTTTTTGATTCCCTACACCGCATCGGTCTACAACGGTTTATCGCGTCTGTTCAACATGGCCTTCGGTTTGCCCTATGAGTTCTGCGTTATCGGTATGGCGCTTGTGACCTGCATCTATGTGGTCTTGGGTGGATACATGGCAACGGTCGTCAACGATTTTGTGCAGGGTATTGTCATGCTGTTCGGTATTGTGGCAGTCATTGTCGCGGTGCTGATCAATAACGGCGGCTTTACTGAAGCTATCAACTCGCTGTCGCTTATTCCTGCTGAAGGTTCTACCATGGCGGGTCCGTTCGTGTCGTTTTTCGGGCCGAACCTACCCGACCTGATCGGCGTCGTTGTCCTGACCTCGTTAGGCACGTGGGGCTTGCCGCAAATGGTGCAGAAGTTCTACGCTATCAAAAGCGGCCCGGCCATCAAGCAGGGTGCCATTATTTCGACGGTCTTCGCTATCATTGTGGCTGGAGGCAGCTATTTCTTGGGTGGCTTCGGGCGCCTGTATGGCGGACAGGTTGAGCTGAGCGCCACGGGCGCGCCGGTCTACGACTCGATCGTTCCCACCATGCTGTCAAGTTTGCCCGATATCTTGATCGGCATCGTGATCGTGTTGGTTCTTTCCGCTTCGATGTCCACGCTTTCTTCGCTGGTGTTGACGTCTTCTTCAACGCTTACGCTCGATTTGATCAAGGACAACCTGGTTAAGAACATGAGTGAGAAAAAGCAGATCGGTTTTATCCGCATACTCATTGTGGTGTTCGTGGCGATATCTGCGATCATCGCGTTGTACCAGTACAATTCGTCGGTTACCTTCATCGCGCAGCTTATGAGTATTTCCTGGGGCGCTTTGGCGGGATCGTTTTTGGGACCCTTCTTCTGGGGTCTGTTCAGCGGACGCATTTCCAAAGCGGCCGTGTGGGCCAGCTTTATCATGGGCGTTGGCTTGACCGTGTCAAACATGTTCATCGGGTTCATCGCTTCGCCCATCAACTGCGGCGCGATCGCCATGGTGCTCTCGATGGTATTGGTTCCCCTGGTCAGCCTCGTTACGCCGGCGGTGCCGTTCTGCGTTGATCCTCCGCATCAAGAGGGCGCGATCGATCGCGAATACGAGCACGAACAGCTTGAAGAAGAGGTCGCGCACTAAAACTTGCTCACCTGGTGGTTTTGAATAAAAATGCGTGCTGAGATATTTTCAGCACGCATTTTTTTGAGGACACGGTGTTCACCGCGCGGTTGTCGCGCTCCTCGCCAAGAGGGGTAGGTTTCGTGGGTGTTACAGCGCCTTGATGCGAACGCTCATGTCGATGGGTTTTACGAAGAACAGGCAGCTGGTCACCAGGCCATCGACGCCGGTCTGCGCGTATTCTGCGGCGTTTCCTTCGTTGACACCGCCGGCCGCAAGCAGGGTGATTGCGGGATTGATGGCGCGCAGTTGAGGGACGAGTGCGGCCAAATCCGATGAGGGTACCTTGTCAAATTGGATGCCATCGATGCCGGCTTGCGCCAGACGGGGCGCATCGGCAAGACTGGCTTCGATGATGATCTTCTTTTCGCAGCAATGAGCTTTTATTTCGGGTAGTTTTTCAATCAGAGCATCGATGCCGCCGATAAAGGTAAGGTGGTGATCGAAGATGAGGATGGTTTCAGAAAGCCCCAAGCGATGGGGAAAGGCGCCGCCGACGCATGCCGCTTTGGTGGCAAATGGCTTGGTGGCAGGAATGCCCTTGCGCGTGGTGAGCACGGCGATGTGCGGGTTTTCGGTCTGGGCTAAACGCAGCATGCGGTTCGTTTTCGTTGCGACGGCAGAATAGTAGTCACACAGATTGAGGCATACCTTCCAGGCGGTATGGATGCGCTCTGCGGATCCGTGCGCACACAGAAAACTTTCACCTGCCGCCAACCGCGCGCCGCTCTTCTTGCTTGAAGCGATGCTCAGTCCAAGTTTTTTGCAGATTTGCGCAGCTTCTTCAACGCAGCTCAAAATGCAGTCTTCCCGGGTGAAATATTCGATTTCGCCGGGTTGGTCATCGATCCCCAAAACGGATGACGTCAAATCGCCATAGGGGGAATCTTCTAAGATCAGTGAGTCGAGCAAGGGGTTTGAGATATACACGGGTTACCTCTTTATTCTATCAGTAGAATAATCTATAATGAGGTTAATTATAGAGCAACGCTTGCGGGAATTAAACCACATCCGTTGCTTTTCTTTTGATGAAAGCAAAGGGGACGGTATGAGAAAAGCACTGGTTTTTTTCGTTTCGATGATGGTTGCTGTGGGCTGTATGGCAGGCTGTTCTGCGCCTCAAGCAAAAACGAAGCCAGCTGAAGAGCCGGCGGCTACCGAGCAGAAAGCGGCGACAAACCTCGAGGGCCATACCCTGCAAATCTACTGCGGCGCGGGGATGACCAAGCCGTTCCAGGAAATTGCCGATGCGTTCAAGGCTGAAACCGCCTGCGAAGTGAACACCACGTTTGCCAATGCGGGACAGATCCAGTCACAGATCAATACGACGCACGAAGGCGATATGTTCATTGCGGGGGCAAAAGAGGAAACCCAACCGATCGAAGAAGTTATTGCCTCGAGCACGGATCTCGTAAAGCATATTCCGGTTTTGGTTGTCGGCAAAGATAACCCCAAAAATATCACCGGGTTAGCCGATCTGACCAACGAGGGAGTGACGTTTATCATGGGGGATCCCGAGTCGACGCCCATTGGGAAAATTGCTAAAAAATCCTTGGCCGATCAGGAGCTCTTCGGCAAGGTCAACGTTATCGCAACCACGACGACCGCACCGCAGCTTGCGACCGCAATCGGCGCGGGCGAAGCCGATGCCTCTATCGTGTGGAAAGAAAATAGCAAAGCCGATGGTGTCCAAATTGTTAAAACAACCGATTTGGATAAGTATGTGAAAACTATTCCCGCCGCCACGCTGACGTGTTCTCAAGATCCCGAAGCACGTGCGGCGTTGAGTGACTATCTCAATTCCGATGCAGCACACGCGATTTGGGAGAAATATGGTTATGAAGTTCTTTAAATGAAAGCATGCCCACCGAAAAGATTCGATATTTTTTCCTGTTGTACGATTGTGATAGCGCTGCTGGTGACGGTGTTCATCGGTGGCGCTATCTGCGCAATCGTCATCGGTGGCGCGCCCAGTTTCGGCGAAGCGATACGCTCGGAAGAAGTGCACTTCGCGTTGGGCTTAAGTTTAAAAACCGCAACGCTTTCGTCTCTTTTGTGTTTTGCTTTGGCAATCCCCACCGCGTTTGCTCTGACTAAAACAAACATGCCGTGCAAGCGTATTGCCCATATCCTGTTGGAGTTGACGCTTTCTTTGCCCTACATTTTGCTCGGTTTGGCGTTGCTTATCGTTTTCTCTTCGCCGTTTGGTGATGCGCTGAAGGCGATTGGCATCAAGTTTGTTTTCAGCCCGGCAGGTATCGTTGCCGCGCAGCTGATTGTCAATTTGCCGTTTGCCATCCGACTCTGTCGTACCGCTTTTGCCGGCGTGGATAGCCGCTTGGAATTCATTTCGAAATCTTTGGGTGCCTCAACGTTTACGGCGTTTCGTAGCGTTACCCTGCCGCTTGCAAAAAATTCGCTGATCAGCACGTTTATCCTCACCTGGTCGCGCGCGATCGGGGAATTTGGTGCGACGCTCATGCTGGTAGGCATTACCCGCATGAAAACCGAAACGCTGCCGGGAAGTATTTATCTCAATATTTCAACGGGCAACAACGATATGGCTATGGCGACGGCAATCATCATGCTGGTGGTTTCAGGCGTTGCTCTCCTGATCGCCAACGTGCTTAGCGCGCCAAAGCCAACTGACCGTTTTAGTACTGAGGAGGTTCGATGAACGCACTCGACGTACGCAACCTTTCGCTGCAGCGAGGATCGTTTTGTCTCCGGGATGTTTCTTTTTCCGTTTCAGCAGGAGAGATTTTTTGCCTGCTGGGCCAGACGGGTGCCGGAAAAACTATTTTGCTGGAGGCGCTTGCAGGTGCCTATAAACTTAAACCGGGGCAGGTCTTGTTTTTCGGACAAGACACGTCGTGTTTGAGTATCCAGGGACGCAAGACCAGCTTTGTCTATCAAGATTATGGCCTGTTTCCTCACCTCAGCGTATACGAAAATATTGCCTACGGCCTTAAGCGACACAAAGTGCCCCGGTCGGTGATCGCGCGGCAGGTCGCCGATATCATGGAGTTGCTTTCCATTGCGCATATCGCCGAGCAGCATCCACAAACAATCAGCGGGGGAGAGCGACAGCGCACGGCGCTTGCCCGGGCGTTTGTTTTGGAGCCGCAGTTGCTGCTGCTTGATGAGCCGTTCTCGGCGCTTGATCCTTCTACGAAAACAAAGATGTACGAAGAGGTTAAACGCCTTCATGAGGCTTATGGTTGCACCATCGTGTTTGTGACCCACGATTTTGCGGAGGCGCAGTATCTGGCCGATCGCATCGGCATCATGCTTCAAGGAACATTGCGCGAAGTGGTCGAAGCCTCCGCACTGATGGAAAAAACCTACGATGCCGATGTTGCGGCATTTTTGGGCCAAGGCTCGAGTGAGGATGTCGTTCTGCGTTGCCCGGACGGACTTGTTTCCCTTGAAGCGAGTGCTGAAGCGTGTAAAAATTCGAGCCATCTGCCCGCTTCGCGCGCTATACTGAATCGGTTATTGCATACCAGTAGACAAACATAAAAAGGAGTAGAGATTCACATGGAAGGTTTCGACCTTATCAGTACGGGGGCTTGGTCCATCATTCCGCCTATTTTGGCGTTGGGGCTCGCTCTCATCACGAAGGAAGTGTACTCGTCGCTGATCATCGGAGTGTTTTCGGGCATGGTCATCTACCAGTTCACTTTAAACGGCGCTGGGTTCGAGCAGCTGATCGATTCGTTTACCATGGTGCCGGGCATGATGGCCGAGCAAATAGGGGCAAACGGGGCGCTGTTGCTGTTCCTTGCGTTGTTGGGGGCGCTGACGGTGGTTATCGCCATCGCCGGAGGCTCGAAGGCATACGGCGAATGGGTTTCGGGTCACATCAAAAACGCACGCGTGGCACAACTGATGACCGCCGTGTTGGGTATCATCATTTTTGTGGACGATTATTTTAACTGTCTCACGGTTGGTGCCGTCATGCGTCCCGTGACGGATCGCTTTCATATCAGCCACGAGAAACTGGCCTGGATCATCGACTCGACGGCAGCGCCGGTGTGCATTATCGCGCCGGTTTCTTCTTGGGCGGTAGCCGTCGGTGGTTATTTGGGCGAAGACGGGTTTTCGACGTTTGTGGCTTCGATCCCCTACAATTTCTATGCGCTTTTGACCATCATCATGGTGTTCTTCATCTGCGCGACCAACTTTGATTTCGGTCCCATGAAGTTGGCGGAAACCGACAGCCAGTGTTTGGGTGCCGAAAAGCATTGCATCCCGGGAGAGGCTTCTCCCCTTGCGGTTCTTTCCACCATCGGCGTTGCGGACAAGACCGACATTCATTCGGAATCTCGTCCCAACATTCCCACGGTTGTGGCGCAAGAAGAAGCACTCGATGCGGCGGCCGAAAGCGCACTCGAAGAGTACACCGGGCTTGATGTGTCTGAGAAGGGTCGCGTGTTCGACCTGGTGATTCCTATCGTCGTGCTCATCATCTTCTCCATTCTCGGGATGGCGTATACCGGTGGATTTTTCCAGGGCGTCGATTTTCCGACGGCGGTGGGCGAAGACCCCGTGGCTGGCCTGTGCATTGGTGTGTGCGTGGCGCTTTTGGTGGCTGCGGCTATGTTTTTGCCGCGTGGCTTGATGAAGCTGACCGAATTTGTCGAAGGTATCGCCGAGGGCGTGCGTTCGATGATCGGGGCCATCATGATTTTGGTGCTGGCATGGAGCTTGGGTGGCGCGTGCCGCTATTTGCTGGGTACCGGTGAGTTCGTCAGCGGGTTCTTGAACGGTATCGGCGTTGATTTGTCTATGCTGCCGGTGGTTATCTTTATTGTGGCTGCATTTATCGGCTTTTCGATGGGTACGTCGTGGGGCACTATCGCCCTTATCCTGCCTATCGTCATCGGCGTTTTCCCCACCACTTCGCCGCTGTTTTTGGTTGCGGTGGGTGCCACGTTGGGCGGCGCGGTCTACGGCGACCACGTGTCACCTATTTCCGATACGACCATTTTGTCGTCGGCGGGTGCGAAGTGTAATCACTTGCGCCACGTTGCCACGCAGCTTCCCTATGCCACCATGGTCATGGTCATCTGCATCATTGGCTACGTTATCGCCGGCTTGCTGGGCAACCCCTGGATATCGCTTGCTGTGTGTACCGTGCTGATGCTGGGCGCTATCGTCGTACTTTCGCGCATGGGTGTTAGCTTCAACGGAAAGAAGAAGGCGGTTAAAGAATAGTCACCAGACCAGATCCTTCACTTCGTTCATGATGACAGAACGCACAACGTTTCGATGACAAGATGCAACGGTTCTCTCCTGTCATTTTGACTTTTTCCTTCTGTCATTTTGAGCGGAGCGAGGAATGGGGGTTTACGCCGGCAAGGTATTATGCGCGGATTATTTCGCTCAGTTCGACATCGTGGCCTTCGCGGGGCAAGAGGGAAACCTCCTGTTCCGCGAAGGCCACGCCGGTAATACGGCACGGAGGGGTGAGCAGGGGCAGGAACCGGTCGTAGTTGCCCCCGCCGTAGCCCAGACGATTGCCGCGACGGTCGAAGGCAACCAGGGGGACGACAATCAGGTTGATGGCACGTGCGGCAACGACGGGGAAGGCGCACACCTCGGCCGCATCCGGCGTATACGAGCGTAACGGGGCTACGACGAAAGGCGCCTTCCCCCTTTCGTAATCGGAGCGAGTGACTTCGCGAAATTCCATGTGCAGCGCAGCGGGGTGCGCCGCATTGGCCGGGGCGCGCACCATGCAGGGAAAGCAAACGCGGGCGCACTTCGCGTAGGCGGCGACGATAAAGGCGTCGAGGTCAACCTCGCTTTTCATGGCGGCATAGGCGGCGATTAAGGGCGCGGTCGCAGAGGTCTGGTCGTTCGACGATGCGGGTTTGTGGGAAGCTCTTTGGGGAGGAAGCTGCGCCAGAACCGTTTCCAGCTTGCAACAGATTTCCCGACTTTTGCGATCGCGCTCGGACACCGACATGCGGTCGCGTCGTGCTATGGCCTGCGCTCGTATGTCTGGTTTTGTTTCCATTGCCTCATTATCCCACGAAGGATGCCGGTCGATAAGGAGACTATGGCGCCTGTTTGTGCACAAGTGGTGGGTGGAGTGGCTGTTTTTTTGGATGAGGTGCACGCCGTGCTAAACTAAGACTTATGCAGACTTCTTTATCTCAGAGTACCGATCATTCCCGGTTGTGTCGCCGCGCTTATGCCGCGACGGCGGTTTTGCTGTGCGCTGTGGCGCTTGTGGTAGCGTTTTTTCTGGGCGGTTGTTCCTCTTCGGGGCAAGCAGATTCGTCGTCACGCACGGTGCCCTCAAACGGCTACGACTATGCGCGCATCACCGATACGGGCGGGGTGAAATCCTACCGTGGTGCCGATGGCAAAACGGCCGCTGAAGGCATTGATGTTTCAAGTCATAACCAGCAGATCGACTGGCAGGCGGTTGCTGCATCGGGAGTCGATTTCGCCTACCTTCGTGCAGGGTATCGCGGTTATACCGAGGGAAAAATTTGGGAAGATGAACTGTTTGACCAAAACATTGAAGGGGCAACGAAAGCCGGCCTCGATGTGGGCGTATACTTTTTTTCGCAGGCTATTACCGAACGGGAAGCGCGGGAGGAAGCCGATTGGGTGCTTGAAGCGGTCAAAGGTTACCAGCTGCGTTATCCGATTGCGTTTGACCTGGAAGAAAACGGCGTTGAAGACGAACGTATTGCGGGACTGACACAGGCCGAGACGACGCAAATCGCCAAGGCGTTTTGCGATCGCATTCGAGAGCGGGGCTACGAAGCGATCATTTACGGCAACAATCTCTGGCTTGACGGTCATTATGACCTGGCGGCCCTTATCGACACCTATGATCTGTGGTATGCCGATTACGCCGACAAGCCGGGTCAAACGTATCGCTTTCGCATATGGCAATACACGAGTACGGGCGACGTGCCGGGCATTTCGGGATCGGTGGATCGAAACCTTTGCTTTTAT
>JAVWCK010000051.1:0-8570 GCA_036649035.1 Raoultibacter sp.
ACCATCAATATGCCGCGCATTGCCTATTTAGCTACCGACGAAGCCGATTTCTACAAGCGTCTCGATCACTTGATGGATGTGTCGGCGCGTTCGCTCCATACGAAGCGTACGGTTATTTCCAAGCTGCTCGATGCGGGCTTGTACCCCTACACGAAGCGCTATCTGGGTACGTTCGAGAATCATTTTTCAACGATCGGTCTGGTGGGAATGAATGAAGCTTGCCTGAACGCATGCTGGCTGCACGCCGACATGACCCAGTCATCTGCGCAGCAGTTTTCGAAGGATGTTCTCAATCATATGCGCGATCGTCTGAGCGACTATCAGGAGGAATACGGCGACCTGTACAATCTGGAAGCAACGCCGGCCGAATCGACTACCTACCGTTTCGCCAAGCATGATCGCGAAGAATTCCCCAACATCATCGCTGCGAATGAAAACGGCACGCCGTATTACACCAACAGCTCGAACTTGCCGGTCGGGTATACCGAAGATATCTTCAGTGCGCTCGATGTCCAGGATGATCTGCAGACACTCTACACTTCGGGCACCGTGTTCCATGCGTTTTTGGGTGAGAAGTTGCCGGATTGGCAATCGACGGCGAATTTAGTGCACAAGATCGCCGAAAATTATAAGCTGCCCTATTACACGATTTCGCCGACGTATTCGGTATGCAAAAACCACGGTTATATTTCAGGTGAAGTGTGGGAATGTCCTTGCTGTCATGAGGAGACCGAAGTGTATAGCCGCATTACCGGCTACTATCGTCCCGTGAAAAACTGGAATGAAGGCAAGACGCAGGAATTTAAGGATCGCACGGTGTACGATATCGGTGCTTCGAAGCTGGTCAAGGGCGATGCGAAGGTTGCTGCTGCTGCGGCGAAGGCGGGCGTTGCCGTTGCGGCTACCGAAGAAGCCGTTGAGATTGCACAGCCCGCACAACCGTCGGAAACCTGCGTTACGAGCGTTTTGCCCGAAGGCCTCTACCTGGTGGCCACGCATACCTGCCCCAACTGCAAGCATGCCGAGCAACTGATGGAAGAGGCGGGCATCGCCCACGAAGTGCTGCTGGCCGAAGAAAACCAGGATCTGGCGCGACGCTACAACATAATGCAAGCGCCGACGCTGCTAGAAGTTTCCGCAGAAGGGCAGGCGCGCATCATTTCCGGGGCGGCTGCTGTGTTCAAGGAAATCAACGCAATGAAAAAAGTATTGGTATAAATCAATTTCCCTTTGCCGTATTACGTAACCGGTTTCGCCTTCACGACGCGCGAAAGCGTCGTGATCGAGGGGAGGGAAAGGGTCGTTGCGCTTGCTGTAGCTGAAAGATTTAACAGGAAGCGCAGTGATGACCACCTATGGTACTGACGGTGACAGGAAAGCTGGGTTGTGGGAGAATGTGAGGTGAAAAATAAGGCGACTCACCTGTGAGGTTTCAGCATATCATGTCAGCACAATTCAACATTAAAGCGACGAATCCTGCTGCGGCAGCGAGTCTTCAGCGGGAGCTGCGCTTACCCCGGTTTATTGCGGCCACGCTTGTTGCTCGCGGTATCGATACTCCCGAAAAAGCCGAGGCGTTCCTCAATCCTTCGATTGAGCGCGACTGGCTTGACCCTTACCTGATTCCGGGTCTTGCGGCTGTGGTTGACAGCCTGGAAGCGGCCATTAAGGCGCGCAAGCATATCGTTGTTTTTGGCGATTTCGATCTTGATGGTATTTCGGCAACGACAACGCTGACGCGGGCGTTGCGTGAATTGGGTGCTGCGAAAGTGTCTCCGTTTATTCCTCTGCGCTTTGAAGAGGGGTATGCCTTGACCGCGCCGGCGATTGAGCGCGTGTGTCAGCTCAAGCCGGATTATTTGATAACGGTGGATTGCGGCGTTGCTTGTAAAGAAGAAGTGAAGATACTGCAGCGGGCGGGTATCGAAGTCGTTATCACCGATCATCATGAGCCGACCGATCTGGTGCCCGAAGGGGTTCCTGTGTGCGATCCGAAGCTTGACAGCGCCTGTCCCAGCGCTATTTTGGCTGGAGTCGGGGTTGCTCTTTCGATTGCGCAGGCTCTCGGTGCGCGCTTCGGTAAGCCGCATTTGTGGCGAGAGTACACCGATCTTGCCACGTTGGGTACCGTGGCTGACCTCATGCCGATGCGTGACGGGAATCGCGCGCTTGTTGCTGAGGGAATCGCGCAAATGAACGATGCTCCGCGTAACTGCATTGCTGCCTTGTTGGCGCAGGCAGGCGCCGCTGATAAGCCTATCGCAGCCACTAATCTCAGCTTTTCGATTATCCCGCGCCTTAATGCCGCTGGGCGTATGGGCGATGCTCAATTAGCGCTTGATCTGCTGCTGACTGATGATTTTGACGAAGCGTGCCAAAAGGCAGCCGAATTGGAAGCGGTCAACGACCGCCGGCGCTCCATTGAAGCTGAACTTGCCGAGGTTGCCAAAGTGCAGGCTGTCGAAAACTATCATGGCCAACGGGTCTTGGTGGTGGCGGGGGAAGGCTGGCACGAGGGCGTAAAGGGTATTGTTGCAAGCCGCCTGGTAAACACTTACGGGGTTCCTGCCCTACTGTTCACCATCGAAGATGGTGAAGCACGCGGCAGCGGTCGTAGCGTGGGGCAGGTGAACTTGTTTCGAGCGGTTGAAAGTTGTAGTGACTTGTTGACGCGCTTCGGCGGACACGAAGCGGCGGTGGGCGTTACCCTGCCAGCCGATAAGCTCCCTGAATTCACCCGTCGTCTTTGCGATTATATGGCGGCTTTATCGCCCGAATGCTTTCATCCACGCATCGAGATTGATACGTGCGTCAATCTCGAGGAACTGACACTTGAAAATGTCGGCTGTCTGCAAAAACTTGCTCCGTTTGGTCAGGAAAATCCGCTTCCCCGCTATCTTGCGCGCGATATTCTCCTTTCCAATTGTCGCGCGGTTGGCGCGGAAAAGAATCATTTTTCTTGCACGTTGACCGATGGAAAATATTCTCTTGCGGCCATCATGTTTCACTGCTCGGATATTGAAACGCTTATGCATTGCGGAAGTGTGGTGAATGCTGCCTTTGAAGTGCAAATCGATGAATGGCGGGGTCGGCGTACGGTTAAAGCCATGCTTTCTTCATTGGCTCCCGCACAGCCTTGCGCGGCGTTGCAGGCCTGTCTTGATTCGGAATCCCTTGATTTTGTGGCTGATCTTTATGCCACCAATGATGTTGACCTGTGTGCCGACTGTCCCGAGGATGCGGAAGCGGTCGAGGCATATGAAACAGCTCTTGAAAAAAATCGCATATTGTGGGAAGCGCGCGCGGAAAAGGATCCTTCGGGCTTGCGCGCCGCAATCATTGAAGCGTTTATCGGGAAAGCTTCCTTGCATGATTCTCAGCGCGAAGTACTCGAAGCGCTCGATGCGGGGCAATCGGTTTTGGCAGTTATGGCAACCGGTCGCGGCAAGTCGCTCACCTTTCATGTGCATGCTGCCTGTAGGGCGCTCTCTCGTCATGAGGTGAGTCTTTTTGTGTATCCCCTGCGAGCTCTCATTTCTGATCAGGCATTTCATATTAACGAAACGCTCGAAACGTTCGGCATTGCAAGTGCAGTGCTTACCGGAGAATCTACACCCGAAGAACGTCGTCAGATATTTGGCGGCATAGCAAGCGGTGCCTACGACATCGTGTTGACCACCCCTGAATTCCTTAGTTTCCATGCAGATGAATTTGCGCGCACGAAGCGTGTCGGGTTCGTTGTCGTCGATGAGGCGCATCATATCGGACTCGCAAAAGCGGGCAACCGCATGGTCTACGCTCATCTGGGTGAATCGATTTCCCGCTTGGGCAACCCCACCGTTTTGGCGCTTACTGCGACGGCAGAGACGGAAATTGCGCACGACATCATCGCGACGCTGGGTATCACGCGACAGATTCTCGATGAAACAGTTCGCGAGAATCTCAAGGTGGATGACCAGCGCAATCTAAAAAAGCGCGAAAATTATCTGGCAAACCTTGTCGCTGGGGGTGAAAAAACGGTTATTTACGTTAATTCACGCGAGCAATCGGTGTCACTTGCTCGTATGCTCCGCAAACAGGTTCCTCAGATGGCATCGCTTATCGGCTTTTACAACGCCGGTCTTTCGCGCTCGGAGCGCAAGCGGGTTGAGGAGCTTTTCCGCACCGACGCCTTGTGCGTGCTTGTGGCAACCTCAGCATTCGGCGAAGGGGTTAATATTCCCAACATTCGCCATATCGTTCTCTATCATTTGCCCTTTAATGAAGTCGAGCTCAATCAGATGAGTGGGCGTGCTGGGCGCGATGGACAGCCGGCAATCATTCATTTATTGTTTGGACGCAATGATGCCGCCATCAATAAACACATCCTTGAAACAGCAACACCCAACCATGATTGCATGGCGCAGGTGTATCGTGATTTGCGGCGCAGACAACACGAAGCCGAAGGAGACTTTTTCACGGCAAGCGATGTCGATTTGTCCCATACGACAGGAGGCTCTCTTGTCCAGCCTGAACTTTCCGAGGCTGCCGCCGCTTGTGGCGTTGCCGTTTTTCGTGAACTCGGTCTTATCGAAACGCGCACCACAACCGTGCAGGGTGTGCCAACGCGTAGCATCCACGTGCTTGATTCGCAGGCCAAAGTAGAATTGACGGATAGCGTACGTTACCGCGAGGGCCTCGATGAGATAGCCATTTCATCGATGTTTCACGATTGGGTGCTTAAAGCGGGGGAAGCAGCACTTCAGATACGGCTTTCTCGACCAATTTTGCCCGGCGAAGCCGAGAAAAGGGAAGGCCATGAGTGAGAAAAAACAGGCAAAGAAAAAAAAGGAAATAAGGTCGGCTGCCGAAGGGATTTCATTGAATAAAAGCAATTCTGAGCAGGGAAAGCGAGCTAAAGGAAAAAAACATGCACAGACTGAGGCTGTGTTACCTGTTGCGGATGAATTGCTCGGAGAACCCACAGAGGCATTTTTTTCCCCCGAAGAATCGGAGGAATCCCGTAACGTCGAAGAACTTATAGGACGGCCTCGTTCCGCTGAGCTTAATTTTGCTTCAGGGGTAAAAAACGATCTTCCTCGCAGTGTTGGCAACGAAACGCCAGAGCAGCGCTTTGCCGACCTGCAACGTATAACGAGCGCCTATTTAGACGAGGAAAGCGAGGCCATGCTCAAAAAGGCCTTTCTGTTTGCCCGCGATGCTCACCAGGGGCAATGTCGAAAAAGTGGAGAGCCTTTTATTGCGCATCCCGTTGAGGTGACGTTGATCCTTTCCGACTTACGCATGGATGTCGAAACGCTGTGCGCCGCGTTGCTCCATGATACGGTAGAAGATTCATCGGTCACGCTTGAGCAGGTGTCCGTTGAGTTCAGCCCCGCCGTTGCTCAGCTGGTCGATGGGGTCACGAAAATCACGCGGATCGAAGTCGAAAGCCTTTCCGACGAACAGGCTCAAACGATCCGCAAGATGTTCGTTGCCATGAGTAAAGACATTCGCGTTATCGTTATCAAGCTGGCCGATCGATTGCACAATATGCGTACGTTGGGTGCGCTCAAGGAAGATCGACGCATCTTCAAAAGTCGCGAAACACTGGAAATATACGCCCCGATTGCGCATCGCTTGGGCATCAGCTCTATCAAATGGGAACTGGAAGATCTGGCGTTTTACTATCTGGAGCCCAATAAATTCAAGCAGGTTTCGCGCATGGTGGCCGAAAGCCGAGAAGAGCGTGAAGATTATCTTGAGCAGATTATCGATATCCTGCATGACGAAACGGGCAAGGTCGGCATCACCTCCCAGATAATGGGTCGTCCAAAGCATCTGTATTCCATCTATCAAAAAATGACGAAGAAAGGCAAAGGATTCTCGGAGATATACGACCTGATTGCGGTCAGAATTATCGTGAAGTCGGTAAAGGATTGCTATTCGGCATTGGGCGCAGTGCACAGCCTGTGGCATCCGATGCCCGGGCGCTTTAAAGACTATATTGCTATGCCGAAATTCAATATGTACCAAAGCCTCCACACCACGGTTATCGGCCCTGCAGGGCGCCCCCTCGAAGTGCAGATTCGCACCGAAGAAATGCACCGCATGAGTGAATATGGTGTGGCGGCGCATTGGCGCTACAAGGAAAAAAGCTCGCGGGTCGATGAGAATCTCGACCAGCAGCTTGCCTGGTTGCGTCAAATGGTCGACTGGCAAGATGAAACGCGAGACTCTCGCGAATTTCTCAAATCGCTTAAAGTCGATCTAGCTCCGACCGAAGTGTTCGTGTTCACCCCGAAGGGCGAGGTTATGAGCCTACGAACGGGCTCAACGCCGGTTGATTTCGCCTATGCCATCCATACCGAGGTAGGTAATCATTGCGTTGGCGCCAAAGTGAACGGATCCATCGTTCCTCTGAGCTATCAGTTGCAAATGGGTGATCGTGTTGATATTTTGACGCAGAAGAGCGCAACTCCTTCGCGCGATTGGCTCAACTTGGTGAAGACACCTTCCGCGCGCAGTAAGGTGCGGTCATACTTTTCCAAGGTCAGTCGCAGCGATGATCTGCAGGTGGGGCGCGATAAGCTTTCGCGGGAAATGCGCAAGCATGGTATCGGTCTTTCGAGTGCGCAGAGCATGAGGGCTATCAAAACGGTATCGGAGCATTTGGGCTTTAACGATGCCGAAGATATGTTGGTCAATATTGGTACGAATAAGGAAAGCGCCACTCATGTATCGAACCGTTTGCTCAAGATATTGGTCGACCGTGGTACCGAGGAAGCGGAAACGCCGGGCTTGGGTATGTCGGCTACTTCGACGGGCAAATTGCCACCGATGCTCACCAGTGTCAAGCGACCGAAGAAGCATGAAGCGCATAGCTCGAACGGTGTGGTAGTCAAGGGTGTCGAAGATGTGTTAGTGCGACTTTCGCGCTGTTGTAACCCGGTGCCAGGCGATGCTATCGTCGGCTTCGTGACGCGCGGTCGCGGTGTTTCAGTGCATCGGGATGATTGTCCGAATGCGCAAAGCTTGCTGGAACACCCCGAGCGCATCATCGAAGTTTCGTGGGAGTCTACGCCGAGTGGGGACATGTCGTATAAGGTCGAGGTATTTATCGAAGCACTGGATCGTATGAACTTGCTGCGTGATGTGACGGTTACCCTTGCCGATATGGGTGCCAATGTGCTTTCGTGTTCGACGGCGTCGCATCGTGATGGCATGGTGGAAATGCGGTTCCTGTTCCAGGTTTCCGATGTTTCCGCCATCGATAAGATCACCACGAAGGTGCGTACCATAGAGGGAGTGTTCGAGGCGCGACGTATGATGCCTGGCGAAGGCATCCACAAAGGAAAGAAATAGTCTGAAAAGACCCAACTATCAACCAATCCGCTTGAGCTTCGCGAGGGCATTGATCGAAAGGAAGTAGTATGGCTAAGGTTCATAAGCTCGATAAGGGGTGTCTGTCTGTTGAATTTCTTGTTCTCGGTCCCATTGAGAACAACACGTTTATCATTTCCGACGATGCCGCCACGTTCGTGGTCGACCCCTCAAGCGATCTTGATGCGATTGTAACCGCGCTGGGTGGGCGCAAACTTGATGCAATCGTGCTTACCCACCGTCATCAGGATCATGTCGATGTTGCTGCTGCCTTGAAAAAGGCAACAGGGGCAACGGTAATCGCTTCAAAAAGGGATGCGGGCGAAATAGAGAAACCCACACGCGAAGGTTCGTATCCGGTTGCTCCGCCCTGTAAAGTTGATCAGCGGGTGTCCGATGGCGACATCGTGAAAATCGGAAACATGCCTTGGAAGGTGATTGCGACGCCGGGACACACTGAAGGCGGCATATGCCTGTTTATCGATCCGCGTTTTGGCACTGACCCAAAGAAAGCTCCTCTTTTAATTTCCGGTGACACATTGTTTTTTGGTAGCATTGGTCGCACTGATTTTAAGGGTGGCAGCATGTCGGATATGCGCAAATCGCTTAAGCGGCTCGCGGTGCTTCCTGACGCCACCATTGTGTTGCCGGGGCATAATGATCTTACGACGATTGGTGCCGAGCGCAAACGCGTTTTTGCTTTTTACGCCTAATGGGTGGGATCGAAAATATCCCTCGTACCATCGAGTGGGTGGCGCCCGTTGGGTCTCGCCCGGTTGTGCGCATCATCGATCAGCGGTTCTTGCCGCAAGCGTGCGAGATGCGCGATATCTTCACAGCAGATGCCCTGGTTGAAGCCATTCAGGTGCTGGCTGTGCGCGGCGCTCCGGCTTTGGGTGTGGCTGGAGCTATGGCGTTGTGCTTGTGGGCAGAAAATGAGAGCACACATGAAGTGGTGGATGCCTTTATGGAAGAGCTTGGTCAGGTTGCCTTGCGAATTTCGGCAGCGCGCCCCACAGCCGTTAACCTTTCCTGGGGTGTTGAGCAGGTGATGCAGGTTGCTCGCGCTTATGCGCTGGTGGCTGATGATGTGAGCGTTCTCAAATATTCCCTGGTTGCGCGCGCGTGCGAGATGGCGCAAGAAGATGAAGCCGCCAATCGGGCTATCGGCGCACATGGTGCCGAGCTGCTTGCCCCAGGCTGCCGTG
>JAVWCK010000052.1:0-8042 GCA_036649035.1 Raoultibacter sp.
GCTTTGGGTTGCTAGTGTCGACTACTCCCAAGATGTCAACATCTCTGACGAGATTTTGCAGCGTACCAGCGAAGCGTACCGACGCATTCGCAATACCTTCCGCTTTCTGCTTGGAAATCTCGATGATTTTGATGATCGCACCGATATCGTTGCGCAGTGGGATGATCTTGAACCTATCGATCAGTGGATGATGGTGCGCCTGCAGGTTCTGCTCGACGAAATCGATACGGCGTATGACGAGTATCGCTTCCATGCGGTTTTCCGTGCAATCTACGACTTCATCGTCAACGATCTTTCCGCGGTTTACATGGATGCGACAAAAGACCGCCTCTATTCCGAAGCTCCTGCATCCCCGCGTCGTCGTGCGGCACAGACGGTGCTTATGCACGCCCTTGAGCTGCTTGTGCGCACTCTGACGCCGATTCTCTCGTTTACTACGGAAGAGATATGGGAGAACTACCCTGAAGGCTTGTGCTCACCTGAAACCCATCCCGAAAGCGTTCAATTAGCCGGATGGCCCGAAAAGTCCGACTTCACTCCTGCTGCGCCCGAGGGTGCCGCAGCGTCGGTCACCTCGGATTTTGAGATCATCCTCGGTGTACGGGAAATAGTGATGAAAGCTTTGGAGGAAGCGCGTAGCGGTAAGGTTGTCAACAAGAGTCAGGAAGCGGCGATTACGGTTGAAGCTCCAGCGGCGACGTTGGCGGTTCTTCAGAAGTTCGATATGGCCGTCTACGAAGAGCTCTTTATCGTGTCTGCGGTAAGCTTTGTCGAAGGCGATGCTATTGCGGCCATTATTACTCTTGCCGAGGGAGAAAAATGCCCCCGCTGCTGGAATTATCGCGTATTGGGCGGCAATGCTCAGCATCCTTCGGTATGCGAGCGCTGTGGCGATGCGCTTGATGCCATCGACTTCGCAGAAGAGGGCTAGGCTCGATTTTGAGAGAAGAAATAACAAGAGAGACTGATGATAACGTGCCGCGCGGGCGAAAGGCATTCGTGTTCACAGCGGTGGCTTCTCTATGGCTTGTTCTCGATGTTATGACAAAAGCTTTTTTTGAGCAAACGCAGACGCTGGGCGATGTTGTGCCGGGAAGCGAATGGGGACTTATCCATTTTCGCCTTATACACAACACCGGTGCTGCTTGGGGTATGTTCGGAAACTCAACCCAGGCGCTCGGTGTGCTCTCTTTGGTCGTGTGCGCCGTGCTGGTTTTGTATCTCTTCGTGTTTCACTCACGCTCGAGTGTGGGTGAAACCATTGGGCTGGCGCTGGTGTTTGCAGGCGGTCTCGGCAACGCGATTGACCGTTTTGTTCGTGGATATGTCGTTGACTTTATTGAGGCTACCTTCATTGATTTTCCTATATTCAATATTGCCGATATCGGTGTTACGTGCGGTTTCGTTATTTTTATTGCCTTTCTGCTCTATCACGAGAAAAAGCGGACGATGCCAAGTAGAAAAGAAGGGGAAATCTGATGCCCCGATCTTTATGCTACAGCGCGACGGTTGACGATGAGGGTCTCCGTCTCGATACCTGTTTGGCAGCGCATGCTCTCTATGCGAGTCGATCGCAGGCGGCGCATTTCATCGATGATGGTCTGGTATTTGTTAATGGCAAGATTGTTGCAAGAAAATATTCGGTTCAGGGGGGAGACACCATCGTGTATGAGGAGGCGGTTGCAATCGAGCGCGCTCCTATGGTGGGAGAGCCCATCGAACTCGATATTCGCTTCGAAGACGATTATCTCCTTGTTCTTTCCAAGCAAGCAGGTTTGATTTGCCACCCATCGCCTGGGCATCCTTGTTCGACGCTGGTCAATGCACTTATTCATTACTGCGGTCGTGACAACTTGGCGCATGTGCAGGGCGACGATCGCCCCGGTATCGTCCATCGCCTCGATGGGGACACCAGCGGCTTGATGCTGGCTGCCAAAGACGATGAGGTCGGTTACGCGCTACAGGAGGCCATCAGGCTTCGTAGCGTTGATCGTCGGTATCTCACACTAGTGCATGGGTCTATCGCTCACGATACCGGCTTGATCGATGCCCCGATTGCACGCGGCGAACGGGATCGTTTACGTATGCGGGTCTCGGATAGCCTTCATGCTCGCTCCTCGGTCACGACGTTCCGCGTGCTCGAAAGATTTGAGGCGGGTCCCCGTGATGAGGGATACACCCTTCTCGAATGCAAGCTCTACACCGGTCGAACGCATCAGATTCGTGTTCACATGGAATATATCAAGCATCCTTGCGTGGGCGATCAAACCTATGGTTCTGGTGGATCGATTTCGCAGCTTGGTTTAACCCGGCAATTCCTTCATTCCTATCTGCTTGATTTCACCCATCCGAAAACAAAAGAAGAGCTGCATTTCATCGATGGTCTTCCTGTTGACCTCCAATCGGCGCTCGATATGCTTGCCTCGAGAAGCTTGGGAATTACTGCGGCAGGAGAAGAAGTGTTTGCAGCCCTCAATAATGTGGGCTAAAGAAACAACCTCCTAGAGTGATGTCGTCTCGCTTGGCAAGCGTCATGTTACGAGCAACCCTGCTTCTCCTAACACGGTTACCCAGATAAAAATCGAGGCCACCGAAAAAAGTGACGTAAGGACTACGATTTGTCCCGCGAGTCTATCGTCGGCTTCCATCTGCTGCGCCATGGTGAAGCTGCTAACGGCCGTAGGGCTTGCGAAGAGGGCCATAAGAGCCCCGAGCTCGATTCCGCGGTATCCCAAGGCGAGTGATATGGTGATTCCGATCAGGGGAACGATGATGAGTTTACCTCCGACAGCCCCTGCGAGAGCCCATCCGTTTCCCCTAAGGCTTGAAAACGCAAACGAGCCTCCCAGAACAATCAGGGCTAGAGGTGTTGCGATATTTGCGATGTCCCCGATGGTTTGCTCGAGGATAACCGGTAGGCGGATGCCGCTTGCGATAAAAAAGAATGCGGCAAGAGCACCAAGAATCAAAGGATTGGTGAGGATGCCGGTTAAAACCGATTTAAAATCAATCGTACCGTTTCTGAATATTTCAAGCGCACACACTGCAAGCACATTGAATAAGGGAACAATAAAAGCGATCAAGACTGCCGTAGTGCCCGTATTCGCGTCTCCAAAAAGAGATTTCGCTATCGGTAAGCCGAATAGAACATAGTTGCTGCGAAACATTCCCTGAATCAAGACACTTCGCCGTGTGTCATCTTTTTCAAATCGCGGTACGATAATCAATAGGGCAAGAAAAATAGCCACAACGCCCAGGACGGCAAATGCCATCAGGCTTGGTTGAAAGTCGGTAGAAAAATCGCTGTTGTAGACATTTACGAACACGATAAGCGGCAGGAAAACCTGAAAACATAGTCGATTGAGCTGCCGCAATAAATCTTCGGTAAACATCCCGATTTTCCGCAAGCCATACCCAAGCGCCATCATGAGAAATAGGGGGCAGACAACAGAAAATGCTAAAAAGAAACTATTCATAGCTGCAAAGCTCGATAAGATTCCCGTCGGGATCCCTTAGATAGAGCGAGTGCATTTCGCCCCGCACGCCGTGACGCACGACAATTTCGAGGTTGTGGAAAATCTCTTTTTCTATCAGCATGTTCCGACAATCTTGTATCGTTCCCTGTATTTCGAAACACAGATCAGCACTGCCTGTTTGGACCGTGAGAGCCTTCGGTTCAAGCTCATGCCCCAACAGGTGCACGTTGATTTTAAAATCACCCGAGAAGAGTTCCCAGCGACCACCTGCGTCGTGAGCGATAAAGCCCAGTGCTTCGTAGAAGTCGACGCAGGCGGTGATGTTGGCCGTCGTGATCACGATATGATCGATTTTTTTCACGAGCGGTGTGTTACTCATGGCTATAAAAACCCTTCAGTGTATACTCACCCAAAATGTGTCCATCCATTTTTCGGTGCAGTTCATTGAAGAGGAAGCCGGTGTGCACATCAAGCAGGGTATCAAGCGCATACACGTGCAGTTCGTAGAGGTGCGGCGCGTCAGGGGGGCACATACCGCCGTAGAAGCTTGAAAGCTCAACGCTCTGCTGGCCGCCTTGCATGCTTGTCCAGCTGTTGGCTCCCTGAACGAAATCATTCGCTGTTCTGCTTTCGTTTTCAAGAATCTCATTGCGGGTGATGTTGGCTGCCAGCCAGTGGATCCAGGCAAAGCCGCCGCTTATGGGGTAAGCGTCTTTATCCTCAAGGACAATTGCGTACGAAATGGTATTTTCAGGAGCGTCTTCAATGCTGAAGGGAATTGAATAGTCGGGGACGCCGTTGACGTTCATCTGGGTGCCGTGCGCGCCATACTTTGCATCATAGAAGCCTTCCGTGATGCCGCTGCTGGTTACTTTCATGGGGAACCCTTTCTCTTATTGTCCTTTATTAAGATCACTATAAAGCGCCTCGAAAAGAAAGGGAATTACCCACTTTTTCGTGGGTAGGAAAGATTATTTCGGATGTTGGGTTATTCGATGATACCCTTGTCTCGCAATGCGTCTTCCATACCATGTTCCCGCATGAAATCAATGCCAACTTCCTGCATAATGGTTAACGCTGCAAGCATTTTCTTGCCGTGTTCCTCCGTGAGAAAATATTCGACTTTTCGAGGATATCCAGGAAAGACCACCTTGTCTACGAGAGAGCTCTCCATGAGTTCTTTCAGCTGTTCAAGCAGCATTTTTTGCGTGATACCCTCAATGTCATGTTCCAGTTTTGCGAGCGAAGTGTGCCCGAGGCGTAACCGCCATAAAATGATCGTCTTCCATTTTCCTTTGATCATATCGTGGGTCAATTCGAGCGGGCAGGTATATTGGCTTCGGAGTTTCATGGGCGTAATAGCTCCTATACTGAAATCGTCATATTCTCAAAGCGAGCTTGCATCCAAGTGTCGGGAAATGTTGTGTCGATAGCCTGCTCAATAGGATTCGCTGCGGGAATTCCAGCCGCACGTTGTCTTTCGCGATCCATGGCAAGACAGGTGACGACGATGTTTGCAACCATGAAAATAGTAATGAAAATAGTAATGATTTGAACGCTTCGGTTCTTTTGGTTGATTCGTTTGAATCCCTTTTTGATGAGGGGCAGTACGACGCGAACCCACACAAGACCCAGCATGCCCCACATCATGCCAAATAAAAAGTTCGTACGTCCCTGGATACTGCCGAAGGTTCCGGAATAATCCCAGGCGATGGCTCCCCAAAAAAACTGCATACCCCAGCTTGTAATATATTCAATGGCTGAACCGACCACCATAGCAATCAAGAAAATAACGAGGTTATGGGAATAGTAGAAACGATTGAGGAAGAGGGTCAACAAGGCTGCACCTGCTCCGTATATGGGGGAAAACGGTCCCCAAACCAGACCCGCTCGGCTTTCAAATCCACCGTAAATAATCGTGTGAAAAATGGTTTCTACACCAAGCCCGATGATGGATCCGATGACGAAAATCCAGAACAACGTGAATAGATTGAGTTTTATAAATCCGTGGTCAAAGAGGGATTTTACTTCTTTGACAGCTTTGATGTAATTGTCACTTCTCGGAGTGAGTTCTGCGGTGCTGTCGTTGCCGTCATTGGGTAAAGCGGGTGCCGTTTCCGTGATGTGCCTGGCTACGGGAGAACCTGCTTTTTTAGGTTCTTTCTCCATTTTCGCCTCTCTGAATCTGTGCGTGGGATAAACTATATCAGATTTGAATTTGAGATTAGGCGAATGCATCGAACGGTTATTTACGGTTTGGTTACGGAGCGTTTATCTGAAAGGAAGTGTTCAGTGAACGACAGGGAAGGGGTCTGCGGGATCCTTTTGACCAATACGGGCACTCCTGCAAAACCGACGCCCCGGGCGGTGCGGAAATATCTTGCACGTTTTCTCATGGACAAGCACGTAGTTTTGATGAACCGTTTTATTTGGTGGTTTATTTTGCACCTGGCTATTCTTCCGAAACGGGGGCAGGCGACCGCCGAAAAATATGCGCAGATTTGGCAGGAATCGGGTTCGCCTTTTCTCACTGCCCATGAAAAATTAGTTCATGGCATAGCCGCCGCTTTCCAGGAGGAGACAGAACTCGGACCTATCGAGGTACGCTGCGGCATGAATTATGGAAAGCCGAGCATCACCGGAGCTTTGCGTGAACTGAAAGCTGCGGGATGTACTCGTCTGGTCGTGCTGCCTCTTTATCCGCAGTCTGCTCATTCAACGACTGAAGCGGCAATCGCTCAGGTGCGCAAATCGCTCCATCGGGTTTTTTGGCATCCACCTGTCGATTTCATTGAAAACTACCATGATCACCCCACCTACATCAAAGCGATTGCAGCGGCGGCGAAGCATGCGGGATTCGATCCTCATTCAGACGATCAGCTGCTGCTTTCCTTCCACTCTATTCCGCTTGAGCATATTGAAGCGGGCGATACCTATGAGTTGCAGGTGGGTGAAACGGTGCTTGCCATTACCGATGAGCTTGGGCTTGAGCGGAAGCGATGGACGCTTGGGTATCAATCGCCGTTTGGTGACCCGCGAAAGTGGCTGCAGCCGTTTTCGATTGACATTTTGACTCGTTGGGGAGAAATCGGCGTCAAGACCGTGTATTTCGTTTGTCCTGGCTTTTCCGTTGACTGCCTTGAAACCCTCTATGACATTCCTTCCGAACTCGAACCTGCTTATCGCAATACATATGCTGCAAAAGCGCCGGAAAAACAACAAGGGAAATTCGTTTATGTTCCTTGTCTCGATAGAAGCAAGGCGCAGGTAAGAGTTCTTACTGACGTCATACGTCCGCATATTAAAGGAGTTTAGCTCTATGGTGCACTTACAGCAAAAAACCGTCCTTTTAGGGATTACGGGCTGCATCGCTGCCTATAAATCTGCCGAAATCGTTCGAGGGCTACAGAAAGCCGGTATACGCGTTAAGGTTGTCATGACCGAGCATGCAACGCACTTCATCGATCCAACTACCTTTCGTGCGTTGACTCATGAACCGGTTGCGGTCGGCCTCTTCGACGATCCGAGCGATCCTATCCATCATATTTCTCTTGCGCAAGAAGCCGATCTGTTTCTGCTTGCTCCCTGCACTGCGAATGTTATGGCAAAAATAGCATGCGGAATCGCCGATGATCTGCTGACAACCACGGTGCTTGCCACGAAAGCCCCTCTCGTCATTGCGCCGGCAATGAACGTTAACATGTACGAAAACACGGCGACGCGGGCGAACATGGGTCTCCTCTTCAACCGTGGCGCGTATTTTGTCGATGCTGATGACGGATATTTGGCCTGTGGGGATACCGGTCGTGGGCGCATGGCTGATGTTTCTAAAATTATTGCCGAAACGTTGTTCAAACTTCAACTCGCCCTTGATCTCTCTGATAAAAAGGTGTTGATCACGGCGGGTCCGACAGTTGAGCCTATCGATCCGGTTCGCTACCTCACAAATCGCTCTTCCGGTAAAACCGGTTATGCGCTTGCTGCCGCCGCCGCACGACGAGGGGCTGAGGTGACGCTCGTGTCGGGTCCTGTCACGCTTACGCCGCCGCAGGGTATTCACGTAATCTATGTGCAGACGGCTCGGGAGATGTTCGATGCGTGCAAAGAGGTGTTTCCCGCAACCGACATCGCAATATTTTCCGCTGCGGTCAGCGATATGCGTCCCGAGGTAAGCGCTGATCATAAATTGAAGAAACGGGATAATGCCGACTGCCTTTCAAGCTTGCACTTGGTGGAAAACCCCGACATCTTGGCAACGTTGGGTAAAATGAAAGAGCATCAAATCGTGATTGGCTTCGCTGCCGAAACCGATGATGTGATTGAAAACGCTCGAGAAAAGTTGACGAAAAAAAATGCCGACATGATTGTGGCCAATGAAGTAGGGGAGAACAAAGGGTTCGGTACGGATGACAACAAAGTCTGTTTTGTCACTATGGATGAAGTGGTCGATGTGCCTGTTATGCCGAAAAATGAACTGGCAGATGTGATTTTAGATAAATCTATCTCATTTCTTGCTTGAAATAAGGAGCGACTACCGCTAATATAGGCAACGCTGCTTTTGCGATA
>JAVWCK010000053.1:0-7984 GCA_036649035.1 Raoultibacter sp.
TACGCGCTTCAAGGGCGCTTTCAACAGTGCCGCGCACGATGTTAGCGGTTTTGCCTACTTCGGCACGCTGCTCGACGGGCAACTGCCCCATCGACCGCAGATATCCGGTCAGTGTTCCCTTTTTGCCCAGTACCGCCAAACGAACCGCTTCAAGCTCCGCCGTCGTAGCGGCGGCAGCTACCTGCGCACAGGTCTGCTGTTGCAAGGCTGCTATTTCATCTACTACTGTCATACCCCACGCCTTTCTTTCCATAAAAATCCTATCCATCCTTTTCCAAGGACGAGATAAGATTCTCGCGGTACCACCTCGGTTGACATCGCTGCCCACTCTTAAGCGCTCTGTTTCGGGAGCTCCCGGCAAACCTACTGGCTACGTACAACCTCGTTCAGTCCACTGCTGGTGAAGGGAATCATCTCGCGTGTTGCCGGATCCTTTCAGCCAAGGGATCCTTCTCTGGTGGCACCACGAAATCGAAATGCTGTCTTCGTCATAGCGTTATCACTATTCAAATGTGTTGTGCGATTGTAGCGCAACTACGAGTGCACGACAACCGCTTGACTCCCCATCTGTTCCCAAGCCGCCTTAAAGTCCTCACGATCATAGACGACGCCCTTGTCGCCGTAGGGATCATTCACATACACGTGCGTAGCATCAAACCCCGTCACCACCACGCTGTGCACATCCCAGCTAACAGCAATCGGTCCTGAAGTTGTTGGCCATACCTCCCACTTTTCCGATGGAGAAAAGCTTGTCGTAGTAATAGTCCACACCGGGTTACCGCTCTTTAATTCCTTGAGCAGAAAGTCAAAACTCTGACCCGTTATGTCGACCACCGTATACCCCGACCTTCCCACAACTGCTCGGGCAGCCGCAGCTATAGGCTCATGATAAACGCTATACCCCGCTTCGCCATCCTGCGCAGTCATCGAACCGACAAAGCCTTCATTGGGGTTACCGTAAACCCCTTCCGCCCCGTCATCAACCCAGAGCGGTACCACCGCAACGCGGTCTGCAACCTCTTCCTTCGTCGTAACGACCCCCGCATAGTTCAAAAGCATCGCCATGCTGGTTACTTCGCATCCGTTGTAGAGCGACTGCTCGCCTTCTTCATCGTCATCCATTTGATTGATTAAAGCAACATCGAGATTCACCGCATCGTCTTGCTGCACCGTCATCGCCGAAAGCGCCTCTTCTTCCTGAGCAAGCCCAGGAAGAGAGGGGTGTGTGCTCGTCTCAGCGCCAGATCGAGCAGTAGCATTACCGAGCACGGCGGGAAAATGAGATGATTCACCGACACAGGAAGCGATTGCGAAGACAAGAAGACTCACAACGACCAGCGCAGCCACAAAAACAACTGCCGAAAACAGGGTATGCCCGCCAAACACTGCCACCAACGCCTTTTCAGGATAGGGCTCTTTTTGAGCGTGGTCGCCCGGCACCTTTGAACCTAAAATCATCAACCGGTAACTTCCATCTCGATTTTTCCTCTCCATTGCCCTACCGCCTTATCGATACATCCCCGAAAGTCATAGCTTTCGGGGATTGAAAAACTGTAGCGATAAGGCTAATAAGCGAGAGGAGCAAAGTCAATCAGCGGACATAATCCCCGCACGAGCCGCACTACCGCCTCATATCTCCACCACGACTTCACCATGCATCCCTCATAGATTGAGCCGAGATGGCAAACCGGACTAGAAAAGTTACCAACGGCTGCTTACTTTTTTTCCTGCACCGGTATAATCGCCCCGTCTTTTTCGTCCAAGTTGCCCTCCCATACATAGTGTTTCGTTTCTCGCGCAATAAGACCGGAAAGCGCCAGCACTACGATGATGTTGGGAACTGCCATGAGTGCGTTCGTGATATCCGAAATCGTCCACACGATATCTCCCACACCGATGGCACCCAAGAAGGCAACGGCTACATAAAGCACCTGATAGGGACGGATCGCGCGCTTACCAAACAGGTAGGTAACGCAGCGATTACCGTAATACGACCAACCAAGAATAGTGGAATAGCTGAACAGCACCATGCCGATAACGAGCACGGGCGTACCGACAAACGGAATCGACGCGAATGCCGCACTTGTTAAATCGGCTCCTGCTGTAATGGTGCCATTGTCCATAATGCCCGGATTAGCCAGCATGGTTGACACGAGCACAATACCGGTAAGCGCACAGATAACAACCGTATCCCAAAAGGTACCGGTCATGGAAACGAGGGCCTGACGTGCTGGGTTGCGCGTTGCTGCCGCTGACGCCACAATAGGTGCCGAGCCTAAGCCCGATTCATTGGAAAACAAACCGCGCGCGCACCCGAACTGCAGAGCCATCATCAACCCAGAACCGACCGCTCCACCAAATGCCGCCTTCGGGGTAAAGGCGCATTCGAAAATAAGCTGTATGGCCGGCCATACAAACGCCCAATTCATGCCGATAATAACAATGCATCCCCACGCATAGGCGATAGCCATGAAGGGCACGAGTTTTTCGCACACTTTCGAAATAACATTGATGCCGCCAAAGATCACCAAAGAAACCAAAATCACGATAGCCAAACCAATACCCCAGGCAGGAATGCCGGGGAAATTCGATTCGATGACATCGGTCATCGCGCTCGACTGCACAGCCGAGCCGATGCCGAACGATGCGATGGTCGCAAACAGCGCAAACGCGCCGGCGCCAACCAGTGCCCACCAGGGGATCGAGCCGTCTGTGCGCATAAACGCACGACGCCAGGCATACATAGCGCCGCCGAGCATGTTGCCTTTGTGATCCTTTACGCGATATTTAACGGCTGCATAAGTTTCGGAATACTTCGTAGCGATGCCGAACACACCGGTTAGCCACATCCACAACACGGCTCCTGGCCCTCCCGCAAGGATAGCCGTCGCTACGCCCACGATGTTTCCCGTACCGATCGTAGCCGAAAGCGCCGTAGTAAGAGCACCGAACTGACTGATGTCGCCTTCCGCCTCGGGGTCTTTCGCCACAGAAAGCTTTATGGCCGTTGGCAGCTTACGCTGAATCACGCCCGTTCTAATGGTGAGATACAAATGCGAGCCCAACAGCAACACAATCATGGGTACACCCCAGACGAAGCTGTCGACCGCGTTAATCATTCCTACGATGTCCACGTCGTTCCCTTCTCCTTTTTCGCACGTTTATGTCGTGCGAAAGCCCTAAAGAGCCGACGCCGAAAAGGAGTGTCTATTTTTGCCCGCAGCAAACTGTCATGAAAGTCCTTTTCGGCATAAGCACTTTTCCCTACTAAAGTACTTTCAAGATTATAAGGGGAATAACGTTGCCAAATTATCAACAAAACGGTATTTACCCGTGAATCGGGCGCAGGAGAGCGGGTGGACGGCATGCGTCCGCACGATTATTTACCCTCAACCACCGGAATTGGAGTGGTGTCAGCTTCCTCAAGGTTGCCTTCATAGACGTAATGGCGCGTTTCGCGCGCGATCAACCCCGAAAGCGCAAGTACCACGATGATGTTGGGAATAGCCATAAGGGCATTGCCGATATCAGATATGATCCACACCACATCGCCCACCCCTATCGCGCCCAAAAACGCAACGGCCACATAGAGCACTTGGTAGGGGCGAATGGCGCGCTTGCCAAACAGGTAAGTGACGCAGCGACTGCCGTAATACGACCAGCCGAGAATCGTCGAATACGAAAAAGCAATCATCCCCAACACCAACACCGGTGTTCCAATAAAAGGAATCTTGGCGAAGGCGAGGCTTGAAAGCTGCGCTCCGGAAAACGTCACCGGATTGGCGAGGACGGTTGCTTGAATATCGGGGTTTGCAAGCATGGTGGATACCAGCACGATACCCGTCAACGCACAGATGACAACCGTGGACCAAAACGTACCCGTCATGGCCACAAGCGCTTGTTGAGCAGGGTTTTTGGTGATAGCAGCAGCCGCAACAATCGGAGCGGAGCCCAAACCCGATTCATTGGAGAATAAGCCGCGGGCGCACCCGAACTGCAAAGCGACCATAATGCCCGACCCCACCGCACCGCCAAAAGCGGCTTTAGCCGTGAAAGCGCATTCGAACACCGTCTGCAAAGCGGGCAGCAGATAAGCCCCGTTCATGATCAGGATAATGATGCAGCCACCCGCGTAACCGAGCGCCATAAGGGGTACGATCTTTTCGCATACTCGCGCAATAGATTCCACGCCGCCGAAGATAACGATTGAAACCAACACCACGATTATGACGCCGATAAGCCATGAAGGGATACTTTCGGCATTGGAAGTAATGATCCCCGTCATAGCACTTGCCTGCACAGCCGATCCCGTACCGATGGCCGCAATAGCGGCAAACAGCGCAAACAGAATCGCACCCGTTCGTGCCCACCAGGGAGTTTTACCCGCCTTGCGGAAAGCTCGTTCCCACACAAACATAGCGCCGCCAAGCATTTCGCCCTTGTGATCCTTCACGCGGTATTTCACCGCGGCATAGACTTCGGAATACTTCGTGGCAATACCGAACACGCCAGTCAGCCACATCCACAGCACCGCACCCGGTCCGCCTGCCAGGATGGCCGTTGCGACACCCACGATCGATCCCGTTCCAATAGTGGCGGCAAGAGCGGTGGTCAGCGCCCCGAAGTGCGTGATGTCGCCTTCCGCATCGGTTTCTTTAAGAAGCGACATTTTGATGGCTGCCGGAAGCTTGCGCTGGATAAATCCTGTCTTAAAAGTCAGAAAGATATGGCTTCCCAAGAGCAAGGCGATCATTGCCGGGCCCCATACAAAAGCATCAATGGTATTAAGAATTTCAATCATAAGCGAATTATTGTACCCGATAACAACCCTCTGCCGCACCATAACGCACAGTATCCTCGCAGGATAAACGAACCCGCCACACCCGAACGCTTAGTCGCTTCCTAAAAATGCGCCGCTTTGACGGTTCCAAAGATCAGCGTATTCGCCCCTCTGATTCACCAGTTCGGCATGCGTGCCGTCTTCCACGATCGCACCCTGCGACAGCACAACGATACGATCAAGGCTCGCTACGGTGGAAAGTCGGTGGGCGATAACGATCGAGGTACGACCTTCCATAAGATTCACAAGAGCATCCTGGATAAGCTTTTCGCTTTCAGAATCCAAGGCCGACGTGGCCTCATCGAGCACCAACAGCGGCGCTTCGGCCAAAATAGCGCGCGCAATAGCAATACGCTGGCGTTGGCCGCCAGAAAGCTTCACGCCGCGTTCGCCCGTAATAGTGTCGAATCCCTCGGGAAGGCGCTCGATAAATTCCAAAGCGTTGGCGCGCACTGCCGCCTGATACACCTCCGTCTCCGTGGCACCCGGACGTCCATAAGCGATGTTTTCGCGGATGCTCCGATGAAACAACAGTGGTTCCTGGGGCACATAGGCAATATGCCGCCTCAGACTCGCTTGCGCTATTTGAGAAACATCCTGCCCGTCAATTTCGATACGACCCTGCTGAATGTCGGTCAAGCGCAACAGCAGTTTCGTCAAAGTCGTTTTGCCGCTGCCACTGCGACCCACTAATCCAATACGCTGACCTGCGGGTATATGAAGCGTAAAATCGACAAAGATATTATCGGTTGCCTTCGCATCGTCGTAACGAAACGTAATATCTTCAAAGTCGATAACCCCCCGATTCACCTTCAGATCGCGCGCATGAGGCACGTCGGCCACCAACAAGGGCTCATCGAGCACCACCACCATGTCATGGGCATCGCCGAAAGCACGATTGATCTGCTGAAAGGTCTGATTAAGACGATTGAATTGCATCGTGAGCGAATAAGTATAGGTAAACATCATCACCAGGGTACCTGCGCTGATGCCGAACCACGCATTACCACCAGTGACAAATATCACCAACACAACCATGATCACCACAGTCAGGCTCGCCGTCGCCACGCCACGCAAAAGAGAAGCGCGCATGCGTCGAGAATCCGCTTGCACCACTTCATGATTTGCCGCATCGAACAAGCCTCGCTCATAGGGCTCCCGCGCGTAGGTTTTCACGGCCAAAATATTGGTGATGGAATCGGATAATTCGCCGGAAAGACGGTTTTGGGCAGCGGAAGCAGCCCCGTTCAGGGGAAGGATGCGACGATACAACTTATAGGACACCGCCACATATATCACCAACAGACAAGCGAGCGGCATGACATAAAACGGAACCCGAGGAGCCAACAGGGTAATCGTGAAAATAGCCGAACACATAATAGGTATAGCTGCATACACAAAGCTTTCGATAAGCGTGGTGTATCCGGAAAGAAACTTACTGGTCTGGCTGACCAGCGACCCTCCGAAGCGATTCGAATGAAAGGTCATCGATTGATTGGATAGAATATCGAACACGTTGGTTGCCAGTTCGTAGTTGGCTCGTATTTCCAGCTTCCATATACTGTAATCTTGTAATTTGCTGCAGATCTGCCCCAAAACGTTGGTCGCAATAAGCGCCAAAATATAGGGGCCAAACGCTGAAAACACCTGCTCGGGAGCAACGCCTCCAACATTGACCCGGTCGATTACCAGCCCGACGATGAAAGGGTTTCCATACGATAGGAAAAATACGAACCCCGACGTCGAAAGCACAGCCAGTAAAAACATCGGCCACTGCAACGCGGTAACGCTCCAATATCGATGAAGCGTGCGACGAACCGTTGATGTTTTCTGAGATGCCATACCGTCAGTTTAGCGCACTTTGACCCCATACGATAACGATGACCGACAAAGACAGTGGGTATTTTCCTTCCTCGACCACCGCGTAAGTCGAAAAAGTCGTCAGACTACCTCTCTACCCCAAGCAATCCCCTAATCACTTCTCCCGCAATCATCTGACCCATGATGGGCGGCATATAAGACATGGTGCCGATATTCGCCCGCTCACTGCGCAACGCCCGATCGCTCACCGGCACCTCCGCCGGTCTTTCGCGCGAATACAACACCCGAAGCTGCCCGATGCCGAGCGCCCGCGCTTCCTTCCGTACGATCTTGCAAAGCGGACACACCGCCGTATCGTAAATATCGGCAAACTCCAATTGTTCCGGATAGAATTTATTACCCGCGCCCATGCTGCTCACAAGGGGGATATCGCTGTCGTCGGCGTAGCGGGCAAGGGCGAGTTTCGTGGCCACCGTGTCAATTGCATCAACCACATAGTCGGGGCGCACGGCAAATAGGTCCAAAAGGTTTTCCGGCAGCACAAAAACATCGTGGGCAACAACCGTCGCCTCCGGGTTGATTTCGGCAATCATTGCATCCATGACGTCAACCTTGCGACACCCGAGAGTGCTCGTGAAGGCAATCGCTTGCCGATTGAGATTGCTCGCTCGAACAGATGCGTGATCGACGATGATCAGGTGCCCAACGCCGCCTCGCGCAAGCGCCTCGACGCAGCTCGACCCCACTCCTCCCAGCCCGAAGACCAACACCGTCGCATCCTCGAGTTTTCGCAAACCGGCCTGCCCCACCAAAAGTTCTGACTTCTCCCAGCTCTTGCGATCATCCACCCGTGGCGCTCCTTCCAAAGCACAACACCCTTTCACCGCGCACCTGAGGCGCTGAATCATTTGACCCAAACATACACCATCGAATCATACACAACCTTCTTCGCTGCCGACTCATCGATAAAATACGGAAACCGCCCGTGCGCGGGCGTGTAATCGGCGGCATCGCGATACAATAAGCAGATCGCACAGAGAACCAATACGAAGGAGATATCCATGCAGCAGGACATGATAGCCATTATCGATTTGGGCAGCGAACACAACACGCTCATCGCCCGCGACATTCGAGCCCTCGGTGTCTACACTGAAATCCATAATTTTGATATCACCGCTGACGAACTGGCCGCACTGTCCAACCTACGGGGCATCATTTTGAATGGCGGACCGAATCGCGCGGAGGAGGGCACCTCTATCGAGGCCTCCGATGCCGTCTATAAAAGTGGATTACCCCTGTTTGTGGTTGACCACGCAGGTAAAG
>JAVWCK010000054.1:0-7921 GCA_036649035.1 Raoultibacter sp.
ATGTTTGCTTCCCCTTCGTTCCGTTTACTGCGTGTGGAAGACACGCCTTGTCCCCTACCACCAACACGTACCCGCAAGAAATTCTTCCGCGCGGGTGTGCGGAAGACACACTTTGCCCCCTACCACCAACATCTGATATCTTGCTGGCTAAATTCAGTTAAGTATACCAAACCCCGGGGAAACGCCGCGAAAAAGGGTGGGTGCCCTGCGCGGGCGGAGATAAAGCATCCGGGGACGGGTGGACAAAAAAGGGGAATATACCACCAACGAGGTAGAAAAAACCGCCACTTACCCCCCGGCATCACAAAACCCGCATGACGTGACGATAAGTCCTTCAATACCGACCTTTATAATAGCAGTAGCAAATACGAGAGGTTCCCCTCCTCCGTTTTGCTACTGCTTTACTTTGAAATAAAGCAGTGGTGGCTCATAAAGCACCACCCCCTCCTTGTTGGCCTGGCGGCTCCCCTCCGCCAGGCCACTTCTTTTTGAACCTGAAGCGACACGCGTTGCGACAACCCCCTGCGCTCCAATCCTTTACGAATTTCGCACCGATCCGTGCCCCCGCAACGCTCCCGATTCTTTACTTTCTATTGATGCTTCCTGGCATATAAAATATTGTTGGTTTCTAGCCAGGATTCTACCGTACCGGTGTCGAACCCGTCGCTAGGATCTATCACCAGCGCATACATTTCCTCTTCCTGCAACACGGCATCAAGCGCATCGGTCAGCTGCACTTCCCCACCCACGCCGGGTGCCACATCAGCCAAAAGCTCCATTACGCGCGGGCTTAGCAGGTAGCGGCCAAATACCGCCAGGTTGGAAGGCGCATCTTCAAGTGCAGGTTTCTCAACCAGAGAATTGACTTTCCACACATCGGAAGCGATTTCTTTACCATCAATAACACCGAAACGTGAAACCTGATCTTCTGGCACGGGTAGCACAGCGATGACGCTTGCTCCCTTGTGAGCATCGGAAATTTCCTGCATACGGGGCAGCATGGTATTATCCGGTACCAACACATCACCCAAAAGCACATAAAAGGCTTCCCCGGCAGTTTCGGCATGGGCGCAGCGAATGGCATGGCCCAAGCCCAGAGGCTCATCTTGGTATACGTAACCCACATTCAAACCGCCCACATAATGCACCGCATCGGCGTAGGCATCTTTGCCACGAGCACGCAGGGTAGCTTCCAGTTCGGGGGCGGGAGAGAAGTGCTGCTCAATGGCCTGCTTTTCCCGGCTATTGATGATAATCACTTCGTCGGCCGCAGAAGCGAGGCCCTCTTCGACGACATACTGAATAGCCGGACGATCGACCACCAGCAGCATTTCTTTAGGTTGAGCTTTCGTTGCGGGCAGAAAGCGCGTGCCCATGCCCGCAGCAGGAATAAGCGCCTTCATCGTTGCTCAACTTTCTCTGCAAAAGCTTCCTCTAAAATCGCCATCTGCTTCTCAGCCCTGTTCACCCTACGCATGATAAAAAACACGTATACGAACAAAGCCAGCCAGATTAAAGCGTATGCACCGATCACGTAAGGTGCTGCCGGTAAAATGGTCGAATATATTTCGACAAGAACTGCGTTCATCGTGCGTCTCCTAATCTTCCAAGCGCTTTTTCAGCGTCTCAACTTTTTCTTCCAAAATGCCCGCACGCAGGCGCAAGCGATAGAGCGCAAATGCGATCATGAACATGCCGAACATCGAAATCATCAGCGGCAGCAGCATGTCGGGTGAAAGTCCCGAATCGGTACGAAACACAACCGGATGAACACCCGAAGGCACCAACCGCGTAATCATAAAACAAAGAGGCGCATCGACGAATGCGATAATACCAAAAACGCTGGCATACGTAGCACGCCTTTCAGGATCATCGATGGCGTTGCGCAAAATGAAATAAGCGATCACCAGCAGCATCAAAATGAAATAGGTCGTCAGGCGCGGCTCCCACGTCCACCACACGCCCCATTCGAAACGCTCCCAAAGCTCCCCGGAAACCATGGTGCACACGATGAACAACAGCGCAATTTCGGTGGCGAAGCGTCCGCGCAAATCATAGCAGGACTTTTTCGTCGTCAGAAACCGGACACCGTAATACGCTGTGAAAGCCAGCGCCATAAACGAAGTGATGGCGACCGGCATATGAAAGTAAAATATCTTTTGCGAAAGCAGCAACTTGTTGGCGACAATTTGATCACCGATAAGCTCGGCTCCACTTACCGCCGCACCATTGACCAGCGGCGCCAGCGTAAACGTCAGCACGAAGCCAACGGTGGTAAGCAGTGCGCCCACCAGCAGCAGGATCGGCGCAATCTTATCGCAGACCCCCCCGATGCGCGGTGTGCCCGCCCCTGTTTTTTGTATTTCGGTCATAAAACCCCTTTACTACGCAGAAATAACGAAATCGTAGAGCACCCACGAAAGCAAAATCATAATCACATCGTAACCGCCCGCCAGAGTGAGCGACTGAATGAACGTATCCATATAGCCTTCGCTACCCAGCATGACAACCGTAGTGGCCGACACGCAAGCGTACAACAAGGGGAAAATAAGCGGGATGAACAGCACCGCCAACATCACATCCTTGCCGCGCGTGTTGATGGTGATAGTGGAAAGCAGCGTGCCTATACCCGCCACGCCGATAGTGCCCACAAGCAGCGGAAATACCACCATCCAAAAGCTCGGCGACGGCGTAACCGTAGTAAGGAAGAAAAAGTAAAACATAGGCACGGCAATCACTTCAACCACCAGTAAAAACAGCAGGTTTGAAGTGGCTTTTGCCAAAAATATCACCGAGCGATCAAGCGGCACCAACAAGATACCTTCCAGACAACCCTGCTCTTTTTCGTGCGCAAATGAACGGTTGAGGCCCAGCAGCGACGTGAAGACGATAAGCGCCCACAACAAACCGCCACTCATCTGCAAAATATCGAGTGTACTAGAAGTTTGCGCAAGCGCCGCACCGTACACCACCAATACCAGCAGCGCATAAATGCCCATCGAGGTGAGCATTTCCTTCGTGCGGAATTCCTGTTGCATATCTTTGGCAAGCAGGTTTTTATACTGTTTAAACGTCGAAGGACGCACGATGCGCGGAGCCACTTTAGGCCACCCCCATGCCAACCGTTTGGCGATAAAGCGCCGAAAACGCATCGAAATCAAGATGGGCCTTTTCATCGAAAGCCACAACGCGCCCCCGCGCCAACACCAGCGCATGCGTACAGGAATCAAAACCTTTGCGTAAATCATGGCTGACCATAACAAACGTACGACCCTCGCGCTGAGAATCGATTAAGTGATCGAATATTTCGACCGCATGGGGATCAAGCCCCGAATACGGTTCATCGAGAAAGACAATTTCAGGGTCGTGGATAAGCGCGCGCGCGATGCTCAAGCGTTGCGTCATGCCGCGAGAAAACGTACGCACCGAGTCGAGACGACGATGTTTGAGCTCCACCGCTTCCAGCATTTCCATCACCCGTTCCCTCGCATCAACGATACCGTAGAGGCGAGCGGTGAACAACAGATTTTCTTCGGCCGTAAGGTCGGGGTAGAGCATGGCGTTATGCGAAATGAACCCGATATGATCACGCACTTTATCGGAATCTTCCTTGATGTCGAATCCCAAAAGCTTAGCGGTGCCCGATGTGGGGCGCGACAGGGTTGCCAGCATGCGTAAAAGCGTGGTCTTGCCCGCCCCATTAGGCCCGAAAATGGAAAGGAAAGCTCCTGGCGGCAAAGAAAAGCTCACGCGATGAACCGCTTCACGATCGCCGAAAACTTTCGATATATCCGTTGTTTGGATAGCGCTTTGCATAGATGATTATGCTTCTTTCTTCACCGTTGATCCCAGCACGTCTTGCCCGGTCGCGACCGCCTCAGACGATTCCTCTTCCCCGTCAACTAAAGCCGGCTTTTTACCTCGCCTACCCAACAGCGCAATGGCGATACCCACCATCATAAGCCCGAAACCAACCCACACAAACGAAATCAGAGGATTCACACGCACGTCAAGCGAAAGAGCACCGGCAGTATCGACCCCCTTATACACTATAAATAAATCCTGTTCAGGAAAGCTTATCACGCTAGCAAGCAATTTCTGCTGCTGGGTGGTCTGCACCAACTGCACCGCGGGAGATGCAGAACCGATAAAGGTATCGTTTTTATACACATCGAAGTTCACGGTGTACATGATATCGCCATTACCTTGCTCATTCACAGAGTTGCTTGCGTATTTCAGTGTGTAATCCTGAATGGTAAAATCCTCTGCCGCCACATCGGTCTTCGCGTCATAGCCCATGTGTCCCACTTTTTCGGTCACATACATAGAGGAGCCGATAAGACCTATCAAGATGATCGCCATCGAAAAGTGCACGAGATAGCCGCCCGCCATCGAGGGGCGCTTGTGCAGCATACTGAAAAACGATACGAACGGATTGCCGTCATGCTGCTTACGGTAAACGGAAACAGCCCGCACAATCATGAACAGCGCATTGAAGAACAATAACGATGCCACAAGCAAACCAACGACCGCAACGCCGTTGTAATACCATGAAGGACCTTCCCCTGCCAAGCCTTCGGAAAGGGTGGTACCCGCCGCGAGGGAGGCGTGGTAGCTGGGAAGCAGGTAGGTGCAAAAGTACACCATGAGCCCGACGAACAGGACCAACGCACACGCAGCGGGAACACGGGCACGACGGAAAAATTCGCGCTTATCGGTTGCCCCCCACGAAAGCAGCGGACACACTGCCAGGATGAGGCAATACAGAATGCCCAGAGGTCGCGCAATGGCGTTGTAGGTACCCGCCGAAAGTTTTTGCCCGCCAAAGGGCAACCATGAAGGCAACGCCGAAGAAAGGGTGAGATAGGCGAGCAGCACCGCGAATACCACCATGATGACGTTATTGAAATAGTACGCAGCATCTTTGGAAAGAAAATTTTCCACCTCATCGGCCTTGTTTGAGCTAAAGCTTTTCCAACGCCACACCAAGCCGGCGATGCCGGCAAAAATAGACAGGACGATCAGCGCCAAGAACAGCACAAGAGAGACGGTGTCGGCCGCAAAAGCATGAACCGACTGCACCAACCCCGAACGGGTGATGAAGGTACCCAGGATAACAAAGGAAAACGTGATGCAGGCGCACATGATCGACCAGCGCTTAAACGCGCCGCGGCGGCGGTACACCGTGAAACTATGCAAAAGCGCCACGCCGACCAACCACGGAAGTAAGCTGGCGTTTTCAACGGGATCCCATCCCCAGTAACCGCCCCACCCTAAAACAACATAGGCCCACACGGCGCCCAAACCAATACCTAACCCGAGAAAAAACCAGGAGAACAGGGCATAACGCGAGCACTTTTCAACCCATGCCTTGGAAGAATCGTTTACGATAAGCGCAGCAATCGCATACGCGAACGGAAGGGTCAGCCCCGCATACCCGATAAACAACGTTGGCGGATGGATGGCCATGGCCCAGTGTTCCAGCAGCGAATTCATGCCCCACAATGCCGCTTTGCCCGTCAGATGACCGCCCGCATCAAAATAGGTGGGAGCCATTGCACGAAACGGCATGTTGCCTTCCGAAAACAGCGTCACACCCACAAAAGCTGCCAACACCAACTGCGAAACAAGCAGCGCCATACTATCGAGTTTATCGCACTTTTTCAGGTTGCGCAGCGCCACAACGGCATTGAATACGGAAAGCAACCAGCCCCAAAACAGCAGCGAGCCTTCCCTGCCTCCCCACAGACCCGAAAGCCTATAGAGCCAACCAAGACCATCGGACGCGTTGCTCTGGTTTTTCACAACGTACTCGATAGAATGATCGCCCGTCATAAAGCAAAAGACCAAAAGTCCGCAGCAAAAGGTAAGGGCCGCAGCCGCCAAAACGGAGGCGATGTGTCCACCCCAGGTAAACGTTTGACCAACACGTCTTCCCTTGCCACTTAAAACATGCCCGACAATCAGGCACAGAACCGAAACCACGACAGCCGCAAACGCAACCAATAGACCGATCAGTCCAAAAATCGCCATAGCTTTTATCCTTTCAGAGCAACATCGGTCGCCGTGAATTTTCCCTTATCACCCATGGATCCGGTCACCACCAACGTGGTGCCCTCTTTCACTTCATCGGAAAGAGCTCCCTCGAAAACAACTGGTAGCTCAATTGTTCCCTCTTCGGTATCAAGCAAAATAAAACGATCGCCCCCACCCGCTGCCATCAGCGTGGAAGGCTTAACGGTGCCCATCACCTTCACAGGTTTATCGAGCACGGTATCACCGTATTCCTGCAGCCGCGCCACCGTAAGCGCATCGGAAGAGCTTTCGTATTTCGAGGGGCACTTCGTTACCAGCTCGCTTGCATGCAATACGCCCTCGTCATCGATTTTACCCGTACAAATAGCCGTCACATCGTTGCCAAACGTTGCTGCAACACCGCCATCATACGATACGTGCAGAATAACACCGGGATTCCCCTGCGGATCCGCAATGTCAAACGTGAGTACGTTTCCGGTAGTCTCGAAAGAATTTTCTACGACATTGCCCGAAACCTGCACACGCTTTTGTGCGAATTCGCCATTTGCAGCCTGCGCAACCGTTACGCTTTGCGCCGCTGTTCCACTCCCGACCACCGCTAATATAATGATGACAACGATGACGATGACGCCGGTTACCGCAACAAGACGCTTCTTCATGCGAGTGTTCACATTGAACTCCAAATTATTCGAAAATTAGAGCGTGCGGATTGCAGCTCACTAGCATTCTATCCGAACAAGAAGCTCGTCGATGCAACATCGGCGAGCTTCTCAACTTCTTGCTTCTTTCTCCAGAAATCAGACCCGAAAAACTAAGCCTTTTGCAATTTCTGCGACTGCGCATACGTCAACCAGCCATCGGGCAAGTTGGATTCCGTGTGACACTGCGTGCAGTAGTCGACGGAAGCACGATGCGACTTGTGGCACTCGCCGCATTCGATCTCACCATGCTGAGTCTTGTGCGGATTGTAGTCCATGTTGGTCGTTTTCTTCTGCAAATCTTCACGCGTAACATTGTGGCAGCTTTCGTTTAGGCAGAAAGATTCGGGGTCGGCACCGCTTGCTGCGGTCAAGTCCTCCAAACTGCATTCTTGCAGCGGATACTCGTAATTGCCGGAAACCCAGTTCATACCTTCGGAAACCTGTTCACTCATCGTCGGAACATGACAAGACAGACAGTTTTTGCCCTGTTCGCGATGGGTTACCGCGAGCATGGTGTTCGTGTTCTTCACCTCGTTGCCCCATTTGTCGGTACCTGCCTGGTTGGCCGGTTCCTCATAGGTTGTCAAATAGGGATCCATCGGCGTGTGGCAAATAGCCGCACAGAAGCTGGGCTGTTCATGCCAGATGAAACCACCAATACCTGAAACCACCAATACAGCTACAACGACACCGACGACGATGGGCCACTTTTTGCCCTTCTTTTTCGCAGCAACCTCCGTGACATCCTCTTTCACTTCGCCCGCTTTTTCAACAACCTCGTCTTTGATTTCAGCTACCTTTTCGGTAACTTCTTCTTTGACTTCGGCTGCTTTTTCGGTAACCTCGTCTTTAACTTCAGCCACCTTTTTTTCTACTTCATTTTCTTCGCTCATTCTTACCCCCTTTCGAGCTCGTATTTATACCGCTGCACAATTGTACGAAATTCGCCTCAAATGCACAACGCAGTAGAACCTTACCCCAAGAATAATAAAGGACTTTTCCCGTAAAGCCTATCACCCATTTGGGGGGAATTAAGAGAAATACCCCTCAATTTCCTGTGATTTTAGTTGTTTTGCAAAGAAGTTAAGGAGTGGTGCCCAAACGGGCAAACTCAATGAAGAGAGCTCAGCGGCTCTCGGCGAAAGAAAAAGAAAGGAATGAAGGAAACGAAGCTTGGGCAAAGC
>JAVWCK010000055.1:0-7228 GCA_036649035.1 Raoultibacter sp.
AAACGTAGCGGTTGGCGATACCGTTGCTGCCTGCCAGAAATCGTATAAAACGCTACTTGCTACCAATGGGGTTATCAATGAGGCCGAGGGTGCAGGGGCTGAGGAGATTACCGGGGTTATCAAGAACATCACGCAGGCCGTGGTGGAAGGCAACTCGCACTTCTACCTGACACTTGTCGATAATACCCGTATTTTCGATTGCGCCTTCCCTGGACTTATCGAGGTGGTGGGTTACGCGCCAGGGGAATCTATCGTGCTTCATTTCACGCAGGGTGACCCCACCTGCCCGGTGCTCTCTATAGGGACGCAGACCGGGGGTTCTGCTGCAGCCGATACTGCCAAGGATACGGCGGCAAGCGTACCGCCAGCCGACCAGAAGCCTGCTCCAGCACCGGCACCGGCACCGGCACCCTAGGCTCGGTGTTGTCCTCTACTGCCCAAAAGTTACCGGGAAATAGAGGGATCTTTTGCACTTGATGAAAATTGCGTGAAGGATGCTTTACTTGAGTGGGGTAGTCTGTCAGAATGGTCGGGCTGTGAATTTCACAGTTGAAAACATAGTTCCGCTGCCCAAGACAGCAGGCACCGAAAGGTTTAATCGCGCAAGCGGCCCGCCGAGGTTGTCATAGAAGATAAAACTTTTACGACCCCCGCTGTCTTTATCAGTGGGGGTCGTTTCTTTTTCAGAAGTGACGATCCCGCCCGATGAGGGGTGGAACCCAATCTTTTGAAAAGGAGGTGTATTACAACAATGCCTAACGCTCAGAATAAAGAAACCTTGGTCAAAATCAAGGAAAGCCTCGCAAATGTGGGAGCTGTGTGGGTTGTCGATTATCGCGGTTTGACGGTAAAAGATATCCAGACTCTTCGTAACAGCATGCGAGAAGCGGAAGCCGACATGAAGGTGTACAAAAACACCCTTATGCACATCGCTTTGGAAGAACTGGAACTGCCCAATCTCGATACCGTGTTGGAAGGTCCTTCCGCTTTCGTGTTCGCCGGGGAAGATCCTGTGGCATCTGCCAAGGTCCTGAAGGATTTCTCGAAAACCAACCCGAACTTGGTTATCAAGGGCGGCATGATGGACGGTCTGTTCGTCGACGCTGCACAGGTTGAAAAGATCGCTTCGCTGCCTTCGCGCGAAGAGCTCATTGCCAGCTTGCTTGGTACCATCAGCAACCCGATGGTCAAAATCGTACGCGTGCTCAATGGCCCGATGGAGGCTTTTGCTCGTTGCGTTTCTGCTATCGCAGAGCAAAAACCCGCAGCGTAACTGCTGCATGAATTCGGTCGCATAGTGCGGCCACCTTATTAGTGATTGAAACCAAGAGGTTTCACAAAACAAGAAAGGGGTTACAAGAAATGGCTGTAACTCGTGAAGAAATTATTGAAGCTTTGAAAGAAATGCCGGCTTTGGAGCTTTCCGAGCTCGTTAAGGAACTCGAAGAAATCTTCGGCGTTTCCGCTGCCGCTCCTGTTGCTGTTGCTGCCGCTCCTGTCGCTGCCGCTGCTGAAGAAAAAACCGATTTTGATGTTGTTCTCGAAGGCTTCGGTGACAACAAGATCGCTGTCATCAAGGTTGTTCGTGAAATCACCAGCCTTGGTCTGAAAGAAGCTAAGGAACTCGTCGAATCTGCTCCTAAGGCCATCCTCGAAGGTGCCGCCAAGGAAAAGGCTGAAGAAGTCAAAAAGCAGCTCGAAGATGCGGGCGCTGCTGTTACCCTGAAGTAAATTTATTTTACATGCACTATGAAAAGGGATCGCCTAAGGCGCTCCCTTTTTTTGTGTCAAAAGGGAGAGGCGCATGAAGCGGGTGCGGACGACGATTACGGCAAGGAAACGAAACGTAGCGCTGATAGGCGTGGTGCACTATAGTTGATGATGTTATTTCAAGAGTCGCTTAAGGCTCGTTGCGTCATCCTTTTGAAAGGGGTCGTCATGCAGACGATGCAAGTCGGTTATTTTAAAACTGCGTGGGAAGATATCAAGAACTCACCAGGATGGGTGGGAAAACTTTTCCTGTTGGGACTTGTCGGTTTGATCCCTATTTTCGGGCCAATCGTTATCGCTGGGTATCTGTATGGCTGGGCCCGCGACAGGGCGTGGGGCGTGCACAACCCGCTACCCCGGCGTCTTTTTGGCAACGAGGACGGAAAGCTGTACAGTCGCGGCTTCTTTGTGTGTGTTCTCGGGGTCGTCTGTAGTATCATTCCCTTTTTTGTCCAGATGCTTTTCGATATGCTGACAGGAACAAGCAGCTCTTTTTATGGAGAAGACATTCATCATGCCCTGATGCCTTTCATGATGCTTTCGAGCATTTTCGGCATGATTTCGGTAATTTTCTCTCTGGTGCTTTCCGTTGCGGCTTCTTTTTTTCTGTGGATCGGATCAATGCGTATCAGTATCTACGATCGTCTTTCGGCAGGCTTTCAATTCGGTAAGATTTGGGCTATGTTCCGCAAAGACCCCAACGGTCTTTTGCGCATTTTCGGCATGAATCTTATCGCGGGTTTGCTCGTTTGCCTTATCGCGTGGGCTGTGCTCTTTTTCATGATAGTTATCGGTATATTTATCGGTATAGTTTTCATGAACGCCACGGGCGGGTCGTTTGCCGGGGGATCATCTGGTCTTGATGCCTCGATGATGGGTCTTACCTTCGGTCTTCTTCTTGCGGGGATTGTGTTGGTGCTGATTGCGGGGTATTTCGCTATGGTTGCGATGGTGTTCATCGAGATGCTCACCGCGCGGGCGCTGGGCTACTGGACCTGCCAGTTCAACGTTCCGGCGTGGCGCGGGCAAGACGATCCTTTGCCATTCGAGTAGCCGATAGCCGCTTTACCGGAGTGAGCAGTCAACGGGAGGCAAGGGTTTTTCGTTTAGTTTTTTGTCCAGAACCTCGAGTCCCGATAAAGGTTCTCCACCTTTTCACGAGCCCAAGGGGTCTTACGGAGAAAGGCAAGCGAGCTTTTAACGCTCGGCTCCTTTTTGAAGCAGTTGATCTTAATGCGCCGCGCAAGGCCATCCCAGCCATATTTGTTCACAAGCTGCTTGAGCATCATTTCCAGGGTGACGCCGTGGAGCGGATCGTTTGCGTGCTCGGCGTGAGTGGAGTCGATGGTCATTGTTTTACCCCTTCATAGCATACGTAAAGCGCCTGGTGCTAGTTTAAGCCAGGCGCTGTTGTTTTGAGGCGTGAAGCGTTAGTTTTTAGGGATCCTTACAAGTAGTCCGCTGAGGGCGCAGAGCACTACGAAGACAAACGCTCCAAAAAAGGCAAGAGTGCAAAAGCCGGTGGCATCGAATACGGCACCACTGATAAGGGGGATGGAGGAAGCGAAAAGTGTCGTTATCAGCATGGTGGTACCAAGGTTTTTAGGGAATTCTCCTGCGCCGAAATAGTTGGCCACTGCGGTCGGAAGCGTGGTGGTGATAGCGCCGAACCCGAATCCGGTACACAGATAGTAGCCATATACCATGATTTCGTTTGAGGCGAAAGCTGCCAAAAGGATGCCGAAAGCGGCAACCGTCAAGCTTATTGTCATTAAACGTAAAGGTTCGAAGCGATCGGAAAGAGAGCCGATGGCTATTCTGCCAACAAGACTTGCCACTCCCATACTCACAACGGCTCCCACTACAAGGGATTGTTCAAATCCCAGCGTGGTAAAGTGGATGACGCCTTGCGAAGTTGCCAAACTATAGGCAAAAAATCCTCCGGTGCCCGTCAAGGCAATGAGCCAAAAGGGGAGCGTTTTCATTGCGACACGATGCGGCACGGTTTCTGTGTTTTTGTATACGGAAAAAGGAGTATCGGTTTTTTCTGCAAACGTGATGGGTCCCTTGGCGCCATCGGGGAATTGCCCGATGTCTTCAGGTTTATTTTTGACGAGGAAGAGCGCCATGGGTATCAAGATGATGCCGAAAGCGGCAATGAGATACCAACCCGATTGCCAGGAGCCTCCTGAAGCGTTGACTACGCCATTGGCTATAAGGGGAACGATAATGGCGCCAATACCTGCGATACCCATCGTCAGTGTCATGGCCATACCCCGTTTTGCAACGAACCAATTTCCTACGGTACTCTGCACGGAAAGCAACCCCGCCATGATAGATCCAACGGAAAGCAGTATGCCGAAGAAGAGAAGATACATAAGCGGTGTTCGCACGAAAAGAATCATGGCGATAGCCCCGATAATCATAATGATGGATCCTGCCGCCATAGTGAATCGGGCGCCCTTGCGTGCGATGAGCGCGCCAATGAAAGGTCCGGGAAGACCCTGCATAAGAATGAAAAGCGAAAAGCCTGCACCAAGAATGGTTCCCGTCATGTGCATATCGGGGTCTTGCAACATAAGAGGATTTACGATGGTGGCAGTTGGCAGCACCGCGTCGCCCGAACAGAAGTACATCATACCGACGACAACCGCCAATTTCCATCCGTAAAATGATCGTTTCTCTTTCATGGAGCCTCTTTGTTCTCTTGAAGGGAGGGGTGCGGACGAACGGATTAAGAAAATGAAAAGAGAGGTTGGTCTCCTGTTTCTAATCTGCGTGTTCAGTATCGCAGTTTTTTTATGCAAGGGTTCCGCCCGTAATGATGAAAATGATCGTTTCTCATTTTTCGTGTCGTACTGAGAGACTGAAAAAAGTTGTTTCGCTTTGAGGGGCGAGAAGGGGCTGAAAAGAGAAAGAGCCGACAGGAGTAGCCCGTCGGCTCTTTAAGAGGAAAAAGCGGTAGAACGAGGAGCTATTACTTCATCAGATCGCAAACCGCCTGCGCATAGGCAATCGGGTCTTCGATGGGCAAACCTTCAATCAAAAGAGCTTGGTTATAGAGGACGTCGGTATAAAGTTTCACCTTATCGGCATCGCCTGCTTCCTGCGCTGTTTGCAGGGTTTTGAAAATAGGGTGTTCCGCATTCACCTCAAGCACGCGCTCCGCCCTCACCTCATTGCCATCGGGCGCGCCGGCCAGCGTCTTCTCCATTTCCAGTGAAACGGGACCCTGTGCGGTGATGCAGACTGGGGCATCGGCTAGGCGGGTGGAAACGGACACCTTTGATATCTGGTCGCCCAGCGCTTCTTTCATAGCGGCAAGCAAGGTTTCATTCTCTTTGGCTGCGGCTTCGGCGGCGTTTTTCTCGTCGTCGGATTCCAGACCCAAATCGCCACCGGCGACGTTTTTGAGCTCTTTTTCGCTGTAGGTTTGCATGGCGGTGAGGCAGAATTCATCGACGTCTTCCGTGCAGAGTAAAATGTCATAACCCTTGTCAAGCACTGATTTGACGATAGGGGTTTTTGCCAGATATGATACCGATTCGCCCGCCGCGTAGAAGAGGGATTCTTGATCGGCGGCCATAGATTCGATGTATTCGTCGAGGGTGATCATCTTGTCTTGCTTGGCGGAATGGAACAGAAGCAAATCACCCAACAGATCTTTTTGCATGCCGTAGCTTGAATAGATGCCGTATTTCAGAGCGCGACCAAAGTTCTTGAAGAAGGCTTCATACGCTTCGCGTTCATTGTTGCGCATGGCCGCCAAGTCTGATTTGATCTTCTTTTCGATCTTGCGCGCAATGGCAACAAGCTGGCTGTTGTGCTGCAGTGTTTCGCGAGAAATGTTGAGGCTTAAGTCTTGGCTGTCCACGACGCCGCACACGAAGTTGAAGTAGTCGGGCAGAAGGTCTTCGCACTTTTCCATGATCTGCACGCCCGAGCTATAGAGCGCCAAGCCTTTTTTGTAGTCTTTGCTGTACAGGTCATAGGGCGCGCGTCCCGGCACGAAAAGCAGCGCGTCGTAGGAAAGGGTGCCTTCGGCATGGATAGATATCGTGCGCACGGGGTCGGTGAAATCGTGAAAGTCGGTTTTATAAAACTCGTTGTATTCTTCTTGAGCGACTTCCGATTTTTTGCGCTTCCAGATAGGGGTCATGGAATTGATGGTTTCGATTTCGGTATAGTCTTCAAACTCAGGCTGGTAATCGTCGCCGGCATCTTCGGGCTTGGGTAGCTGACGCGATTTCTCGCATTCCATCTGGATGGGATAGCGCACGTAGTTGCTGTATTTCTTGATGATTTGCTTTAGGCCGTATTCGCTTAAATAGGTGCTGTAGTCATCTTCGTCAGTGTCTGGCTTGAGGGATAAAATGATGTCGGTGCCGCAGGTGGGTTTTTCGGTTTCGGTGATGGTGTAGCCTTCTGCACCGCTGCTTTCCCATAGATAGGCCTGGTCGGCGCCTTGAGCGCGCGAAATAACCTTCACGTTGTCGGCAACCATGAAAGCAGCGTAGAAGCCCACGCCAAATTGACCGATGATGTCGATGTCGCTTCCTTGTTGCTCTGCGTTTTCCGTTTTGAAGTTTTGGCTGTCGGAATGCGCGATGGTGCCCAGGTTGCCTTCAAGCTCTTCTTTCGTCATGCCGATGCCGTGATCCGACACCGTGATGGTGCGAGCGTCTTTATCAAACGAGATGCGGATAGCCAGGCTGTCTTTGTCGGCCGCGATGCTGGAATCGGTGAGGCTTTTGAAGTAGAGCTTGTCTGTCGCATCGGAGGCGTTGGAAATGAGTTCGCGAAGGAAGATGTCTTTGTGGGTATAGATGGAGTTGATCATCAGATCGAGAAGCTTTTTGCTTTCGGTTTTAAACTTACGCATGCGCTTGCCTTTCCCTTGCGGTTCGGTGAATCTGCGAGACTGCTGTTTCCGGAAGAGGAGTGCGCCTCAATTAGCAGTCTCAATCTTTGAGTGCTAAGTATTCTAACCCTTGTATCGGCGCGTGTTAAGTCCTTAAGCGCAAGACTCCAAAATTGTCACTGTTTTGTCATGATTGCTCAAGGTTGCGGCATCGACTGAAAAACTGCCGCCACAAGCTCGTCGATGCTGCCCACCGCCGACAGATTGAGCCCGTCAAGCAAAAGGGTTTTGCTTTTAGCGTTCCCGCCCCCTTCTTCGAGAGTTTGTGCTGTGGTGACGCTGGTGGTTTGCGGATTGAGCGAGGTGCCATCGTGAAGTACAACATAAGTTAGCATGAAAAAGCCCCTCCCGAAAGCACTCGGAAGGGGCTAAGTTTGCGGATTTCTATTCCCATTCTATCGTGCCCACGGGCTTCGGCGTGAGGTCGTAGACGACACGGTTTACTCCGGGGACTTCGTGGGTGATGCGGTAAGTTATCTTTTCGAGCACGTCGTAGTCGATGCGTTCAATGGTGGCAGTCATGGCGTCGACCGTGTT
>JAVWCK010000056.1:0-7094 GCA_036649035.1 Raoultibacter sp.
ACCTTAAACCACGCGCGGCCCGTGGCGTAACCAACCGCAGCGTCGGTTGAACCCACGCCAGTCGCAAACGCGCCGAGCGCGCCATAGGTGCAGGTGTGGCTATCGGAACCGATTATCAGATCGCCCGCACTCACCACTCCCTGTTCGGGCAGAAGCGCGTGTTCGATCCCCATGCAACCAACTTCGTAATAGTGAGTCAGCTGCTGTTTGCGAGCAAATTCACGGAGCACCTTGGCCTGCTGGGCGCTTTCGATATCTTTATTGGGAACATAGTGGTCGGGAACCAGCACAATCTTCTTGTTGTCGAAAACCCGATCAACGCCGATTTTTCCGAATTCCTGAATGGCGATCGGACCGGTCACATCGTTTGATAGCACCAGGTCGAGGCTACATTCAATCAGCTGCCCCGGCATCACCTCATCGAGACCCGCATGAGCTGCCAGTATCTTTTCAGCGATAGTCATGGGACGCGCCATGTTCACCCCTTTAGTCGTTCGCTTAAAACCGCCTCATTGTACCACCTCATACAAAAGAGCCCCGAAAGGCTCTTTTGATAAACTATAGCTATTTCTCATATCAGCAGCACCTTTCGGCGTGCCTTTCTCGGCAAAGTCTAGAAAGAACTAGCTGCCGAACTAAACAGAGAAGGATCATCTACGGTACCAACCATCATAACGCCAATCAAGCCAGCAAGCATCATACTGAAAGCAATACCAATCACAATGGATACGGCAAAACCGATAAGTGAAAATTTCAAAGCGTCGCTTTTCATGGGTGGCACTTTATCGGCATTGATAAGCCATGCGATAAGCACGCCGGGAAGCGACATCAAAAAACCGAGTACGCCGTAACCAAACTTCATACCACCAGTCATCTGCATCAAGGGAGCGGGCTCATAAAAAGGCTGATTCTGCGAAGCCACAGGCTGCGTCGGCTGGGGCGCTGGCTGAGGTTGAACCGGAGACTGTTCGGAATCGACAGCTTGCTGCGATACGGGGGACGGAGTAGGAATGTTGGTTTCTTCTGCCATGATTGCCTCTCTTTCGTGGGAAAGCACACCGGGAAGATGCGACAAATCTGTACTTCCTCTTCCCGATTTGCTCGTGCATGACTTCATGCACCTTTTCTACCCTCAGTATAACGGCGCTGTACTCAAGCAGCCGCTCCTGTAACCGAAACGATACTCAGTGCAGAAATTCACGCAAGTCGACGTTAAGAAGGAAATCCCTTTCGGAAGAATCGTGCGCACTCGTTTCAAAGAAAAAGAAACCAAAGGCGTTAAGATCATGGTAATCGAAACGATTCAAGCAGAATACGTGTTCGAAATGAGTTAGAAAGGCCTCGTAGTCAAAGGTTTCCGTACCCGTCATGCCCGCCGGCGCACCCAGAACGGACATACAGAACAGCTTGTCGTCCTTATTCGCAAGAAGGTTATCCCAATCAGGTACGACATCCCGCAAGTAGTAATCGTACGTGTGAAACCCATACCCATAAAAGGATATTTCTGTGCCGCCCAAACCGGCGAAACGCAGCGGGTTGAATTCAATGGGCACCACCTGCCCCTCTTTCACCCGGACCTCAACATGCACGGGAAAATCTTTGACTTCGACGAATTCATTGACGCGATCGAGCCAATCGGTGAAAAGCCGTTCATTTTCGCGGATAATTTGCGCCCCGCTGTAATAGAGCCGATCGCTCATGTCTGAGACGGAAGCGAAATCGTGTCGTAAGACGTTGAGCACTCGGGCGCGACCCTGCCCGTCGTAATACGCATCGATCGCGTATTCGATACCCTCGATATACGATTCAAGGACAAAGGTTGAATTAGCGACGACGCTTTCGGGGTACCATTCTTGCCACATTCCCGCATTCTTCCTGATGTCGGCACACGCCGCATCCCAGCCGAGTTCGTCCGTGATGGCATAAACGCCGACACTGCAGAAACCGACGGAAGGCTTGAGCACGAAAGGCACCGCTTCGGCAGGATAGTCCACCGCCAGCACCTCGTTAATCGAAAGCGAACGACACAGCAGATTGGGGTACATCGGTGCCAGGAGTTCACGCATGAGCGCTTTGTCTTTGAATATATTGATAGCGCGCAGCATTGCCGGGTTTTTCACGTGTTCACTCACCCAAGGAAGCGCGTTTTCCGCCGTCGTATACAAACGCTCGCCAGCGTCGATGCAGGCGGCACCAACGGCATCGTCGACCATTACAATGTGATAGTCGTACGCAATCGAGCGAGCCATGTCATTATTGAGAACGGGATGCTTGCTTGCCTGGAGGTATTCCTTCATGTCTTTCGGGACATACGGTTCATCGACGATGATCATGTGTTTCCCTTTCCGATACGTGATGCGCTTCTGCCAGGTTTTCCCGCAAAGGGGCTACCTCTTCATCCACCGCATGCGCTTTGGTTCGCTTATGAGGCACATGAACAGAACGCCTCTTGACCGGTGCGGCTGCACCTTCTGGTTTCTCGGCTGATTTTCCGAAGCCCAAGGTTGGCGGCCACCCAAGAGGTCGATCGAATGCATCGCGCTTCACGAAGAGCCACACCGTCAATATCAGAATAGGGATGGCGACCTTGATAGTGTCGGCGAACAAGAATTCACTACCGGCGATCAAGGTGAGGGTTGCCATCGCAATAGCCCACACCGTTCGGTAACGCAGCACCAAACCAACGGCGAGAATCAGCAATATCACGCCGCCCGCAACCAGCGCCGGACCCAGAAGCACACCGCCCAAATCAACCCACTGCGTCAGGGCACCATAGGGGGCCAGGAGGTCGGGAAGTTGCGCAATGCCAATATTCGCCAGGCCAACGATACCGACGAGGGTACCAGCAATCCAGCCGATATCCTTACTGCGTTGCCATTCGGTAGGAGTTTTCTTGTTTTTGAAGAATCCCGACTGCGAAAGCAAGACCGCGCCAATGCAGAAAGGAATCCAAAACATGATGCCGCGATAAACGAGCGCAATAGCCGTTGCCGTAGCCAGAGAGCCCCCGTTGGCGGTCAGTATCATGGCGATGGCCGCTTCAACCACGCCGACGCCCTGCGGAGTCGGACTCAAAATAACCGAGATAGCTGCGAGGGCGAACGCTGCAACAAGCGGTGCAAGACTTTCGTAGCCAAAGGCATACCCGATCGCCACAAGACACGCCATGTTTAAAATTGCCGAAACCGCGGCGTAGGCGATGCTAATGAAAGCACCCAGCGGATTGTGGGCCAAAATACGCGCCGAATTGATCATCGAATCGGCGGTGGAAGAACCCCATGCCGCGCGAAGGTTTTTATGAAAACGCCCCAGCGCCTTATTGGCCAGGCGCTCGACGGCATCAAAGAATCGGTACAAGAAGTCAGGTTTAAAATAGCCGACGAAGAACATACTCGACAAGCCGAGAAGAGTGCCAGCCAAAAGCAAACCGCCGACAAGAAACAGGGAATTCATCGTACCGGAAACGAGCATGGTCACAAATCCGATTACAGAAATAACCAGAATGGCGGCAAAATACCCGATCTGAGAAAGCACCGCACCGCTGGTCGCGGTACCCACATCGGCACCCTTGCGGTGCGCATCATCAATGATGAAGGCAACACCGGTGGCCCCCGAAAAGAGACAGAACGTATTGATGAACACAAGATTGAAGATAAGGACAACGTTGTTCCAGAAACCAGTCTTATGCCCGACGGCCTCAAAGGCGGCATCATAGGAAGCAGCTTGCACCAAATGCCGCGCGACCATCAAAACAGCTGCTGCAAGGAGGGGAACAACCGCCCCTGTTTTAATAGTGACCAAAAAGTCATTGATCATATCGGCATTGCCAATTAAGAACAGAAGAGCCACGATAGCAACGATCAGCAACAAAGCTTTTTTCATTTCGTCGCCCCTTCGCTGCTTGATAATGTAAAGAGGATATTATATCAGTAACGCCCCAAGAGCGATATTGAGACCCTATCACAACCAGGTATACACAACTTTCACAAGGAAATACACCAAGCTTCCACCGAAAGCGTCAGGCGGAAAGCGCGCTCGTACCGATCATCCGATAAAAAGGCTACCAATCTGGAAGATAGCAAACGTGACAACCCACGCAACGCCAATTTGAAACAACACCGAAAAGACCGTCCAGCCCAAGCTTTTCGATTCTTTGAAGATCACAGCAATCGTTGCGGCGCAGGGCACGTAGAGAAGACAAAACACCATCATGCAGTAAGCATTAAGCGGTCCGAAACCGAAGGAGCCCAGTTGCAGGGCAAGCTCCCCCATACCAGCCGCCGAGTTTACGCTAGCGACCCCGAAGAGAATCGCCGTGCTCGACACAACCACCTCCTTGGCCGAAATGCCCGCGACAAGTGCAGTGGCGATTTGCCAGAAACCCAAACCGATTGGAGCGAAAAACGGTACAGCCCACTGCCCCATGATGGCAGCAAAACTCTCCGATATATCGGTAGTATGACCCGACAGACCGAAGTTAAGCAGAAACCACAGGATAATCGATGCGATAAAGATTGTCGTACCGGCTTTTAGGAGGTAATCTTTGACTTTTTCCCACACGTAGACAGCCACGGTGCGGGCGGCCGGAGCCTTGTATTCGGGCAGTTCGATCAGAAGATCGTTATGCGGTAAGCCGCGCTTTTTGTCGATCAGATGGAAGACCCACGCAACGAACAGAGCTACCACGATACCGATCAGATACATGGAATAGGCAACGATACCCGCATAAGCAGGGAAAAACATGCCCGCAAACAGAATGTAGATGGGCAAACGTGCCGAACACGACATGAAGGGCGTCACGAGCATGGTTTTGAAACGGTCGCGGCGCGTTTCCAGGGTGCGCGTCGCCATGATGGCGGGCACCGAGCACCCAAACCCGAGTACCATTGGCAAAAACGCACGTCCCGAAAGCCCCAAGCGTCCCATGACCGAATCCATAACGTAAGCCACGCGCGCCATATAGCCACTATCCTCCAGAAGCGCAAGCGCAAAGAACAGGATGGCAATATTGGGCAAAAAGGAAAGAATGGCACCAACGCCGGACAGTATTCCGTCAACCACCAACGAGGTCAGCAGCTCATTGGTGCCGATAGCAGCAAGGCCCGAAGTGGTCAGAGCCGCTACGCTTTCGATCAGAATGTCGAAATAGCCCCGCAGCCAATCCCCCACGGCAAACGTACAGAAGAAGACAACCCCCATCACCACGAGGAAAATCGGAATACCGAGCCATTTATTCGTCAGGAGACGATCGACTTTGTCGGTGCTTTCGGTCTTTTCTTCGCGATTGACCAGCGTCTCTTCAACGATCTCTTCGATAAAGTCGTATTTCTGATTGATAATATCCGATTCATAACTGCGATCGAGGACAGCAGGCAGACTAACCGGGTAGTTTTTCGTAACTTCATCGTCTTGTTCCAACAACTTGATTGCATGCCAGCGCGCGTTCACGATGCCGGGGTAGCATCGCTCCAGTTCAGCCTCGGCCGCATCGATTCTTTCCTCGAGAGCAACGCTGTACACCATCGCGTATCGTGCATGTTTTTCGGGTAAATCGCCTTCATCGTGCCCGTGGAAAAACACTTCTGGTTCTTTGACATCCCAGTGATGCACGACGGCATGCATGAGCGGCTTGATACCCGTGCGGCGGCGAGCCGACACGGGGACAACCGGAACGCCAAGCATGTCATGCAGGCGAGCGATATCGATTTCCATGCCGCGTTTTTCGACGATATCCATCATATTCAAGGCCACGATGACCGGTTTTCCCAGCTCAATCAGCTGCAGCGTCAGATAGAGGTTGCGCTCAAGCGAAGAGGCGTCGATAACATCGACGACGATATCGGCATCATCGCTAAGGATGAAGCGCCTTGAAACCTGTTCCTCCATCGTATAAGACGTCAGGCTGTACGTACCGGGAAGATCGACCAAGCGGATGCCGTGGTCTTCATGGACAAAGGAACCCTCAACCCGTTCGACGGTAACACCGGGCCAATTGGCCACCTTCAAATTAGCGCCCGTATAGGCATTGAAGAGCGTTGTCTTTCCGCTGTTGGGATTGCCGATAAAACCTACCGTGATGTCCCGCTTCACCGCACGCACCTCCGAACCGTGATTTTGGCAGCGATACCACGACCTACGGCAAAGCGAGAACCCCTTACCTTGATGATAAGAGTCCCGCGACTTTTACTGTTGAGCACCTCGATTTTCGTGCCACTCGTCATGCCTAATGCTTCAAGACGTTTTTCGACGCCAAGCGGAAGATGGGTTTCCTCAACTTCGTAGGATTGCCCGATAATTCCCTGGTCAAGCGTCATCAAACCACCTTCGAATAATACTGGTCAAGAGCGGCGAATGATGGCATCGAAAACCCATTCGAACCCGCCGCAACGGCAAACCCGCCCCAAAAGGAAAGGATACTACCGAAAAGGATTTGCTATCTTAGTAAATGTTTCACAACGTTTACTATAGCACAGATTGTTACACGCCGCTAACTAATTTAAAGAAGACAGCTCTCTCCGCATTCAATGGCCGCCGCGAACCCCGAACACCTGATATTCGAGCAGAAAGAAAGGGCCATACGCGCCGCCCATGGTTCACTTGGACCCCCTACACGAGAGAATTTCAGCAACTCCAACCTTAACGCTCTTATATGCTTTATAATTCCCTAATATACTTGCTATCTTGTACAGGACCTATATCGCAAGGAGGCCACATGGCAACCAAACAGGGGAAACAGAAGGAAGCACGGCAGCCGCTTTCTTCCTACAGTATTCTTTTCATCATCATTTTCATTGTCGGATTCGTCACCATCGTCTGCTCGTTTTTCAACCCCAGCGTAACCGCCGCATCGCTTCCCGACATCCTCGATTCGTCGGTTGAAGGCCTTATCGATGCCGCCGAAATCGCCTTCTTTTTGCTTATCTTGGGCGGATGTTTGGGTATCGTCACCAAAGTAGGAGCGCTCAGCGCGGGTATTAGAGCACTGGTACACAGGATGAAGGGACATGAGCTGCTCTTAATTCCTATCATCATGGCCATCTTCGCCCTGCTGGGAAGCTCGTATGGTTTCTGCGAAGAAACCGTTCCCTTCTACG
>JAVWCK010000057.1:0-6949 GCA_036649035.1 Raoultibacter sp.
CCTCGAAATCAAGCCGGGCGATTTTTATAAGGTTGAGACCACCGTTGATGGGAAATCGTTCGTGACGGCCCGCGGCTGGGATGACCTTTCCCAGATGATCAAACTCTACGAGCAAAATGAGATCCCCGTTGAGGGTTTGCTTGTGGGCCAGTATGTGCAGAATCCGAAGATAGCCAAGCGTTTCGGGGTCTACTACGATTTGTTTAACAAATACAAATCCGATTATCAGGTCGAGGCTATTTTAGAAGGCAACGTGGCCGAAAGCATTCGCGATCGCGCTCGGGCTGCGGGATTTGATGAGCGCATTGCGCTTTTAGGTTTGTTGGTCGACGCGATGAGCGAGCGCTTGCGCTCTACCGTTTTGCAGGAACGTGCAGTGGAGTATTTGCACGAACGTTTGGTGGCCTTGCGCGAAGCGAGTGCAACCACGTCGAGCATGGATGTTCGATCGTTGTGTGCCGATGCGGCTCGAGAAGTGCAGAGCGAAATGGAGAGCGCCCGTGCGGGAAGCGGGCTTGCCGCGGAACCCTATTTCGTGTGCTCGACGGCGTTTTCGTTTTTTGAGGCGCAGCAAAAAAATAGCGAAGCGCTGAGTTTTGAGGCAGTGAAAGCCGTTTTTGCCGAGTGTGTGGCCGACTTGGATGCCGCTATTGCGGCCACTTCGACTATGCTCGATAACGTTTTTGTCTTTATCGAAGACGCTTACGGTGAGGGTCAAGAAATGCTGCTGCTTATAACCGATCTGAGCGTTAATCGCTACGGCATGGCATTTATCAATGGACACGGTTGCGAACGTTACTTTGCTCACAACAAAGAGTTGCTGTTCTATGAGCGTAGCAAAGATATCATCGACCGTCTTGATACAATGGATAGACTCGAAGAGGGCGGTTTATAGGCGAGCGAGGAAGATGAGGAGTAAACCATGGCTTTGAAAAAGATTTTGGTAGCTTTCGATGGTTCCGATCTATCGAAGAAGGCTTTGGAGTTGGCGATTGACATTGCAAGCAAAAACCCTGAAATTCATCTTGATGTGGTATATGCTGCCGCTTTGCCCGCCTTCGCCATTACGGAAGCTTCGGGTATGCAAGCGGTGATCGACGCAGTTGCCGACGATGGCGAAAGCGTTCTTTCCCGTGCTCGAACTGCCCTGGGAGGTCTCGGAGATCGCTCCCAAACCCTTTTGGTGAAAGGGGTGTATCCTGCAAATGAGATACTGATTCTTATTGAATCGGGCGATTACGATCTGGTGGTTATAGGAAGCAGGGGATTGAGCGGTATCAAAGAGCATCTTGGATCCATGAGCTATAAGGTGCTGCATGGATCAAGCATTCCGGTACTCATCGCCAAATAGACGATGTTCGGCGCGTTTATGACCGCGGAGGGTCAAAGGTTTTCAGCGAAAGCAAAAGGCCACAGGAATTTCCTGTGGCCTGCGTGTTTATGTGGTGGGCCCAGCAGGATTCGAACCTGCAACCAAGGGATTATGAGTCCCCTGCTCCACCGTTGAGCTATAGGCCCGGTGTATGCGCTGCGCTACGCGATAATCATGCGTATGCGCTGGATACGTATTCTAACGCAAAATGCCGCTCTTGTGACGAAAATACTATCAGTACACCATACCCATGGCTTGTCGTACTTCGTCAAGCGTTGCGTTAGCGATGGTATTGGCGCGTTTGTTTCCTTCGTGCAGTACGTCTTTGATGTAGTCGAGGTCGCCTTCAAAGGTGCGACGACGTTCGCGCATCGGCGCCAGATACGCGTTCACGCTTTCGATAACGTAGGCTTTAAGCGCCCCTGAACCCGCTTCACCGATTTCGTCGGCGATTTCTTGCTCGGTACGTCCGGTAGTAAGGGCTGCGGTGGTCAGCAATGCCGCAACGCCCGGGCGTCCTTCTTTGTCGAAAGTTATGCAGCGCTGTGAATCGGTGGGAGATTTTTTGATGCGCTTGGCCGTTTCTTCTTCAGTGGCTGAAAGCATAATTGAATTGCCATAGCTTTTCGACATTTTACGACCATCGAGGCCGGGCACTTCGATGACTTCATTTAAGATGCCTTCGGGTTCGGGGAAGACCGGTGCGTAACGTTCGTTAAAACGCCGGGCTATGGTGCGTGTCAGTTCGATGTGGGGCAGCTGATCTTTGCCGACGGGCACAATGTTTCCTTTGCAGAACAAGATGTCGCACGCCTGGTGTACGGGGTAGGTGAGCAGCAGTCCTGTCAGGGCATGACCCGAGGCTTCCATTTCCGCTTTCACGGTAGGGTTGCGATGCAGCTCTGATTCGGTTACAAGAGAAAGAAACGGGAGCATAAGCTGATTGGCAGCCGGTACGGAAGAGTGCGTGTAGATCATTGTTTTTTCCGGGTCGATACCCGCCGCCAGGTAATCCATAACCATGTTGTATACGTTGTCGGCGATATGTTCTGTTGAATCGCGATCGGTGATAACCTGGTAGTCGGCAATGATGATATTGGTGGCCACGCCAAGGTTTTGCAGGGCAACGCGTTCTTTGATGGTTCCGAAATAGTGTCCCATGTGCAGGCGTCCTGTGGGTCGGTCGCCGGTGAGCATCGTGTACTTTTCGGGATGAAGGGGTAGATCAGCGCGAATTTCTTCGCTGCGTTTCAGGCTGGCATCAAAGCTGGTAGGTGTGCTCATGGTTCATATCTCTCTGCTGGGTGGATTATTTTACAAGAAACCATAATACGACAGATTCTCCGTTTCAGAGCCGTCGTGATGGTAATGCATCCCGACGGCACGATAGTGCTAGGGCACCCCTGGGTTTTCTGTCTGCTTGGTGACAAGGATCTCAACGGTGTAATGATCGGCTTTTAGCTCGGTTTGCCACACTTCGGTAGCCACCACGATTCCCCGTGCGGGGTTTCTTGTTTCAGCTTCGGCAAATGCCGTTTTAAAGCAATTTTCAAAGCCATCGCGTGTAAGGTGCTGACCGATGAAAGTTCCGCCGGGGAGGGTGTCGATTCGGATGGTATTTTGGGTTGGAGGATTGCTGGGTATTAAAGGGGGGATGTGAACTTCGAGATAGGCGGAAGCTTCGCGGGTGGCGGTGCCGGGCAGAAACACCATACCCTGAAGGTAGAGCGGAACGAATCCAAGCCGCTTTGCCTCCTGGTACAGGTGTGTTATCGCAGTGACGTAGCGTTTGGCGTTGAATGTCGTTTCCTTCCAGGGAAGCAGCAGGGCGCTACGGTCGGGAAAGCTGCGTTCGTAGGAGGCTGTTTTGCCGCGAAACTCTTTTTGTGCGGCGATCTCTTCTAGGTAGTCGTCGATTTGAAAGAGCGCTGACTGAGCTTCCCTCAGATTCTCTATAGCGATCGAGCGACCCCTATTGAGAAGCATTGCCGTGTCGAGAGAGCCGTTGCGATCCGTATAGGCCACGAGATCTTTGAGTGGGATTCCCAGCTCAATGCAGGTTATGATGGTATCGATGTCGATCATCTGATTCATCGAATAATACCGATACCCGCTTTGCGGGTTGATGAATGCGGGTGTCAAAATACCCAGACGCTCATAGTAGCGCAGGGACTTCACGCTCACACCTTTCATTTTCGAGACTTCCCCGATGGAAAGTAGTTCGTTTTTCATGATTCTCCTTGACTCTACCCTTATGGGATAGTTTAGCCTACCAAGGGAAATAAATAAAGGTAAGCGCAGGTATTGCAGAGCACCTACGTCAGACATCATGAGAGGAATATTATGAGTGCGTATTTAATGCTTATCACTGCAGTTTTGGCGGAAGTTTTCGCCGACTCAATGATGAAGCTTTCCGAAGGGTTCAAGAGAAAAATACCGATTATCGGTGTCGTTGGGGGGTATGTCGTTGCCTTTTATTGCATGTCTCACACTCTGGAAGTATTTCCCCTCGGTCCGGTGTATGCCGCTTGGACTGGGTTGGGCATTGCTTTAACGGCAGTAGTGGGTATGGTTTTTTGGCGGGAAGGTCTCAATGTAAAGAAGGCGGTTGGCTTGATCGCCGTTATCGCCGGAGTCGTCGTTTTGAAGTTAGGGGTATAACATGCCATTTATCTTATTAGCATTTTCTATCGGAGCCGAAGTGTTTGGTGTGAGTATGCTCAAGTTAAGCGAGGGCTTTACTATCCTCGGGCCTTCGATTTTTACCGCCGTTGGTTATGCGATTTCTTTTTCGTTATTGATTATCATTTTAAAGAAGTTGCCCTTAGGGTTGGTTTATGGAATCTGGGGCGGTGCAGGTACGGTTTTAACGACGGCAATCGGTATCATTTTCTGGGGGGATGCTTTTAGCCTGTTCACCGGTCTTGGCATTGCCCTTATCGTTGTCGGTATCTATCTTCTCAACAAAGGTACTGAAGAAATAGAAGCGGAACAACCGGCGGTCGCTGTGGCCAATGTGCCCATACCGTAAAAGTCTGTTATCTTTTCGCGTTCACGGTAAAAATGTTGTATTATTGCCTCCATATTTTCAGATACCTGAAAAGATGCTTTGAGCCGGGAGGCTCAGGTGTGCAATCTGCCGACATTACGGGATGGATCGATATTTTTTATGAGACCACCACTGAGTTATCGCGAAAAACTGAAACAAGCCGATAAGGAAGCGAGGGCAACCGTTGTTGTCCTCGTACTTACTATTGCGGTGTGGTTGGTGTGTGGCATGGGGCTTTCCTGTTTTGATCTCACCCTTTTTCATACGCCTCTTTGGATCGTGGGTGGCACGATCGGCACTTGGATTTTCGCGGTGGCTGCTTGCGTCTTTCTTGCCAAGCGCGTGTTCGTGAACTTCGATCTTGGCGAAGAGGGCGAAGACGATCATGAATAGTATTCTCGGTCTTATCCCTGTAGTCGCTTTTCTTTTATTCGCCCTTGTCGTCAGCATGATTGTGCGAAGGCGCTCGCGTGCGCAAAACGAAAGAGGCTTCGTCAAGGAATACTTTATCGGCAATCGCGGGTTGGGTGGATTCGTTTTAGCGATGACGACCATCGCGACGTATGGATCGGTCAGTTCATTTGTCGGAGGTCCCGGACAGGCTTGGAATATCGGTTTCGGATGGGTGTATATGGCCGCCGTTCAGGTGACGACGCTCTTTTTGCTCTATGGCATCATGGGTAAGAAGATGGCGCTTATTTCCCGTAAGCTCAATGCGGTGACTGTTGTCGATGTGATCCGTGCGCGTTATGACTCGAATCTGCTCGCAACGCTTTCTGCGATTATCATCGTGATTTTCTTTGCGGCCACCATGGTCGCTCAATTTGTCGGTGGGGCAAAACTTTTTGAGGCGGTTACGGGATACTCTTACAATATCGGATTGTTGCTGTTCGGCATAGCCGTAATCCTCTTCACGACGATCGGGGGATTTCGCGGGGTTGCTATTACCGATGCACTTTGCGGCATTGCGATGCTGGTGGGCATTGCCGTTTTGGCGGCGGGCATCTTGGATGCCGGGGGAGGGTATGCCGCCATTATGGATACGATTGCCGCAAATCACCCCGCTATGCTCGATCCGTTTTCTGGCGGGAATATGCCCCCCTCGCTCTATTTCACCCAGTGGCTTCTCGTTGGCGTTTTTACGTTTTGTTTGCCCCAGTCGGTCGTGCGCTGCATGGGTTATAAAGATACTCGTTCGCTTCATCAGGCCATGATTTTCGGGACGATCATTATCGGCGCCATGATGATCGGCGTCACCGCCTTGGGCGTTCTTTCCGCGGGAGTCCTCACCGACGATCTTGCCTCCTATGGAGGCAGCGTTGATAACATCATCCCGCTCGCTATCGTCAAATCGCTCCCCCCTGCACTTGTCGGTGTTGCGATCTTGGGTCCCATCGCTGCATCCATTTCGACGGTTTCCTCCCTGCTTATCACTTCCTCTTCTTCGCTCGTTAAGGATATCTACCTGCATCATCGAGAGGCGCGAGGAATAACGACAAGCGAACGGAGCATCGCAGTCTCGAGCCAGGCGGTTACCCTGGGTATCGGGGCTCTCGTGTTCATCCTCTCTCTCGTTCCGCCCGATGTGATATGGAAAATCAACATGTTTGCATTCGGTGGTCTCGAGACGGCGTTTTTCTGGGTCTTGATCATGGGTTTGTTTTGGAAGCGGGCGAACAAAACAGGAGCTTTGCTTTCGATGGCGGGGGGTACGCTTGTTTATTGCACTGCGATGGCGATGGGGTTCAAGGTGGCCGATTTGCACCAGATCGTCATAGGTATTACCGTTTCGCTTGTATTGATGATCGTCGGTTCCTATTTGGGGAAGTCGCCTCAGCCACCTGTCCAGGAAGTCTTTTTTCCTCAATCAGATTAGGGTGCTTTGTTGCGCCGATCGTGCGCACTTTCTCCACATCGCAAATGCACCCTTGCGCGGACGGGTCACTACCGTTAAAATACATCGGGCGCGGTTAAGCGGAAACGCTGCCGTTATGCACACTAAGGGCGTTTGGCTCAGCGGGAGAGCACTGCCTTCACACGGCAGGGGTCATCGGTTCAAATCCGGTAACGCCCACCACGAAACACCAGGTCAGGAGCAGTATTGCGTCTGACCTTTTTAGTTTGGTACCTAGGGTGGTACAAATCTGGTACAAATTATGCTTTGATAAAGTCGGTGAACACGTTTGACGCTGCTTTTTTGGCGCTCATGTTGACGTGCGAGTAAATGTCCATGGTGGTTTGAGACGATGCGTGACCTGCTAACTCCTGCATCACTTTAGGATGCACACCCGCCATCGCCATCATTGACAGGTAGGTATGACGTAGCTCATGTATTGTCAGGTTGGGTTGCCCGTATGCCGCGCGGTTGCGTCTCCACCAAGTAGTGAGCGAGTGTGGAAGAAGTCTCCTGCCCAATTCGTCTGACACGATGGGCGTATCGTCGGTTTGGTTTAGACACTCTGGCAGCGGCGCATTGTGCCATCTTGCGGGTGCGCAACGCATTCGCCATAACCCCGGGCATGGGTGGG
>JAVWCK010000058.1:0-6260 GCA_036649035.1 Raoultibacter sp.
GCATAGGCGCGCTTTGTGGTGATCACGCTGATGCGCAGATCTCCCGCCAGGGCGCGAATAGAGGGAAGTTGGACTCCAGCCTCAAGCGTGCCCGCCAAAATCAGCCCCTTCATCTGCGAAGCAATCTGTTCGTAGATGGGTGCCGGGCTTGCATTCGAGATGATAATATCCAAAACGGCTCCTTTGCCTGTGCGCTCGGGTCATTTGCAACACAGCATAGTGTATATACCCGATATACACACTATAATCACGTCATGAGGCTGCGTCAATAAAAAATTCGAAGTTTTATTCCGTGAGTCCAGGACTTACGGAGCGACTGCGCTTGTGCATCAGTATGGGGCGAAATAGCGAGGGGTGTTGCCGCTGTATTCTTGTTTTGAAATTTAAAAATGGGTGTTCACGAGTATCATTAGTGCGGTATTCTGAACGCGATATAATTCTCTTTAGCTCAACCCTCTCTCAGAGGTAAGGGTGGGTGATGAAGGGGCGCGGTTGTTGGAAAGGTGGATTCATGTCTGACGTAGTGTTTATCGTTGGCGATGATTTTGTGCTTATTGGGTTTCGGGAAACCGAGTGGGAGCAGGCTTTCCAAAAATAGGCCATCCTGAACAGGGCTGAGGACTTTTGCTCTTTTGGTTGCTGTAGGTGTTTTAACGTCGGCGTGTTTAAGCGTGTTTATTTCAATTTTTCAACTTCTGAGGAGAACCGTGGATATTTCATTGGGTGCGGGCGTGTCTGTATTGACGGTGTTCGTGCAGGGGCTCTTGAGCTTCTTTTCGCCCTGCGTATTGCCTTTGGTACCTCTTTATATCGGCTATCTTGCCGGCGGTACCAAACAGGAATTGCCCGATGGTAGCTTGGGCTATCCTCGCAAGAAAGTACTGATTAATACCGGGTTTTTTGTGCTTGGTATAGGGTTTGCCTTTATGGTTCTCGGTCTGGGTTTTTCGGCCTTGGGGCAATTCTTTGCGGGCAATCGTTTCTGGTTTTCCGTTGCCGCAGGTGTAATCATGGTGTTCTTTGGCCTGTATATGCTGGGGGTATTCGGCCGTAGTCGTGGTATTGAAACCGAGCATCGCCTACCCTTGAAGCTTGATCGGTGGGCTATGAATCCGCTCGTGGCATTGCTGCTGGGCTTCACGTTCAGTTTCGCATGGACACCGTGCATCGGTCCGGTGTTGACCAGTGTCTTGCTGATGGCATCATCGAGCGCTTCAGCGTTGAGCGGTTTTGTGCTGATCGGGGTCTATACGCTTGGTTTCGTGCTGCCCTTTTTGGCGGTGGGTTTGTTTACGGGAGCAGTACTCAACTTTTTTAAGAAGCATACAAATGTTGTGGCCTACACGGTGAAGATTGGTGGTGCGTTGTTGATCGTCATGGGCATCATGACCATGACGGGTTTGATTGGTGGCGTTTCAAGTTACGTTGCAGCACTGGGGGGAACCGATTCCGCGGATACGCAAAAGGTCGAGGAGGGGGTGCAATCCGGCGCGCCTGCACCCTCTACGCCAGAAACGAAGAAGCAGGCCGTTCCCGATTTCACTTTGATCGATCAGTACGCTACGACGTATAAACTATCCGATTTGCGGGGCAAGACGGTGTTCCTCAATTTCTTCACCACGTGGTGTGGGCCCTGCCAGCAAGAAATGCCCGATATTCAGAAACTCTACGAGAATCATGGAAGCAATTCCAGCGACGTGATGGTGTTCGGTGTTGCGAATCCCAAGACGGCCAATCGCCCGCAGAACGCCGACGTGAGTGCCTCGGCGGTCGCAAGTTATATGGAAAACAAGGGTTTTACCTATCCGACGCTCATGGATGAAACGTCTGCCGTTTTCGGTGATTACGGCGTTTCAAGCTTTCCGAGAACGTTCGTCATCGACAGAGATGGCAACCTGTCCCAGGTGGTGTCCGGTACGATGAGCGGTCAGAAGATGGAAGAGATCGTGAGCGCGGCACAAACTTTGGCGTAGCTAAGCGGTCCATTCTAGAAGCTTGTCGAAGAAGCGCGTCAGCTCTTCGGTTTTCGGCGTCTTAAACAATGCGGTGCTTGGGCCGTATTCCAGAAGAGAGCCATCGTGGAGAAACGCAAGCTTGTCGCAAGCGCGTTTTGCAAAGCCCATCTCGTGGGTCACGATGATGAAATCGATGCCATCGGCTTTGAGCTCGTCGATGATATCGAGTACATCGTTGGTGTATTCCGGATCAAGCGCGCTGGTGGGCTCATCGAGCAGTAGCAGCTTCGGCTTCGCGGCAATGGCGCGGGCAATAGCGATGCGCTGTTTTTGACCACCCGAAAGTTCAGCGGGACGTTTGTCGGCATCGGAGGCAAGGCCGAAGCGGTTGAGCAGCTGCTGCGCGGTTGCATGCGCTTCTTCGTTGCTGACTCCGTGCACTTTCTCGAGGGGAAGTGCGATGTTTTCCTGTGCGCTTAGGTGATGGAAAAGCCCGCCTTGCTGGAAGACAAAACCCAGTTGTGCGCGATAGGTGGCAAGGGCCGCCTCGTCGCGAGGGATCTGTTCTCCGCCGATAAAAACCGTACCTGACGTGGGGGTGATAAGACCGCCGATGATGCGAAGTAGGGTTGATTTCCCTCCGCCGGATGGCCCGATGATGGCGAGGGCGCACACGTCATCAGAAAGCGATATATCGCGCAATACTTCTTTTGATTTGCCGAATTGCTTCGAGAGGTGTTCAAGTTTAACTTGCATAATCGAACCTTTTCTCGAGATGCTTGCTGATGGAGGTAATCGGTAGCGTGAGACAAAGGTACAAAACTCCCAGCAGCAGATAACATTCGAAGAGGTGGAAATTCGTTGCGCTGATTTCGCGCATCGTTTGCGTCAGCTCGACGACCGCGATAATTGAAAGCAGGGAAGAGTCTTTGATGATGGAAGCGAATTGTCCGGTTAAGGCCGGAAGGGTGCGTGCCATTATCTGCGGGATGATCACGTGGCGCAGCGTCTGTCTTTTACTAAACCCGACGGCGCGCGCTGCTTCGAGCTGCGTTTCGTCGACCGACAAGAAGCTTCCCCGGATGATTTCGGCAACGTAGGCGCCTTCGAACAGGGAAAGGATCAACACGCCGGCAATAAAGCGATTGGTGATGCCCCACGCTGTGCCGATGATATAAAAAAACAGATAGATCTGCATGATAAGCGGCGTCCCGCGCATAAAGGTCACATATCCGCTACAGAGGTAGCGAACGACCAGTATGCGCGAACTTTGTCCGACGGCACTCAGTATGCCGATGACCGTGCTCAACACGAGACTTGCGGCGCTGATTGTTACGGTAAGGAAAAAACCGTCAATCAAGCGTTGTTCGAATTGAGTGAAGAATGAAAAATCGAGCGTGACGTTGATTGTTATAAGCGACATCCAAAAAAGGGTTATAACGCCAATGCTGACCAGTAAAATGTTCAACGATGCTTTAAGTGGGGATGCCTTGCCGGCGGAATCTGCAAGGAAAATCGTGAGTGCTTTCATACGATTCCTGGTTTCTTTTGATTACCGCATGTCGAAGAACCACTGGAAGCCCAGTTCATCGAATGCAGCCTTTTCTTTGGCGAGATGCGTTTGCGTCAGGGTGTCGAAGCCGCCCTGCGAGCGATACTGTGCAATAAAGTTATTGAGTTGGGATTGCAGCTCGGTGTTGCCTTTTTGTACTGCGATGCCCCATTGTTCGACGTTTTGGAAGGGAATGAACAATGCGGTTGTGGTGTTGAGGTTTGCCTGCCAGTTGCGGTAGATGGTCAGTTGGTCGTAGATGAAACCATCGGCCTTACCCTGAGCTACTTCTTGTACGCAGGCGCTTTCGTCGGCGAGTGCGATGATTTCAGCATTGGGAAGATTCTTGGTTGCGTAGATATATCCGGTCGAACCTGTTTTCACGGCGATACGCGTTCCTGGTTTATTAAGGTCATCGACGGAGACGACCTGTGAGTTTTTGTTGCTTAAAACGGCAAGGAGGGCATGGGCGTAGGGGTCAGAAAAATCAACAGCACCCTTACGCTCGTCGGTGATGGTCATCGATGACATGACCATGTCGACTTGGCCGGTTTGCAAAGAGGGAATCAACCCGTCCCAGGCAATGTTCTCGATTTCTATTTTTTTGCCGAGGTACGTGCCGAAGTCTTGCATGAAATCGACGCTTACTCCGAGAGGTGCCCCGCTGTCGTCCTTGCCTTCGAACGGCGGGTAGGCAAGCTCCATACCGACTTTCAGGGTGTCTTTCGCGCTGGTGTTTGAGGTGGATGGCGCCGTGTTTGTGCAGCCGGCGATAACGGCTGTGCCGATGACCAGCATTACCGTGAGGGCGGCTATCGTAGTGATGCGAAATGCCTGTTTCACAAGAGTTCTTCCAATCTCGAATAAGGGTTGCACTGCGCGGTGTCATCCAGAATACCACGGGGGTCATACTGTCGAAAGACAGGAAAGCTATTCGGTGTGGTTTGCGCCTTGATGTTGGTGAACCCGGAAACCCAGTTCTTTGTTTTCTGCGATTTTAACGTAATGCTTGTGTGGCACTACTCGTCATTTTTGTTGCAGCGGCGTATTGTTGAAACAATAAATGCATAGTGAAAAGCTGGGCGTTGACGAGGTGATTGCTGCGCTTGAGGCTGGGTTTTCGGGAGGATTGATGAAATATATAATCGCTTATAGTTCAGCAACGGGTAATACCGAGTTTCTCGCGCGTGAGATTCAGGCAGCATTGCCTGCTGAGGATTGCGTGAAGTGCGCTGCGGTCAGAAACGTGACCGATCACGATATCGCCGCAGCCGATCGCGTGTTCGTCGGTTTTTGGACCGACAAGGGTACCGGTCAAGAAAGCGTAGCGGATTTTCTGCACCGACTTGCCGGCAAGGAAGTCTTTTTGTTCGGTACGGCGGGGTTTGGGCAGGAGCAAAGCTACTTCGACCAGATTCTTGATCGTGTTCAGCAGGCTATGGCGCCGAGCGCGAAGCTGATAGGACGGTTCATGTGCCAAGGGAAGATGCCCGCCACCGTGCGGAGCCGCTATGTCTCGATGGCTAAAGATCCCGCGATGGCCGATCGGATGCAGATGATGATTGCCAATTTCGATCAGGCAGCAAGTCACCCCAATGCGACGGATTGCGCAAATTTACGCGCCGCCCTACAGGGCTAAACGCGCCAGATAAGTTGTGCGAGCGCGCGCCCGAGAAAAACTCCCACCAAGCAGCTAAGTAAACTGAGAGCGATGTAGACGAAACCCACCACCGCATTGCCTTCTTGCAGCAGCGTGATGCTTTCCAGGCTGAACGTTGAAAACGTGGTGAAGCCACCGAGTACGCCGGTGATGCAAAACAGCCGCCAGAGGTCTTTGCCGGTTATGGTGGTTTGTGTGAAAAAGTGGGAAGCGAACCCGATAACGAAGCACCCGACGATGTTTACCAGCAGCGTCCCCAAGGGAAACCCTGCTAGGGCGTGGTGTGCGGGGATGAGTGACCCCACAAACAGGCCTATTCCGTAACGCGCCGAGGCCCCCAGAGCTCCTCCTGCGGCGACCGCTAGTATATTGAAAAGCATACTGCTTCCTTTGGTGGATGTCCGAGTCAATGATGTCCATTGTAGGTGTTTTGGGCACGGCGTAAACACTTCATCTTCCATTGCCCACAGGGGTACCATTTCTTCGGAAATTTTTCACTTTTCCGCTTGACCCTCACGCAACGTGATAGTTTATGCTGCATAAAGTAAGGCGACGTTGGTGAGGATGAATCTCTGCAGAGTACTTCGTTGCCTTTGCAATCAGAACGTAAGGAGAACAGGGTGAAGCAGGTGGTCGGCTATACGGTGCACGCCTTGTCCGTGTTGTCGGGGGTAAGTGTACGCACGCTGCACTACTACGATGAACTCGGTTTGTTACAGCCGCAGCGAGCGGGGAACAACTACCGGGTATATACAGATACTGAAGTGGATCGTCTGCAGCAGATTTTGCTGTATCGTGCGGTCGGCCTTAAGCTTTCTGCCATCAAAGACGTGCTTGATGATGACGCTTTCGATGCGCAGTCGGCGCTGGAAAACCACTTACAGGCGCTCCTTAAGCAGCAAGATGAAACAAATAAATTGATAGCGAACGTGGAAAAAACGCTTGCTTGTATGAACGGAGAGGTAAAGATGTCTGATACCGAAAAATTTGAAGGCTTCAAAAAGAAGTTGATTGAAGTTGACACTCCCCACGCCTAAAGGCGGGGGATTCTTCCTTCATCGCTGGTAGCCTTCCTCTCCCTACGGGAGGGGCT
>JAVWCK010000058.1:6270-6499 GCA_036649035.1 Raoultibacter sp.
CAGCGTTCACATCGCGGTCGTGGTGGGTGCCGCAATCAGGGCACGTCCACTCTCGTTGGGCAAGGGTGAGCTCGCTATATCGGTATCCGCATGCGCTGCATGTCTTGCTTGATGCAAAAAACCTGCCCACTTTCACAAAATCACGCGCATACCAGGCACATTTGTATTCAAGCTGTCGGATCATTTCTGACATACTTGCATCGCTTATTGCTTTGGCAAGGCAATGGTT
>JAVWCK010000059.1:0-6247 GCA_036649035.1 Raoultibacter sp.
GCCAACTGCATCAAGTGCGCGCAAATGGTGATGAGCGATTTCGGCGGAGAGATACCCCAAGACATCGACGCACTGCAAAAGCTCCCCGGCGTGGGACGCAAAACCGCCAACGTCGTGCTCAACGAAGCGTTCGGTATCGTCGAGGGCATCGCGGTGGACACCCATGTGTTCCGCATCGCCCACAAACTTAAATTTTCAGCGGCGCAAACGCCGGCAAAAACCGAAATCGACCTGCTGAAGCTATACCCCCGCGAAACATGGGGGCCCATCAACCACCAATGGGTGCTCTTCGGTCGTGAAACCTGCATCGCCCGCCGCCCCCGCTGCGAAACATGTTTCATCGGCGATTTGTGTCCCTCAAACGACGCGAAGTAGCAAACGGCTATTCAGAGACGACGAAGGTGTGTTTGCCGACATGCTTGGCATCGTAGAGCGATCCGTCGGCACGACGGTACAGGTCGTCGTATTTTTCACCCCGGCGCACGCAAGCAATACCGATGCTGAGCGTGGTGCACCCGGGTTTGCCCTCAAGCTCTTGCGCAATCGCTGCGATCAAAGCCTCACAGCGCGCGTCAATCGTCTCCCGCTTGCCCTCAGTCCAAAACATCAAGAACTCATCGCCACCCAGACGACCAACCACGTCCCCCGGTCGAGTGGCTTGCTTGAGCACCTCGGCCACCGACTGTAAGACGCTATCGCCGGTAAAGTGACCGCAAAGATCGTTCACCTTTTTGAAATCGTCGATGTCAGCCACCACGAAAGCGCCGTGTTCGCCTTTCGAAGACGTCAAAAGCGGATCTACCTGCTTGCGAAACGCTGCCGCATGATAGACCCCCGTCAGCGAATCCCTGCTTGCCATGCGCGCACGGCTGCGTGCGAAGATGCCCGAAATAACGACAATAACCAGGGCGAATACCAAGGCACTGACCGCAAACGGAACCGGATAGCGCTCAACAAGCACCTTCAAACCAAGCTTTTGCTCGGGAAATGAATTCGCGTAAATCATCGCATTCAAATCGACCGGCGAAACGCCTTGCACCATCTTGTTGAGGATACTGATCAGATCGGCCTCAACGGGACGCACCACCCCGAAGCAGAGCTGGGAGCCCTGCGCCGGAGCAAGGGTGGTACGAATACCCGAATACCCCGATGCGCTTAGATAATAGGGAATTACATAGCTGCTCGCAAACGTGAAATCCGCATCCCTTCGATCGACTGCGGCAAGACATTCATCGATGGTGGAATATCCCACCGCATTAAGACCTTCGGCCTGCGCATGCGCCAACCGCTCAATGGGCACCGCGGCTCGTTTCGCCCTCAAATCATTAAGCGAAACATCTTCCCGGAAGGCAGCCATCGTCTGCGAGGTTACGTAGGGCGCTGTCAGGGAAACGCCCAATTCATCGGTTTTCCCAAACGTCGCATCGAGCCCCGCTACGATATCAAGATCGCGTTCGGCAATCTGTTCTTTCATATCGCGGGTAGAATCCAGCACCACATACTCGAATCTCAAGCCGGTCTGCTTGGATATGCGGTCGAGCATTTCCTTCGAAACGCCGGCGGGCTGTCCTGTTTTTTCATCGAAATACTGCAAGGGAGCACGATCGGGCATCAACCCAACCTTGAGCACGGGAGCATGTTCAATATAGGACCGCTCCATTTCATTGAGATTAAGCGCCGTGGTACTGTTATTGAAATACCTGCTGAACAATTCGCTGGAATAGTTCGGTTCGCTTTCTTCAATACGCACCAACGCTTCATCGATATCAGCTGTTATATCGGCACTACCCTTTGAAGCTGCAAGATAAAACGGCTTGGAAGCAAAGCGCGCAATCACGTGAAATCCGTAGAGCGGCGAAAGATCGACCCCTAAAACCGCATCGGCACGACCGTCTAAAACCGCCTGAAGCATTTCATCTTCGCTGGCGCACTCCACTTCTTCATAACCGCTAACCCCGATCAGAGCGGCATAGGTTTGCAGATCGGCACGACGTTGTTTTGCCTTAGATCGCACAGCAATCCGCAAATTGGGTGTCGAATAGATATTTGAAGCGCTAACGGAAGGATTTTTATCGGGAACGAAAAGAGCCGTGGAGCCCAAACCGTAATTGCGAGTAGGATAATCGTAGGTTTGCGCAAGCTCAGGAGAATAGCTCATGCTACCCAAAATATCGATTTCACCCGTTTCGAGTGCTTTGAGGGCGGAGGTCAGCTGTTCGTTGAGCGATCCTTCAAAAGTGACAAATTCATACTTCCAACCAGTATATTGGGCAATCTGGTTCAGGTATTCATACGTATACCCCGCATACTCACCCTCTTCGGAAAGCTCGGTCAAGCCTTTTTGCAAAGGATAGCCCACCCGTATCACCCGAAGTTCATTGTCTGTTTGCATGGTGGCTTGTGTGGAGGTGGCATCCCTCTGTGCTGCTGCCGAAGGTTCATTTGCCGCATAGACCGGTGTAAGCGGAAACGCGCTCGATAGACCAACACACAAAACAAGACTGATAAGGCACGCAAATACACGCCTTGAACGTTGCTTTACCACATCACTCACCATTACCCCCGGACCTTTACCAGTTACTTGTTATTTCCTTTGCTTAAAAGATCCTCGCTCGTGTATATACGTTGGTTCAGTTTATCACAATCTAAATGATACTTCTCAGGTATTATTTTTCTTCCACCGTCACTCCCACACGCCGCAACTCCCCCACCACAATATCCACCAGCAAAGGCAAAGCGGCGTACACTTTCGGCGTCAATCCAACGGTCAATTGCGCAGGAGTGCGGTTTTCCACCTGCATGCCCAAACACAGGCCTTCCGCTTCATATCCCAACAATACCGCGGCATCAAACAAATCGATCAGTTTCAAATCGTGCAGCGATTGCATGGCGGTAGTATGCCGCGCCATATCGGCGGGCGCAAACGTAACGATAGTACCGGGTTCTTCATCGGTGCCATCCACCGCATCAACCGTAATAAGGAAATCGTAATCGCGCACATGAGAAATCATGTCCATACTCAAACATCCCACATCGAACAGCGTCACGTTTTCGGGAAGGGAAAAACGAGCCACCAGTTCATCGTAGGCTGCAGGACCTATGCCATCATCGAGCATCAGTTTATTGCCAACGCAGAATACGGCAATTTTCACAGCATTTACGCTCCCAAGGTGGGTCGAATAACCACATTGTAATACGTTGCCGCCACAAGGGCCGCACTGCCGAAAACGACGCAGACAACCGCCCAAACGCGTTCGGCGCGCAGATAGTCTTTCTTGCTTTTACCCCCTGCCACCGCACGATGGGCAGCGAAGGGTTGCGCCAGCCGCGCAAAAACGAAAGTGCCTGCCGTAAGGGTGATAAATATAATCGCTGCAATAATATATGATAGCGCATTACGCTGAACAAACGCCGCATAAAAAGCATTGTCTGCTAAAAGCCAGATAGGGTAAAACAGAATCGTCGCCCACATGCCATGAGCAGGACCCCAGATAGGCGGCAAAAAAAGCGCACCGATATTCAGCGGCGGCATGCCTTTGAGGAAGGCGTCTTCCTGTTTGATTTGTTCGTCAGTTAATTCAGCCATACCGCTATTATACGCATCCACGCGCGCCCACCCGGGGGAAATCGGCAACCGAGCGATTCCCCCCTTTTTCTCTACGCTAGCGCTTGGTCTGCCGCTTACGCTTAGCAGCCCCTGCACCCACCAACGCAGCTGTGGCACCCACCGCAATCAGGGGTAAAAGCACGGCATTCGCCTTATCACCGGTTTGGGTAAGCCGCGAGGCTCCGTCTGCCGGGTCAGGTGCGACCTGGTCGACAACGGTCACCTGCGTGCGTGTTACATCAAGCGAAGCTGCCCCTTCAGGATTGCCCGTCAACGTTACCTTTCCCACCTCATCAACGGTGAAGGTCACCGGCTGAGCAAGTTTGACATATCCCTGCGGTGCCCGTGCTTCAGCAAGTGAGTACTGTTGGTTGGCGATCAGCTGCGCGTCGAGCCTGACAGCCTGCGCAGCGCTGGAGGTAATCGTCTTGATCGTCGATCCGTCGGCAAAGCGACCACTGAGCGTTAAGACGGCATTGGCCAACGAAGTTCCCGTCGCGTTTTTCTTAACAAACCCGACGCTGATAGCGGGGTCGGAAAACTGCAGGGTCAGACCACCGTCTGTCACCGTGGTAATGGTCCCTTCATCATCAAGCACCGAAATAATGCCTTGGTCATCGACGACGAAGTGAATAGGTTTGGGTTCGATCTGGTAGCCGGCCGGCTCTGCGGTTTCTTTCACCGTGTACACGTAGACGCCCGCGGCCTGTACAGCGCCACCCTGCATATCGACCGCAGTTGCTTTTTGCACCGCCGCCCTGTCGCTCGCACGCAACTTGCCGCGAATCTGCGATGTCAAAGCTTCCCCGGTTCCGTTCACGGTCCGTTCGGCGGTTTCACCCACGAACAGACCCGTTACATCGAAGTAGCTCCCCTCAAGCGGCCGACCATCTTCACGCGCCGTCTTTTCGATTGTGACCGCAATCGGCGGATCGGCAACAGTGATGAGGCGCTTGGCGGTATCGAGCGTCACATACGAGGGCGTAGCAGCCCCCAGCGAAAGCTCCCCGTTTTCACCGGTGACTATCGTGACCGCCTCCGGCATACGCTTTTGCCCGTCGGGTGCCACCTTTTCAATCAGGGTGTAGGTTTGCCCCGCAACAAGCTTACCGATTAACGTTTCACGCTCCGCCGTACCCGAAAGCAAGGTTTTGGTGGCTGTCTGACCACTGGGCGTGTCGGAAAACACGCCAGAAAGCTCGAAGGTCGCCCCCGCAAGCGCCGTTCCCGCCTCGTCGGTCTTGGCAAGCGTCATTTCATGGGCGGTATTGGTGATTGTTATCGTTTCAGTACCATCCTTAACCGCCCCTACCGGACCCGAAACACTCGTAGCATAATTGCCTAAGACGCTCTCTTCCACTTTGTATTGATAGGTGGAAGGTGTTCCCTGCTCGTTTTTTGTCGAAACAGGCAATCCGGTAAAGGAAATTATTTGACTCTTAGAAACGGTTAGATCAAGATTTTCAGGCGTACCGTAGGGTTTCCATGTGACACCGTTATCAAGGCTCTGATAAAGCTGAACGGTCGCAGGCAAACGCGAATTTTGAGCGTTGCTCTCGTCGATCCAGGTTTTTTCAACCTGAACCTTGGTAGTGTCTATCGCATTCATCATATTGAGCTTGTCGGCACCCACATAGGTTAGCGTGTAACCCGCCACCGCTTCTTCCTCGACGGAATAGGTTATTTCCTTGCCAATGAGGCCGGTTTTATACTTGGGCAGATCCTTGAACTCATAGGTCCACGTGTCGCCCGTTTGGCTGGTAAAGGTATTCTCGCCTGCAATCTCTTTGACATCGGAGGTGCCGTTGTTGTAGGTAGCCCAAAGCGTGACCTTCAAGCTCGACGGACGCAGACCCAGAGCGTCGGAGTTGTCACTCCACTGCTTGACAACCGTCTTGGCAAGCGTTTCGGGCGTATGGGTGTTGGTGAAGGCAACCTGGATATTTTCACCCTTGGTAATTTCTGTGGATGCGCTAAGACCGGAGATGGTCGATCCCGTGCCTATTTGGTACTGGGGGCTATACCCTGTCGTTTCCGGTTCGGTCAACGTATAGGTAATGGGGCGCCCTTGGGCATCTCTCAGGGGAACCTGGCCCCAATCGTGGGCCCATGTATTATCCTTGTTCAAGATGACTGAAGGGGCAAATCCATCGAGGGTGATAGTGGAGCCGCCCGCTTTGGTAGATGCTGCGATTTTCAGTTCTCCTGGGCGCTTGTTGTCGCGATTTTCGTCATCGACCCACGTCTTGGCAACCTTGAGTCCGCCCGTATCGAGGGTGTTAGTGATGGTGGTTTTACCTTCGGTGGTCGTCTCGGAGGCTATGCGGTAGGCGCCGATGGTCTTGCCATCTTGAGAACGACTGGCCACTTCACTACCGTCGGTCTTGTTGAACAAGCGCTCCTGCGCACGATAGACGTAGGCGTTTCCTGCGGCATCTTTGGCGGGAAGATCGGCTATCGATGCGCTCCATGTAGTGCCCGTGAGTTCTGCGGTTACCGGTACCGGCGTGGCGCCGGTGCCTTTCGTCTGCAAGTCGGTCCATTTATCATCTGTGTCAGTAGTCAATTTACGCTGAACCTGCACGGTGATTTTGTCGGGGCGCAGTTGGTATTTATTGTCTTGGTCGACCCATGTCTTGG
>JAVWCK010000060.1:0-6139 GCA_036649035.1 Raoultibacter sp.
TTTGATGTCGATGTCGATCCCAAGAGCGAAGTGCTGGCCCTCATTGGATCAAAAGAGGGTATTGCTCATTTGCATACCGCTTTTGTCGATCCCGGCGACTATGTTCTTGCTCCCTCGATCGGCTATCCGGTGTATTCGGGAGGTGCGACATTGCAGAGCGCCCATACGTATTTCATGCCGATGAAGGCCGAAAATGGTTTCTTGGCTGATTTCGATAATATCCCCAAAGACATTTTAGCCAAGGCGAAAATCATGTTTCTCGGTTATCCCAACAATCCAACTGGCGCCATCGCCACCGATGAATACTTCGATCGCGCCATCGATTTTTGCATTGAACACGACATTTTGCTGGCTCACGATAATGCCTATAGCGAGATATGCTTCGATGGCTATGTAGCGCCTTCTATTCTTGAGCGGCCTCGTGCCAAGCAGTGCTGCATTGAATTTTTCAGCCTTTCCAAAGCTTACAATATGACCGGCTGGCGCATCGCGTTTGCGTGCGGCAATGAACAGGCTATCAAAGCTTTGGGCACCATCAAGAACAACCTTGATTCAGGTCAGTTCAATGCGGTACAAGAGGCCGCTATCGCAGCTATGAGCAGTTCTCAGAGCTGCATAGAGGATATGTGCGCACTCTATCAGCGTCGCCGTGATATCGTTGTCGAAGCGCTTCAGGCGATTGGTCTTGATTGCCATGCGCCAAAAGCAACCATTTACATCTGGACAAAGGTACCGCAAGGCTATACCTCCGAATCATTTGCCACCCAATTGCTCGAACAAGCTCACGTGATCGTCACGCCGGGCAGCGGCTATGGTCCTGACGGAGAAGGGTTTATCCGCATTTCGCTCACTACTCCCGATGACCTTCTGCTTGAAGCGGTTGAGCGTATTAAAAAAAGCATGTAACACCACTTTCGCTTATCGTATTGCAGGGATTTTACCCGGATACTGCCTGTAGGTGATATCCGGGTAAGTGGGGAGAATCGTGATCATGACAAAGAAGAATCAGGTGAGATAGATGCGCTTACGTATGGTTGGATAGCTTGAAGCTATCGTTTGTTCCCTTGAATAAACTCATCAAACCTACGAAAGGCGTGATAATTCATGTCGTATACCAAACATTTTGAAACGGAAGAACCGTGCGAACGAGCAATCCTTGTTGGAATAGATCGGGGGAATTGCGTGTGGCCTCTTGCCGAAAGCCTTGCCGAACTCGAGCGTCTCGCTGATACGGCGGGAGTACAGGTTGTCGGATCGACTTCGCAAAAACTCAATTCACCGAATCCTCGCACTTTTATCGGCAGCGGCAAAGCTGAAGAGGTTGCCGGTCTGTGTCGGTCTCTTGCTGCCGATGTGGTGATCTTCGATGACGAGCTAACCCCTTCTCAACAGGCAAATCTAGAAAAAATTGTTTCGAGTGACGTAAAAGTAATAGATCGTACTGCACTTATTCTCGATATATTCGGATTGCATGCAACCAGCAAGGAAGGGCGCTTGCAGGTGCGCCTTGCTCAAAACCAATATCTATTACCTCGGTTGCGCGGCATGTGGGCTCATCTTGCCTCGAATCGCATGGGTGGTGGGGTCGGTTCGCGCTTCGGCGAAGGCGAAAGCCAGCTTGAAGTTGATCGACGTATGGTGCGCAAGCGTATCACCTCCATAAAGCGAGAGCTTGCCGCTCTCAATGAAAACCGTCAGCTCCAACGCAAGACGCGTTCTGAAAGTGGCGTGTTTCGTGTGGCTCTTGTCGGCTACACCAATGCAGGTAAATCAAGTCTGCTCAATGCACTTACGGATGCCGAGGTGCTCAGCTACGATAAGCTATTCGCAACTCTCGATTCAACAACGCGGCGCTTCATATTACCTGAAGGCAGGGAAATAACCCTGACAGATACCGTCGGTTTCATTCAAAAACTTCCGACCACCTTGATCGAAGCATTTAAATCCACCTTGGACGAAATTCTTGGTGCAAACCTTATTCTGCATGTTATCGATGCTTCTTCACAGGAATATGCGGCACAGATCAATGCGGTGCATGAAGTGCTCGACCAGATTGGTGCTCATAAAATCGGCAGTATCGCCGTATTCAATAAGGTCGATATGCTCGATGAAGAGGAAGCGGAAGCGCTCGCCCTACGGTATAAAGATGCCCTGTTTATCTCTGCTTTAGAAAAGCGAGGGCTTGATGAACTGATTGCGCGCATTGCCTGGTCAGCGGCTTCGCAGGATGTTTTGCTTGAGGTTGTGATTCCTTACAATCGGGGCGATTTAGTGTCGCTTGCTCACGAGCGCTGTCATATCATAGGGCAAACGCACGCCGAAGATGGCACGCATATAAACATGCAAACCCCTACGGCCTTCGTTGAATCATTCCAGGCTTTTGTCGTTTTACATGCGGCGGAATAGGGCAACCACTTTACCTGCTATGGTGCAATCGGTGGTATAGATGGGATCCATCGATGAGTTTTCCGGCTGTAGGCGGATACGGTTGCTTTCCTTATAGAAACGCTTGACGGTAGCGCCATCATCTATCAAGGCAACCACGATTTCGCCATTATTCGCATAGGGCTGCTCCTTCACGACAACGTAATCGCCGTCGTTGATGCCAGCCTCGATCATGGAATCGCCCCGCACGGAAAGGAGAAAAGAAGCAGCATCTCCGACAATGTCAGTCGGGAGCGTTAGTGTTTCAGTGATGTTTTCTTCTGCCAGAATAGGAACACCAGCAGCAACATTTCCCACAAGAGGTAAATCAACCATAGAAGAAAAGCCCGAAGCGGCGAGGGCGGTGGCATCTGAAGCGGGTTCGGATGGGTGAGTGAGCGCAATGGAGCGCGACTTCAAGGGATCGCGCTTGATAAGCCCTTTATCTTCTAGCGCCCGTAGATGCACATGAACGGTAGAAGGGGAGGAAAGCCCTAGGCTTTGACAGACTTCGCGCACGGTGGGTCCGTATCCTTTTTCGCGAATACACTGTTCTATACAATCAAGTACCGCCTGCTGGCGTTTGGTTGTTTTTTCGCCCATAACCATCCTTTCGAAGAAATGCGAACAAATGTTTGTAATTTCTCTTGACGTGAACCTTTGTTCGTCTTATAGTATACACGAACAAAGGTTCTATGCAAGAGCAAGGAGGCATATCGATGAAGATCATCAAGACTCAATATCCAGTTGCAGGCACATCTGCGCTACAGGTGGAGCACCCCATAAATCATAGGGGTGAACATATTATTGCCTTTCCTGGCCAGCGGGTGTCTAGCCCTTTTCCTCTTCAGGAATCAAAGCCTTCATTTCACACAAACGTGCTCTCCGCATTGAAGCAAAGTGAAGCATTTACCGAACTGCGCTTTGGTAGTATGCGCGGGGTACCATTCAATAAAATGAAAACAGGGCAATCAATCATGGCCGGGTGCGCTTGCGCTGTCCTTTCACTCATCGTCATTTTCTTTGGCGCCTAGCCTCACCTTACCCGATACCCTTGCTTTTGCGTTGCAAGGGTTCTCCTCATAGCTTCCGCATCTGCGTTTGCGGAAGGTTCATGTGAAGTGCTCTGAGACTGCGACTCAGAGCACTTCTTTTCAATATTTCATAAATTTCCAGGAGGACACAATATGCTGTATGTTAGTGTATAACCTATACAAAAAAAGGAGTGATATGCGCTGTCCTGCCTGTGGTTATCTCGAATCAAAGGTTGTCGATTCTCGCCCTTCAGACGACGGGATGTCCATACGTCGTCGCCGGGAATGCCTGAAATGCGGTCGCCGCTTTACCACCTATGAGCGCCTTGGCGACAATCCTTTGGTTGTTATAAAATCAGATGGATCATCGGAAGCCTATAATCGAGAAAAACTTTATCGGGGTCTTCTTATTGCTTGCGCAAAGCGCCCTATTACCCCCGAACAAATCGCTGCACTTATCGATGGCATAGAAGCGCAGCTGCGCAATAGCTTCACTACTGAAATCAATTCCAAAGAGTTGGGAACACTCGCTCTTGATAGGCTTGCCAAGCTTGACGATGTTGCCTATATCCGCTTTGCCAGTGTCTATAAAGATTTTCAAAATGTGGGAGAATTCACCGAAGCTCTCAAAGGGTTGAAATAATCGTGCTCCCTTTATCGATACCGGTTCAGACGACTCTTGATGTCGCCTCGCTTCCTGCATATGCTCATCCCGGTGATGCTGGGCTTGATTTGCGTGCAACGAAAGGCTGCGTCTTAAAGCCTTTCGAACGCGCCTTAATTCCTACCGGTCTGCGCATGGCCATTCCCGAAGGCTATGCGGGTCTTATCATGCCCCGCAGTGGGCTTGCCCTCAAGCAGGGCTTTACTTTAGTCAATACTCCTGGTCTCATTGATAGTAATTATCGGGGGGAATTAGGGGTTATCGGCATCAATCTCGACTGTGAACACAGTTTTACCATTCTCCCCAACGATCGGATTGCTCAATTGGTTATCGTTCGCGTTGAACAAGCGCTGCTTGCGCTACAGGCATCGTTTGACGATAACACCGAACGCGGTACGGGTGGTTTTGGAAGCAGCGGCGTGTAGGCTTATCTTGCCTTCCGCTTTTTTTCAAACTTCCTTCATCGCCGTTAATCCGACAATGAAGGAAGCGGTGGGTATTCCCTTTAACGCTGTACTCGCGGCACCGTGTTTGGTGCGGCTATTATGACCGTCGCTATGATTGACCTTAGAGTAACTCTAATCTATACTGGGAACAGCTTAGAGTTACTCTAATCTGTTCCCGAAAAGCAAAAGGTGCGTGTCTCTCTATGGGTGAAGATATAAAAACTCTGCCAATTCAAACTCACGATACAACGCCACGCTATCCCATACGCGAAGTTGTTGATATAACCGGCGTTTCAGCCTACACGTTGCGGTATTACGATAAGTGCGGATTTTTTCCCAACCTATATCGTGACAAAAATAAGATCCGCAGTTTTTCTGATGCCGATATTCAGCGATTACATCTTGTTGACGCTTTACGGAAAAGCGGTCTTTCCATTGAGGGTATCCAGTATTATATCAAGCTTGACTCTAAGGGATTGAAAACCGAAAACGAACGACTTGAGATTCTGCAGGCACAGCAAACCGTACTTGCATATCAGCTCGCAGAAGCCCAAGAAGGGCTGAGAGTACTGCAAGCGGAAGCACAAAGCATTGATTATCGATTAAGAAGAGATTGTGAAGAGTTTTAATAGCCCGAAACCAATAAAATCATGGTAGATTTACTCGGGGAGAAGCAAAAGCAGGTCTTAGAATGGCTCTCAGAGCTTTGTATGAAAAACACCAGGTCAAACGCGTGCGAGAAGCATTAAAGGATGGTTTTAATGAACGAAGAAGAAAATAAGACTCCCGAGCAGCAAAATGGTGCTCCTGAACCATCAAAACAGCAGCCTCAGCCTGTTTTGCCTCAGCCTTCACCACAAGAGATGAAGATGTTGAAGAATGCTCAGACCATGGTGATAGCAGGAAATATTGCCGGTCCGGTATCGTTGATGTTCGGCGGAGTCTTGCTCAGCAGTATTGCCCTGATTATCGAAATCATAGCATGCACGAAACTTTCAAAATTGGCTAAAGGCAAAACGCCATTTGCACAAGCTGCGTCGCGATTGAGACGAGCGAATATCGTGGGTCTCGTAATTTGCGCAGCGGCGGTTGCATTGAATATATATGCAGCAGTTATTATGTATCCTATAGTTTTAGAAGCTGTTCAAAGCGGTGATTTATCAAACTTGCTAAAAGGGGATTTTTCCGCGTCAAGCACCAATGCGCCGAACTCAACCTGGGGCTAAGTTGATTGAAGAACACTCTATAGGAAGCCCTCTTCGTCTCACACTATCCTTTTATTGATAATATATCTTATGTAAACCTATAAAGAAAGTAAACGACTTCCCTCATATGGGTTAAATGGAAGTCCCGAGGCTGCAAGCGCGGGAACAATCGCCTTGACATCTCTCATATTCTTCCGAGTAGATTCAACCCAGCGCCACTTTTTCTTGTCTGCGATATTGCTTGCTCCACCAAATATCAGCTACTGTGGGATCAATGCTTTATCGAACTCTAACGAATTCTTTATCTTTGGTCTTTTAACCTTAAGAGGTGTTTTTATTTTTTTTGCGGTTGAAGTATTTTTTAAT
>JAVWCK010000061.1:0-5848 GCA_036649035.1 Raoultibacter sp.
GGCGTTCTCGTTGTATTTGCTTTAACCTTCGTCATCATGATTATCGGCTTCATTCCGTGGGAATCCTTCGGTGTTGAAGCATTTAATGCAGGCGCCGCTGTTGAAGAAGTGGTTACCCCCATTTCTGGTGAGGAAATTACGGCCGCTTGGACCGACAGCGAAGTGGGCGGCGAACTTGCTTTCATGGGCGACGTGAAGGGCGAAGTTGTTACCGAAGAAGCTGTTTCTGATGGTTGGAGTGCTTTCTTGACCGGTCTTCCGCTGGGGCAATGGTACTTTGATGAAGCATCTACCTGGTTCTTGATCATGGCTCTTGTCATCGGTCTTGTTGGTGGCGTTTCTGAAAGCCGCTTCGTCAAGGCCTTCATCAACGGTACTGCTGACATGATGAGTGTTGTTATGATTATCGCACTGGCTCGTTCCATCACCGTACTTATGGGTGAAACCGGTCTCGACCAGTGGATTCTTACCAACGCAGCCAACTTCCTTTCGGGGGTATCGGCCATCATATTCGCACCGCTATCGTATCTGCTCTATCTCGTGTTGAGCTTCCTGATTCCGTCTTCTTCAGGTATGGCAACGGTCTCTATGCCCATCATGGGTCCCTTGGCCAGCCAGCTTGGATTCTCGGTTGAGACGATGGTTATGATCTTTAGTGCAGGCAATGGTCTTATCAACCTCTTCGCTCCTACTTGCGGTGCGATCATGGGTGGTCTTGCTATCGCTAAGATCGAGTACACGACATGGTTGAAGTTCTCGTTGAAGATCATTGTGACGATTGCTATCGTCAGTGTGGTTATCCTCACTGCTGCTATGTTGATTCTGTAAAACGTATTACCTTTGTTTCTGCAGCAAAAGAGCCCTCGCAATTGCGAGGGCTCTTTTTAATGGTGCGCTTCTTTGCGGCAAGTATCGCCTTACTCGACCACTTCGGCTGCGGCAGCATTTGCCTGCACGGATTCGATGCCCTTTTTGCAGCTTTCTTTCGAAGCATAACCCTGTGATCCCATGATGTTTTTACCATTGGCGGCAGTCAGCCGGAAGCGGAAAGCGCTGGCAGCATCAAGGTATAGTTCATATTTTGGATGCCTGGCATGCGATCCTTCGATGGTCTGGTCTTCTATGCCGGCTAGGGATGAATTTTTCTTAACCGATTGGATGCCCTTTTTGCAGCTCTCTTTCGAGGTGTACGCCTGCGAAACGGCTATGGTTTCGCCATTGGCAGCTGCGAGATGAAAGGTGAACTTGCCCGTCTCGCTTTCGTGAATATGAAATTTACCCATGATGATTCCTTTCGTTTGGACGCTGAAGATGCTTTCTATTTTACTCTTTCGAAAAAAAGAAACCCCCTTGGGTTATATATTTTTTTCATTCAAAGATGATGCGCCCTTCTTTAAATGATCATATCGAATTTTCGGGACAATCTTCACGATCGGGTAATTTCTGTTTGTGAAGGAGTTTTGTTGTCTGGAGTATTCCTGAAAACCTCATGAGAGGTCTGTACGTGCTGTGCGAATATCGCGCGTGTCGGTAGCAGGGGGGATTTATCGGTCGAAGCGTGGTAGAATCAATAACCGATATTATCAAACGGATGAAAGAATGAGACATGCAGATTCGTGAACAACTGGAAAACCTGGTCAACGATGCGCTGAAAAACGCCATTGATAGTGGCAAACTTGCCTTAGACGAGATGCCAGAAGCTGCCTTGGAGCGTCCTCGTGACGAATCTAATGGTGATTGGGCTTCAACAGTTGCACTGCGATGTGCGAAGCCGGCGAAAATGAATCCGCGCCAAATCGCCCAGATTATCGTTGAGGCGCTTCCCGAAAACGATCTGATCGCTCAAGCGAGTATCGCCGGTGCCGGTTTCATCAACTTAACGCTTGCTCCTGCCGTTTTTCAGGGGGTAGCGCGTGCGGTGCGCACCGAAAAAGGAGAGTTCGGCAAGGGAGAAATTCCTGCAGGCGAAAGCTATGTCAATCTTGAATACGTTTCAGCTAATCCAACCGGTCCCATGCATGTAGGGCACGGACGCTGGGCCACGTTGGGCGATGCTATGGCGCGTGTTATGCGCCATGCGGGTTATAACGTTTATGAAGAGTTTTATATCAACGATCATGGTACGCAGATGGACATTTTCGGCACCTCGGTTGCCGTGCGCTATCTGCAGCTGCTTGGTCAGGAAATCGAAATGCCGGAAAATTCCTATGGCGGTGGGTATGTGAAGGATATCGCCCAAGGTATCATCGATCGCGATGGCGAGAAGTGGGTCAACGTGCCCGAGGAAGAGCGCATGGCCGCCTTCCGCGAACTTGCCTACAACGAGATGCTGCAAGATATGCGGGATACATTAGCTGGCTTCGGCAACCATTTCGAGTGCTGGTTTTCCGAGCGCAGCTTATATGTGGAAGGACCGGATGGCACGAGCCCGGTTACCCGCTCGCTTGCCTCTATGAAGGAAAAAGGATATATTTACGAAAATGAAGGCGCCATTTGGTTTAAGTCAACTGCTTTTGGCGATGAAAAGGATCGCGTCTGCATCAAGGAAAATGGTGAATACACCTATTTCATGAGCGACGTGGCCTATCACTACGACAAGCTTGAGCGTGGATTCGACCACCTGATCAACATATGGGGAGCCGACCATCACGGCTACGTGAAGCGTTGCGAGGCTATGCTGGAAGCATGGGGTCGTCCGGGTGCTCTCGAAGTTGTCCTAGGTCAGCTAGTTAATCTGTATCGCGATGGCGAAGCTGTTCGTATGTCTAAGCGTACGGGCGAAATGGTTACCTTCAAAGAGCTGATTGAAGAAGTGGGCGTGGATGCTACGCGTTATCTCATGCTTTCTCGCTCAAGTGATCAACCTATCGATTTCGATATTGAAGCGGCTAAGAAGAAGGATGCTTCTAATCCGGTCTATTACGTGCAGTATGCCCATGCGCGTATTTGTTCGATTTTACGTAAGGTGGCACCCGCCGAAGCGGTTGGCGCGGTGGCTGCGGGTACGATGACCATGGATGAACTGGCAGATCAGCTTATCGCTATCGACACCGATTTGACACGCTTAGTTGAACCGAGCGAATTGACCCTCATGCGCACCATGAGTGCGTTCGGTGAACTGGTGGCGACGGCTGCGCGCGATCGCGCGCCGTTCCGTTTGACGCATTATGCGCAGGATTTGGCGGGGACCTTCCATCAGTTCTATACCACCTGTCACGTCATCGGTGAAGATGCTCAATTGCAGGCCGCGCGCCTGTACCTCCTTGATGCAACCCGCATCGTCTTAGCGAAAGCATTGAATCTTTTGGGAGTCTCTGCTCCAACGGAAATGTAACAACCTGACATCATGCGGCGGCGGGTATCTCGACGTTTTAGCCTTTGTGGCTTTCGTGCGAGTACCCGCCGCTCATATTTTCTCGATGCATCCTTGCTTCTATATGCGGTCTTCCAGGTCTATCTGCATGAGGTAGACGTTTTCGCGGAGTTGCTTGGCGGTGCTGCGACCGATGCGGTCGTTGTCGTACATATCTTGAATCTGCTCAAGTTCTAAACGCAATCCGTCACGCTCGATATCTGCCGCTTTGTCGACACGATGGGTGATGGCGGTGATGGAAGGGCGCGCGTCGCGACTTCTAAGGGCCGCTACCAGGTGTTCGTGCTCCACCAGTAGCACGCTGACGTTTTCGGCGGCAAACTGGCTTCCATCCATTTCATTGCGCAACAGCGCGATAGCGGTTTCTCCCGAAGATATTTGAAGGGCACGTAGAGCGTTTGCCTGCTCGGTTGTTTTCGCACCGGGTATTTTATCGACCAACATGCGCCAGACCACTTGCAGCGTGACGTGAAGGTGGCGTAGTGCATTTTGGAGAAGCCAGGTGTGGTCGTTTTTATGCAGCAAGAGATTTTGCACACGGGCGAGGTGCTGAAGGTATTTATACCCGATTACCGGATCGATCTGTTCGCTTTCAATCTGTGCGAGCACGTAGTTTTGCTGGCAGCGCAACACTTTTATTCTCAGTTCGCGATGGGGCTCGGTTTCTAAATCATTATGCTCCTGGATACGCGCAATGCGTTCGTTGTAGGATCGGATAACGGCCTGAGTCGCCGTGCGGTTTTCTTCCGTTTGCAGTGCCGTTAGCGCTTCAACGACATTGCGTAGTATTTCGATATTAGCTTGCGCCGCTTCTTCAGCTTCTGCACTGCTTTCCTGTTTTTTCGGCGCAAGAAGCGGTACGGCGAAATTAGCAAGGAGCAGGGTGAGCAAAATAACGCCCGAAGCCAGGAAGATGATCAGGCTGCGCTGGGGGAAATCTCCGCCTGAAGCGAGGGTGTAGGGGATGGTGAAGGCGATGGAGAGCGTGATAGCGCCCTTAGGGCCTGCAAGGGTGGTAACAAGCGCTGAGCGCAGCATGGTCTTATTGATACGGCAATGCGTGTTGTTCGGACCTTCTTTTCTCAACCGGGTCATTGCGAGAATCCAAACGAAACGGATACCCTCGAGCAAAGCGGTCAGCACGATCACGCATCCGATGAGCTCCAGGTTGTGAATCTGCACGTTATCCCAAGAGGACTCCATAGCTAGGGGTAGCTGCATTCCCAATAGCACGAAAACTATACCGTTGAGAGTGAATGAAAAAACGCGCCATACGCTTGAAGAGACGATGTTTAACCTTGAAATGGAGGGCCCAAGCGTACGTGGCCCGACCAAGCCGACCAAGCCCGCTGCCACCACGGCGAGAATGCCGCTGACATGGAAGCTTTCTGCTGCCAGGTAGACGATAAACGGGGTAAACACTTCGAAAAGCACGTGAAACGTCGTGTTCTCAAGGCCCCATGAGCGAACTTTTCGCAATAGATAGTTTCCGCAGGCGCCTAACATCAATCCGAGCACAATGCCGCCAAAGAAGCTGAATGCGAACGTGGTTCCTGCATCGACAAGGGAAAACGTGCCGGTCACTATGGCTCCGATGGCAAATTGAAAAGAAACGACACCGGAAGCATCGTTGATTAAAGACTCGCCGGAAAGTATCGTTTTTTGTCGGTCGGTCAAGGCTGCTTCTTCTGAAAGGGCTGAAACGGCAACGGCATCGGTTGGCCCGAGAGCTGCTCCTAGCGCAAAGGCAGCCGCAAGGGGAATGGAGGGAATAAGCCAATTCACGGAAAAACCGACAATCAGCACCGTCGCGAGCACCAGCCCTAATGCCAATGAAAAAATGGGTACTTTATTTTTCCAAAGCGCTGTTTTGTTGGCGCTACGGGCCTCATCGAAAAGCAAGGGAGCGATGAAGAGGACGAGGAATAGCTCGGGATCAACTGTTACTTTGATGGGGGATACGGCGAAAAGTGCAATCAGGAGTCCGAGACCGATCTGGATCAGGGGTGCAGAAACTTTGGAAACAAGCTGGGAAATAACGGAAGAAAGCAACACTGCGGCAAGGAGCAGTAAAACGAGTTCAAAGGCTTGCATAGATCGGCTCCTTTACGCTGGAAGGGAAAAGGTTGTTGAGAGGGGAGGATTTTATTCATGAACATTTTTATTGTCAAGAATATTTTACCTTGTTTCGATGCATCTGGTGCACTTTAGGGGAAACACACCATACCTCTTGGTGTGAGCTTTCACCAAGAGGATAAGGAAAGACAGTTTCATGCAGAAACGGTGTGGTTCCGGGGATAATTTAGAGATTTGATATGAAAAATAACTTGTGACCTGCGATTATGCCAGCTATTCTGCAAGTTTATTCAAAAGCGCAAGACTTTTTGAATAAAAGTCTTGCGCCCCTCAACGAAAACCCCTATAATTTTCGCTTGCGTCTCGGTGGGTATAGTTCAGTTGGATAGAACGCCAGAG
>JAVWCK010000062.1:0-243 GCA_036649035.1 Raoultibacter sp.
CCATACGCATGCTGTCGAGTGCTTTGACATCCATAACCAAGGTGTTGCCCTCGGTTTTCATGCCGAATACTTCCACCATGGGGCTTCCGTCTTCGGTTTTAGCGATGATCGACGGACGTTTCGCTGCTTTTTGTGACATGAGCTTTGCCTTCTTCCTTGGATGGCCAGGCGTTTGCTGAACGCGTCACGCCTGGCCATTGCTTCGTGATTTGCTAAAATTACTTCTTGACTACGTCGCGGAAA
>JAVWCK010000062.1:253-5769 GCA_036649035.1 Raoultibacter sp.
ACCGGGGTGGCCACAGGAACCGAGGAAGTACAGGTTTTCGATGTCGCCATGATACAGGTGGCCTTTTCCGGGGAAGGGACGCATGTCGTACATCTGGCTCGGCTGGAGGCCGATGTGCCCGATGTCGCCGTGTTTGAACGCGGGATCCCACTGTTCATACTCAAGCGGAGTGAGACCCCAATGACCGACGATATCGTCATCGGTGATGTTGGTGGTCTGCTCTTTGAAGAACTCCCAAACTTCCTTCTTAAGCTCGTCGCCGTGAGTTTCCCAGTTCTTCTCGTCACCCCACAGCTTGTAGGGAGCGTAGCAGTAGATGTTGACAACGGAGTGGCCTTCAGGGCAACGGGTGTCGTCGAGAAGGGAAGGAATGGTGATAAGAGGCAGTCTTGGGTTGAATTTGCCCAGGGTATAACTGCTGAAGGTTTCAAGGTATTCTTCTTCGCGGGGGGCGAACTCGATGCAGTACGACTTGAGTACTTCGGGACCGGCTTTGAATTCGGGAATCTTGCTCAAAGCGAAGGACTGGTTCAGCGCTGAGAAGTCGGCGTACTTCAGCTTACGGACTTGTTCGGCTTCTTCTGCGGGAGCATCATTGCCGAGCATTTCGTAAATATCTTTGATGTTGATTGTTGAAACGACTGCTTTGTCGGCGGTGTATTCTTCGCCATTTTGAGTGCGAACGGTTTTCATTTCGCCGTTTTCGAGGGTGAAATCGCTGACTCGTGCACTGGCGTACAGGTCAGCGCCCGCATCCTTGCAGCAGGCCATCAATGCTTCGACAAACTTCTGGCTGCCGCCCTTAGGATAGGGGGAACCCGGATTGTTAGGATCATGAACGCTACCGGTGAAGTACAGCAACGTTGCGGTGCCGATGGCGCGGGGATCGATCATCATTTCGGTGCACCAGCGGGTGAAGGTTACGCGAACTTCCTCGCTTTCAAACCATTCTTCCACGATTTGCTGGGCGCTTGAATTGAGCACGCGCTGGAATTCGCGACCTTCGGGGCTCATGTACATAACGTTCTGCATGGCGCCATACGGAGGCGGGGGCGACTGAGATCCGACGCCGGCAACAGCGAGCATCTTTACCATGTAGTCATGGAACTTACGATACGTGACGGCGTCTTTCTCTGAGAATTTCGCAATGTTCTCGCAAGCCTTATCAATGTCGGGATCCATAACCAGACTCGTCTGGTCAGGGAAGATGGAGCAGAACAGTGACTTTGTATGGATATATTCAAGACCATATTTGGAGAAGAGGCCAAGTTCGTCTTCTCTCACGATAGGGGTTTTTGAGATCAAATTGTGGATCATGCCGCCCGTTTCGCTGATGTAGCCCGGGGCTGTCACTTCTCCAGAGCGCGTGCCACCGCCAAACTCATCGTTGGCTTCGAGGCAGCAAACTGAGAATCCTGCTTTCGCCAGATACGCCGTTGCGATAAGGCCGTTGTGCCCACCGCCCAAAACAACAAAATCGTAATTCTTCCCTGCCATGGTTCCTCCTTGAAACAAATCGGAATAGGATTGGCTGGAACGTTCCGGTAGTACATCTCGAGGTGGCTACAATGTATGACGGGAGAGACGTCTCTGGCAAGCTCCAGAGAAACAAAAGTGGGGTCTCAAATCTCCCAGAATTGAGATACTGTCCACGATCTCAAAAAAGTCAATCATGATAATCTTATGTATCTCAAGGTGATAAAAGAAGGACTTGTGCCGGTATAAAATTTCTTTGCCCCACAATTTATAAATTGGATTACAAGAATGGACAAAAACAGAAAATTGGGTATTTTGCTGGCTTGATTTGTTTTGAAAAAGCCAGTATGAATAGATGCAAGCTGCATAAAATTTAGCTTTATTCAGAGAGGTGATGCATCCAATGGATTTGGCGGAAAAAAGCAGGCATAAGATAGCTGAGGCTTTTATGGGATTGGTCGCGCAACGTCCTCCTAAAAAAAGGGTGACGGTGGTTGATGTGACCACTTCGCTCAATATCGATCGGAAGACCTTTTATAATTATTTCGAGAACACAGAAGATCTTTCTCATTGGATTTATCGCGACTATCTCAGACGCATGCTTGAACAACCTCAGTTTACTGAGCACGACTTGGTTTTCCCCCATCAATCCCTGCATGATAATTATTCTGATTGGCCATTTTACGCTCGCATTGAAGAAGATGATCACTTTCTTGCGCAGGAGCTGTTTTATAAAACCATGGCATACCATTTTGAAGGGAATCGGGCGTATTACTCAAAGGCCTTTCAGCCTGATAGTTGTTTGGATATATACGATTACATCATCAGTCTTTTTCTTCCCGCTATCAGGGAAGACGTTCTCTTCATGCTCAATGGCCGAGAAATGCCCGAAGATGCCATCAATTTCATAACGGAATATCATGTTATGGGTGTTTTTGGTCGTCTTCGCTATCACTTTACGGGTACGGGTCGCTTTATCATGCAAGACGATATTAATCCCTTCTGGAACTACGCCCACATTACCATGAAGGAAACCATCGACCGTATGTATGAAGAGCAATCGATCGGCTCGGGAAAACTCATTTCGGGTTCATCGAAAACTAAGTACGTTTATACTGCAAAACTTAAACGCTGAGCCTTTACAGTTCAGGGGGAATGGAAGGTAGTGCAACCAAAAAACAGGCACCGCCTTCGGGGCGGTTGAATGCAACAACGGTGCCGTCGTGTGCTTCAACCGCTGACTTTACGATAGCTAGCCCTAAGCCTGTTCCGCCGGTGCCGCGATATCGCGAGGTGTCGGTGCGGTAAAAACGATCGAATAGAAGAGTGGGGTCGATATCGCCAAAGCCGCATCCATCGTCTTTTATGGCGATGATCGATTTATCTTCAAGCCCGTAGAGTTCGATGGTGATATGACCGCCGATATCGATGAAGCGGCTGGCATTTTCGGTGAGGTTTGCCATGACCTGCTTCAGTCGATCGGCATTACCCAGCACATCAGGAGCCTCTCCGATAATGCAGGTATACGCTTCCCTCTTGCGAAGGATGGGGTCTAGGGCATCAAGTACTTCTTGGGCGAGATTTTTCAGGTTTACCCGCTTGAGTTCCATAGGGCTTGTGTCTTCTTCGATATGCTGCAAGGTTAGTAAATCGTTTGAAAGGCGCGAAAGGCGTTCGCTTTCCTTGATGATGATGTTGCAGAACTTTGTGTGGAGCTCATCGGGCAAATCGGGATCGAGGAGAACTTCGGCGTTGCCCCGAATCGCCGTCAGGGGAGTGCGCAGTTCGTGGGCAACATCGCTTATGAAGGCGGTCTGACGTTCTTCTCTTACCGAGAGGTCGTTGCGTTGCGCGTGCGATGTCTCGCAAAGCTCCTTAAAATCCTGAGCTAAAACATCGGCTTCATAAAGGTTGTTCGTTGGGGAAAAATCGATGCAGGTATTGCCTTGACGTACGGCAATGATTTTGCGATGTAAATCGCGCAAGGGCTGAGCCAAAAAATGTCCGATTATTAAACTGATTGCAAAAACGATAAGTCCGGTAGGGAGAAGCATCAGATAGAGGAGGGGGTGTGCTGAGAGAAACAATATGGCGATCGTGATACTTATCATGCAGGCAAACACCGCAAGCAGTGTTGCTAAGAGCGAAAAGTATGTTGAAAGATGTTTGATGGCTATCGTCGCGCTTCGCTATTGCTTGAAGCGGTATCCGTAGCCGCGCACCGTTTCGACGAGGCTCGGGTCGTAGCCCGCCGCTTCGATTTTGTCGCGCAAGCGCTTGATATGGGTATCCACCGTTTTCGTTTCGGTGAGGTATTCCCAACCCCAGGCATCGCGCAGAAGATCTTCGCGTGAAACCACTTTGCCGGCATGCTTCATCAGGCTTGCAAGCAATTCGAATTCCCGCGGAGTCAATTCGATATCGCCTGCGGCACCTGTGGCCGTGTGGGCATCTTCGTTAAGGGTGATGCCGCTCGCAGTGATAACGTGGCTGTTTGCAGACATTTCGGTACCCGATCCTCTGCGCAGAAGGGCACGTACGCGGGCAAGTAATTCGCGTACGCCAAACGGCTTAGCCAGATAATCATCACCGCCGATTTCCAGACCGACGACTTTGTCCAGCTCGGTGTCGCGTGCGGAAAGGAAAAGGACGGGTGCTGAACTTTTAGCACGGATGCGACGGCAAAGTTCATAGCCATCCATGCCGGGAAGCATGATGTCGAGAATGAAGAGATCATAAGGATTTCTGCTTATAAGTTCGAGGGCTTTTTCGCCATCACCGGCCACGTCGGCTGTGAAGCCCTCTTTCTTCATGGCGTAGCTGACGAATTCCGTGATGGAAGGCTCATCATCTACGAGTAGGATACGAGCGGGTTCATCGATCATGATTGCTCTTTTCGCGAGGTATTCTTTGTGCATTTCATCAGTCATTCTTTGTGTGCGAAGCTGTTGAAGTGCTTATTTGTGTAGCCATATGATAGCATGCGGAAAAACGAGTGTTTCGCAAAGACCCGCCAAAAGGGGGATTGTTAAAGATATGTTACTTGCAATCGATGTGGGCAACACACAAACAGTCATTGGTATCTATGAGGGCGAGTGCCTTAAGCACATGTGGCGCGTTTCCACCAACTCAATTCATACTGCTGACGAATTACGCTTAAAGCTCCGTGGTTTGTTTTTGGCGCAGGGAGGGGACGTAAGCGATATCGATGGTGTCGTACTCGCTTCCGTGGTACCTGCGCTTACCGAGCGTTGGGCGCTTGCGGGGCAGGAAATGTTTGGTCGCGAAACGCTTGTTGTGAACTACGAAAGCGCTCAATCGGTGTTTTTAACCTCGTATACCAATCCCCACGAAATAGGCGCCGATCGCATTGCTGATGCGGTGGCGGCGAAAGCGCGGTATGGCTCTCCCGTTGTCGTGGTTGATTTCGGTACTGCAACGAATATGGAAGTCATCGATCGTGACGGATGCTTCGTCGGCGGAATCATCGCGCCCGGCGTTGAAACCTCGATGAATGCCTTGTTCAGTCACGCGGCGCGCTTGGCTGCAATCGAGTTGGAAGACCCTCATACCGCCATCGGTCGCAGCACTGTGGAAACGATGCAGGTGGGAATTGTCTATGGTGAAGCTGATCGCGTTGATGGATTGATTCGTCGCGTGTTCGCTCAGTTGGGGTATGAAGCTCCGGTTGTGGCAACGGGCGGCTTGGCAGCAAGCATCGCTCCGCTCTGTGCGACGGTGACCGAAATAAACTCTGAATTGACCTTACAGGGACTGCGCATGATCTTCGAGCAAAAGACGAAGTAGAATTAGTAGATTCATTAAAAACATCCAATACCAAAGAAAGTGAGGGCCCGACGTGCTGTCAGACATTGAAATTGCCCAAGCAACGACTCCCGAAAAAATCACCGAGATTGCAAAAAAGGCCGGTGTTGCAGACGAGTATCTCGAACGGTACGGCAACTACAAGGCCAAGGTCGACTACAATCTTTTGCTCAACGAAAAGCATGAGCCCGGCAAGCTGATTTTAGTCACGGCCA
>JAVWCK010000063.1:0-4772 GCA_036649035.1 Raoultibacter sp.
GCCATCACACCCGCCAGTTCAAGTGCCCGCTCAATGTGATCTTTGTCTTCTGCTCCCAGCCGCCCGGCATGGCGCTGGTAGGGATAACGGCCGCACGCAACAAGCGCCTCGACGCTCATCGCAGGCGGGCGGCTTGTCTGAGCAAGCACTGCCACGATGCGCGCACGTTGCTTGCTTCCCAAGCCCAACGTGGCACACCCGCACACCCTAACTTCGCCTGCCTGCGGCCGATACATCCCGTCGATCAGCTTGATCAGCGTTGATTTTCCGCAACCGTTCGGGCCGACGATACTGGTGATGCAACCCTGAGGAAATGACACCGACAACCCTTCGAGACAAGGTGCTTCCCCGTAAGAGAAAGAGACTTCTTGCATATCGACGGCGTTAATCAAGATTGTCCCTACGATTCTTCAAGATAAGGTAGATGAAAAACGGCCCCCCGAAAAATGCCATCAAAATACCGACGGGCACTTCGTAGGGAGCAAACAGCACGCGTGCCAACAAATCGCAAAAAACCACGAATGCGGCACCAATCGCTGCGGAAAGCGGCAAGATAAACCGATTGTCATGCCCCACAAAAAAACGGACGAGATGCGGAATGATCAGCCCCACAAATCCCAGTAGTCCCGCAAAGCTGACCGCCGCCCCGGCAAGAGCTGCCGCCAGCCCCAGCAATGCCATGCGCGTGCGCCCCACGTACATGCCCAGCGCATGGGCGGTTTCGTCGCCCAGCGCCATGATATTGAGCTTACCGGCACACAGAAACGCAAGACTTGCACCCCCCACGATATAGATTGCTGGCCACACCAATGAAGTCATAAGCACGCCCGAAAGCCCACCTACCAAAAACGTGGCCGAACCGATGTAGGCATCGGGGTTGATGATGAGGATCGTATTTATGCCTGCACCGAAGATAGAAGTGATGGCAATGCCCGCCAAAACAACCATCAGCCGCGACGTATTGGCGCCAAGCGCGATGCCGAAAATGATCAGAGCCGCCACCAGCGCACCACAAAATGCCGCCAGCGGAGGCAGCCACAACAGCCCCGGAAACAGTGACGCCGCCAACAAAACAAATAATCCCGCCCCCGAATTGATGCCGATGATGTTCGGGCTTGCCAAGGGATTATCAAGCACCGCCTGGATCAAAGCACCCGATGTGGCAAGTGCCGCCCCCGCCAACAGGGCGGCTAGCACCCGCGGGAAGCGCACGTTTATCAAAATGCTTTTCGCTGCATCGCTTATTTGCCCCCCACTGACAAGCGCTGCCAAATCGGCAAAACTCACCGACGACGATCCCATCAGGGTCGCCGCAATCGTTGCCGCCACCAAAACGGCTGCAGTAACAGCTGCCACACGGGGCACGGCGTGCTTATGCCTTATAGGATCCACCGACTTGGCCGCCCTATCACGCGTACAAATCATCAAAAAGCACCTGATAGCTTTGGGCCCAAAGCGCATTGGGTTTGTAAAGAAACAGACCCTTATCAAGCGTGATATAGCGTCCGCCCGTCACGGCGGAAAGTGCGCCCCATGCAGGGTTGGCTTGTGTTGCCTGCTTCAAATTCGCCATCGCAGCAGTATCATCGTTGCCCATCGGCACAACGAAGATGAAATCGGGGTCAAGCTCGATCACCGATTCCAAACTAAAATCCTTCAAAAGGCTTTTGTTTTCATCGGCAAGGTTCTTAACTCCCAAATCGGCCAGCATCGCGCCGGTCATGCTTTTTGAATTTTGCACCCGCGTGCCACCCGAATACGTGGTCATCAACAATGCCGTAGATTGAGTGGTGCCCGCAGGAACTTTTTCTTTGATCTGGGCGATGGCATCGGCCACCGCCTGGCCGTTTTCCTGGTAGCGCTCGCTTTGACCGGTGATGGCGCAGCACGTTTTAAGCATACGCAGATAATCATCGAACGTGGTCACGTTAAAATAGGCAACCGGTATACCCGCTGCCGTTAAGCCTTCCTTGAGATCGGTTTGACTGGTCGCCCCGTTTCGGCCGGAAGACGACCCGGTCATGATCACAAAATCGGGTGTGGCAGCGATAATCTGCTCAAGGTTGGGTGCCGTGAAATCCCCCATTTTGGCGATGCCCTCTTCGGCGATGCCGTAATCCGCAAACGCATCATCGGTGGCGCCAATAAGCGTGCCACCCGCAAGTTCCCATATATTGGCGAAACTGCCCATGCACGCCACCACGCGCTGCGGATTGCTCACGGTCACTTCGTTACCTAAATCGTCGGTAAACGTGTAGGCGCTTGTTCCGGCAGCCTTTGCCGAAGCGGTCGGCTCAGAATTTTGCGCGACGGAGGCACACCCCGATAGAGGAACCATCAGACCTGCCGCCAAAACCGATGCGAGCGCCACCACTCCCGCCTTCTTCACTAAAATGTGTTGCACCATGCTTTATTTCTCCTTTATTCTCGCCTGGTTTCAGCCTTAAGCTTCTATCAATTTTTGCCCGTGGGCGCAGTAGTCGTCTTGTGCCAAAATGTCGCCATCGTGATAGTAGGCTGCACGTGCGCGACAGCCCCCGCACCCCTCTTGGTAATCGCAGGTGCCGCACGCACCCTGATAATCTTGCGTACGCAGCGTCTTGAACACAGGGCTTTCCCGCCATATTTCGTCGAAGGGTTGCTGGCGCACATCGCCCGCTTCTTCGGTCATATAAGCACATGGCCGCACAATACCTTCAGACCCGATAACGCAATAGCTAAGCCCCGCCAAACATCCCCGCAAAAACCGCGTAGGTGTGCCCATCTGCTTCGCCACGCGCGTAAACTGCGGCGCGCAGGTCGGCTTAATATCGATGGAAACCTCAGCCTGTTTCGCCATGATCTGACGCAATAAAACCTCGTTTTCTTTCACCTGAAGCGAGGTTTCTTCGATGTATTTACCCCGCCCAACAGGGATAAGGAAGAACACGTAATGGGCCACCGCCCCAATGCTTTGGGCAAAATCCGTGATGGCACACACTTCATCACGGTTCCAATCGACCACGGTTGTGTGCAGCTGAAACGGCAACCCTGCGCGCTTGCAGTTTTCGATACCCGCACGCGTCAAATCGAAGGCATGTTCAAGCCCTCGAAACTCGTCGTGCTTGGCCGCATCCAGGCTATCGACGCTGATACCCATCGCCGCCGCCCCGCACGCTTTCAAGCGCTGCGCCACCTCTTCGGTAAGAAGCGTGCCGTTCGTGCCGAACACGGGGCGCAGACCGCGTGCGGCCGCGTGTGCTACCAGGTCATAGATGTCGGGGCGCATAAGCGGTTCGCCGCCCGAAAAAATCATGATCTTGAAGCCGGCACGGGCTATCTCATCAATCATGCGGCGCGCCTCGTCAGTGGAAAGCTCGTGCTCTTGCGCGTGTTCGGCATCCTGGTAGCAATGCTTACATTTCAGGTTGCACTGATTGGTTGTCATCCACGATACGATCACTTAAAGCCTCTTTCTCTTTACCGGTGCTTTACCCGGCTCATTGCCGGTCTTAGGGTGCAGTTCATCAGGCCACCCTTGCAAAGGCGCGCCCTTATGTAAGGTGCTTGGATAGCTTATTTATGTTGCGCTACTGCGATATGTCGCCACGAGGGTTTCCAAATAATCACACACCGTTTGGCGCAGCTCATCAAATGAGCCGTCATGGCCGTGGGGTGCGATGTTCTCCATCAAAATAAAATTCTGCTCGGCCGAAAGCGCCTGTTGGGATTCATCCAATTCCAGATAGCGCTGCGCCAAGCCGCGGTTGCGTTCAGAATCCAGCGGTTCATGGTGAGACATCAACCGGATAGTGTCGGCGATAAGTTCGTGCCACTTCGAGATGGATTCTTCACGTAAAGCCTTATCCTGCTGCGCAACTTCATCCAAGCTCGCATCGGATATGCAGGTAAGCCGCCAGAAAAATTGACTTTCATCCTGGCACAATTCGATGGTTGCCGCCGTCTGTTCCCAGTCGATTGCATCCGCATCATCGGTTGCGTCGCGCAGGGCGCGCAGCGTGGTCAAGCGCTTGAAAAGTTGCTGAAAACTCTTCTCAATATCGTCCATTTGCCCATCGGCAAGATGATGCAACGCCTCACCCGACGAAAAGTGCGCGGCCTCGGCTTTAATCTGCGCAAGAGAGCGCCCGAGATATTTTAGCGTAAGAATGCGATAGAGCTCAGCGATGTTTTCTTCAGCATAGAGACGTTGGTTCTGCGGGCCCTTTGCGGAAGGTGCAAGCAAACCCTCCTGGTCATAGTATTGAATTGTTCGAACAGTGACCCCCACGCGTCGCGCAAGTTCACCCACCGTCAATAAAGCAGCTTCGGCCATACTTTCTCCTCCACGAAGCGCGTGTCTCTTTTTACCGACAAAATAGCTTATAGGCACGGAATACAAGATCGAAGCGGCAGCATCCTCGCCCGATCTTGCTGCAAGCTTACGCGATGACGCTACGTCATCGTCAACAAGAAAAAAGAGAGGAAAGCAATAAGCGACAAAAAGTCACAAAAGCGCACGACCCCCAGGGACGGGCGCCTCAGAAAATTAAAGACCCAGCGGATAGAACACGGAAATCGTGCCCTTTTGCACCGAAACGCTTGCGGCCTTCCCTGCCAGTTCGTTGGACAGCCCCAGCGACGAACGATTGCTCAGCGTCGCATCGTCTAAGGGGTAGGCAAGACCCTGTTCGGTCACGCCCGACACAACATCGTTGGCGGCAAATACCGAAACGGTACCCGCATCGTAGGCGGGCAGTTCAAAGGTGGCAGGACCGGTAAGGAAACGCACG
>JAVWCK010000064.1:0-4698 GCA_036649035.1 Raoultibacter sp.
ATCGGCACAAACCTCTTCCAACAAAGCAAGCGTCTTTTCTTCCACCTGGCTCTTATCCATAAAGCAAACCTCCTACGGTTCAATAGACCTTTCAAAACAGCAACCCGACGTTAAAGGTAATCGGATGGCATCCGTGGTAAATTTTTTACCCGCGCTGATCAAAATCCTTCATATACCGGTTCTGCAGGTACCCCAAAGCCCGAAAACAAAAAAAACCAGACCAAAATTGCAACCATCAAACACACCGAGAGCATCCAAAAAATCGCGCTACCCCAAGACTGAGACGTTAAAAAACAGTGAATTTTTTCGATAAAATCTTTCATGACGTTCCCTCTTCGAAAAACTCAAGCAAAGACTTATTGACCTGCACCCATCCGGTCCATCCCAAATGCATAACATCACGCAAGAAGTAGGGATCGTATTCATGCGAAGAAAAATCAGCATAGCGCACGTTGGAGTCATCGCACAAAGCGCGCATCGAGGTATACCATTTTTGCCGCGTATCGTAATCGTAAATCGTCTGATCGTAAGCGACTCCCTTAGTGGGCATCATCACGATAAGGGGCTCAACCCCACTTTCCTTACAGACTTGAAGCAGCAGCTTAAAATCGGTCCATTCGGTCTCTTGATACTCTTGTCCCGGCACGAAAGGAGGGTTTGCTTTGGTTGAATAAAGCCATCCTTCATAAGAATTATGATAGTACGCATCGAGAAATCCGTCTGCATTACTCGAGGATGCGTCCTTCGCTTCAATCGTTTCCCGCTCAAGCCATTCATCCCAATTTGGCTCTTCTACCGCCCCCGAAAAGCGTCCCGGAGGAAGAGGGGTGCTCATGCTTTGCGCGTCATCATCCGAAGGCGTTAAAAGCGCCTTCGTTTTTTCGGCGTCAGTGAAAAAACTAAAAACCGCATCGTCAAGTCCTCCAGCTATCGCATCAAGCCCTTTTCTTCCCACAACAACTTCATCGGCAATACCGTAAGCCGCCATTTGCTTTTTGACCGCTTCTTTTGTTTCGGATGATACGTCCGGGTTCGCTAAAAACGCCCGATATGAATCCTCCGAAAATGCATAGCGAAAATTTTCCCCCACATCCTGGTAGGACATAAACCACTGTATTCCAACGAATATAGCAACTTTTTTATCGGGAATCGCATCACCTAAAGCCCCTACCTCTATCGCATGCCAAAGATCTTGATAAAAAGGACGGCCGACGGTAAGCGTATCGATCCCGTAATTGTGTTCACCAAAAAAGTGACTTGGGTGTGACGAGCAGGGTTCGACAAGACCGAGCTCAGATGACCCCAAACACAATCGAGGGTTATCCCCCAATGCCGTTCGGGTTGCGAGGGTTGTTTCAAGAAATTTGACGTTGTTGATCATGTCAGCATTGGGATGGGCTTGGTAGGGATTTTCCTGAATCATGCGTTCAACATCGCCAAAATTTGGCTGGGTCGAATACCAGGCAAAGCCAACTCCGCCGCACAGCAGCAACCCCAGACAAACAGCAATAAAATGGCGCATGCTACAGCCTGATCTCGATCTGATGAATGATCAGGTTGACCGTATTCATCTCATCGCGCTCAACTTCGGTAGGGGCTATTTCAACGCCAAACTCCTCCTCGATGCCGACAAGCAATTCTATTGCCCCCATCGAATCGAGAAGACCCGCTTCAAACAGATCGATATCGCGTTCTTCACGAACCGCGTCATCGGCACAAACCTCTTCCAACAAAGCAAGCGTCTTTTCTTCCACCTGGCTCTTATCCATAAAGCAAACCTCCTACGATTAGGTGAATCTCACCGGAAAACAGCGCCATACCGAACATGATCAAGTTAATAGTCAACACCCACTGCACCGCTTTGTAGACCTTTTGATTTTTATGCTTCTTATGAAACTTCGACTTCTTTTGATAGATATCAGTCAAACAAAAAAGCACGCCATAATACGCACCATACGCCAAATAATCAATAGTAAGACCATGCCAGGCGCCCATAAGGCCAAAGTTGATCATATAGCCGCAGCACGCCGTCTGCAGCCTGTTTTTAAATATCTTCTTTTTCATGGCCCACCGCGTAAAACGCATGAATACAAAATCCCTCAACCAAAAAGAAAGCGTCATATGCCAACGATTCCAAAAGTCCTTCACGTCAAGAGACAAAAAAGGAGCCTTGAAGTTGCGCGGTGTCTTGATGCCAAAACAATAGCTCGCGCCCATCGCCATGAGGGAATATCCCGCAAAGTCAAAGAAGAGATAGAAACCATACGCATAGGAATCCTTAATGGCTTCGACCATGTTTTGAAACAGCGAAACGTCGCCGATAAAGGGTGCAGGCGTGTAAAACGAAAATAGAATCGTTGCGAACACCATCTGATAGACCGCACCGGCAAGCAAGAGCAAAATACCCCGAGCAAGCATGTCGGCGTACTCGTCGCGAGAAAATATTTTTTCAGCATCTTCGGTAAAGCGTCGGCTTCGATCGATTGGCCCCGATGTGAAGGGAGCAAAGAAAAGCAGAAAATAGGCGTAGTCGAACAAGTTCATATCCTTGATAATGCCGTCACGCACTTCAAGCAGGACTTGGATCGCCTTAAATGTGATATACGAAATACCTAAAAATCCCCAAAGATTTTGATCGAAAACAGCTCCGATTTTATAGAGCACGAGCGGAAGAATCAGCAAAGCAAGTGAAACACGAAACTTGAGAAGACTTTTTTCGCCACTTTGCCAGCTTCTTACCGTCCAGAAAGTAACCGAAGCTGCAAGCGCCAAAAAGAAGACAAATGCGAGCATCCCCGCCAGGTCGCCGGCGAAAAGAAAAAGCAAGAACACGCACGAAACCACGAGGCCGTAGACCCTGATTCGTCTTCCGGAAAATCCCAAAATAGCCGCCGGAATAAGAGCGGCTGCCAAAAACAAAAAAAATGACGGTTGAGTATAAAATTCCATAGTGTTGATGTGTTCGAATAGCTGCTAGGAAAGCGCTTTTCGGTCGACCTTTCCGCTGGTATTGAGGACAAAACTATCATGGAACGTAATCTTTTTCGGTATCATATATTCAGGAAGGCTCTTCTTGAGGTCGTTCCTGATTTTTTGAGCCGTTCGAAACACGGGGGGCAGATCGGGGTCGGAAAGCACCACGTGTCCGACAAGATGCACAACCTTTCCCTCTTTTTCTGCAGGCAGCACAACGGCGTTTTCCACATAGGGAAGCGATGAGATATGCTGCTCGACATCGCCCAGCTCAACACGAAAGCCGTTCAATTTCACCTGAAAATCGAGGCGGCCGAGACAAAACAAACGACCCTGCTCGTCAAGATAACCTTTATCGCCTGTTTTGTAACAACGAGAACAAGAGCCGTCGCCCATGATTTTCTCGGAAAAAGCCTTCTCGTTGAGATCGGGGCGCTTAAAATATCCGCTTGAAACCGTGTTTCCCACCAGATAGATTTCTCCCACCGCGTTTTGAGGAAGTTCCTGAAGCGTTTCGGGATCATAAATTACCGCTTCCATCCCCGGACTCAGATAGCCCACCGGAAGAGGATTCAGCGTTTCGGCCAGTTCACGATCAACCGACAAAGCCGTGACGGCTTGCGTTTCAGTTGGCCCGTAGGTGTTGAGAATTTCGACACCGGGGAATCTGTCGAGAAGTTGAAGCGCCGTGGCATTGCGAAAGACTTCACCGCAGAGGACTATTTTTTGCAGTTTCGGCAAAAGAGCCGCGTTGAAAGCCTTATCCGCCAGGCACATCTCAATAAACGACGGGGTGGATATCCAGACCGTCATGGCGCTTTCCTTGAAGGCCTCAAATGTTTGCGCCATGCTCTGCTCGTGCTCTTGTTCGAGAGCAAAAAGCGTCACACCACTTGCTAGACCAGGAATAATGTCAAAAAGGCTCACATCAAACGTGTAGGGGACGCGATTAAAATATATTTGGGGACCCTCGGTAGGCATAAAGGTCAGGAAGTACTCCAAAAAATTATCCACGCCCCGAGCGGGCATCTGAACACCTTTCGGTCTCCCCGTGCTCCCTGACGTAAAGAGCAGATAAAACGTATCATCACCTGAAACCCCGGTATCGGGATCGATCGGATCACACGGTAGCGCACAAATCTCCTCAACATCGCGCTTAGAAAGAACGCACTGGGCTAGGTGTTGGTCATCCTCGAACGCATCATCTGCCAAAGACACAACAAAGGGATTTCCTATCTGTGACAAAATATCCTCAACGCGATCAAAAGGGTATGCGATGTCAACGGGTGCATACGCATGACCGCTTTTGAGCGCCGCCAAAAAGGCTACGAGCATTAAGGGAGATTTATGTCCGTAGACAACGACCGGTTTGTCGTCGTGGATGTTCTCAAGAAAATAAGCGGCCAAAGCGTCTGACTTCCGTGAAAGATCCCCATAGGTTATTTCCTCGCCCCGCGTGTTTCTCAAAGCGCACCGCGAAGGGTCATTGCCTCCCTGCTGCTTGACGGCAGACAAAAAGCTCGCTTTACGACAAATCATTTTCTATACCACAACATTTCTCGGTCGACGCAGACAAACGAACCCAAATTATACCGCAAAACCACCACCACGACAGAAAAGGGCATAAGTGGAAGTAATCACTTACTCACTGCCATCAAACCACCCGATGCCAACCTACCTATTCGTGCGATACTCGGCGATTTCGGCAAGAAAAGTTTCGCCGTA
>JAVWCK010000065.1:0-4550 GCA_036649035.1 Raoultibacter sp.
TGTCGGAAATCACACCAACCGTTTTCACTAACGCGCTCGTCTCCTCCCCCACAGACCCTCCTCAAACCGCATCGTATCCATTGTCACCTAAACTCGCTTACCGAAAATCTCACTACCGATTGATCACTTCGATCTGCAGGCCTTCCATGACATCAAGGCACTTTTCATTTAATGAGGCATCAAACGATGCAGTACACGCAGCGTCAACGATGATGGGCACTTCGGGACAGGCGGTTTTTGCGATTACTGCATTCGATATCACGCAGATATTGGAAACCAGGCCAACCAGTTCAATCGACGTAAACGGCAGCTTGTTTACCACTGCGGCGGCATTTTGAGCACACATCAACCACTCAAACAAGCTCACCGAACCGAAGGCCGGCTTCAAAAAAAGCTGATCGCCATCTTCGCGCAAATGCGCCACCGTGCCGTACAGCTCGTGACCTTTCGATCCTGCAAGACAGTGAGCGACCGGTAAATTTTTCCCTTCCTGTGTTTTCAGGTAATCGGCTTGATGGGTGTCAAGCGTAAAGGCAACTTGGTCTCCCGTTTCGCGATACGCTGCAATCTTTGCAGCAATCGGCGCATCGAGGCCTTCTGCGCCAGGAAAGCCAAGAGAGCCCTCTACGAAATCATTTTGGTAGTCAACAACGATCAGAAGCCTTTTCATGGTCTCATCATCTTCCTTGCCTTGTCCATTTGCGCTTCAATGTCCATACCGACAATATCAAGACCCTCAGCCGCTACGAGGCGCACTTCCGGGATGCCGAACATGCGAGCAATGCCGCACACATAATCGTAACCGTAGTTAGCGCCTTGTAAATAACCACCACACGTGGTGATATAGGTGAGCGTTTTTGCTTTGCATTGTCCGACGCATTCCCCTTGGCTAGTATAGATAAACGGAATATTGCATACCGATACATGCTCGAAATAAATCTTAAGTGCGGCAGGAAACGACTGATCCCAGTACGGAGCACCGATAACAATTTCATCAGCCTGCGCAAATTGATGCGAGAGATCAAACAGTGCATCATCGTAATTTCCGGTACCCTCCAAAGCCGATCGTACTTCCAGCATGGCGGCGTCAAAGGGCGCCAGGTGCATCGTAGCCAAGTCGACCTCAGCCACCTCCTCGCATCCAGCAAGAAATTCGCGACAAAGTTTCAAAGTGCGCGAGGCTTCCTTCCTCATACATGCGTTGACGAAAAGTGTTTTTGGCATGCGATTGCTCCTATTGCTCCTGCAGTATATCGAGCGCGTAGCGATACCCGCCCGTTCCGTAGTTCAACGATTTTGAAACACGCGCAATCGTCGTTGCAGAAGCCCCTGTCGCTTCTTCGATAGCCGTATAGGGCTTGCCCGCATCAAGCAGGCGCGCCACCGATAAACGCTGCGATGTTTCCTTTATTTCCCTAATGGTGAATAGATCTTCAAGAAGGGCGAAAATTGTATCTTCATTATCAATAGAAGCCAGTATTTTGATCAGATCATCAACTTCTTTTGTTCGTAGATCGTCCATTATTTTCCTATTCTCATCAGGCCGTATTCAATCGAATCAACCAAGGCGTTCCACGATGCTTCAATGATATTTTCCGAAACACCGATGGTTCCCCAGGTCTCGCCCGCTTCACGCGTTGTTATCATGACGCGCGTTATGGCGTTCGTCCCGACATTTTCGTCAAGTATACGTACTTTGTAGTCGACCAGTTCCATTGCGGCCACTTCGGGATAAGACGCTAAAATCGCCGTTCGCAACGCCGTATCAAGCGCGCCAACAGGACCCGCACCTTCTCCCGTTGCCACAAACCGCTTATCGCCCACATGTATCTTGATGGTCGCCTCGCTTTGCGCATCCTTCGCTCGAGCACCAGTATCTTCCTTGTCATCGACAATTACACGAAAGCTTTCCAAGGTAAAATGCGACTTAAAATTTCCCGCATGCGTATGAAGCAGCACCGCAAGCGAACCATCAGCCGTTTCGTAGGTGAAACCTTCCTTTTCGCGCTTTTTGATATCATCGAGAATGACTTGGGTCAATGCGGAATCCCGCTCAAGATCAACGCCGAGAGTATGAGCCTTGGACACAAGTGAGGCCTTGCCTGCCAGTTCGCTTATCAGCATCCGCGCCGTATTGCCCACACTGCTGGGCCGAGCGTGTTCGTACGCTTCAGGAAAACGGGCAATAGCGCTTGCGTGGAGACCGCCCTTGTGCGCAAATGCCGAAGCGCCCGTATAAGGCCAATGGGCAGGCAAAGCCATGTTGCAGGTTTCGGCCACAAACTGGGCAACCCCGGTCAGTTGTGCCAAGTTTTCAGACCCCACGCACGTACCATTCATTTTCAACTCAAGATCGGCGATGGTGGTCAACAGATCAGCATTGCCCACCCGCTCACCGTAGCCGTTAACGGTGCCCTGCACCTGCGTGCACCCCGCATTCACCGCTGCTAAGGTGTTGGCAACGCCACATCCGGAATCATTATGACAGTGGATACCAAACGCCTGATGAGGAAAGCGCGCAACGGTAGCGCCAACAATCTCAGACACCTCGAACGGCAACGCGCCCCCGTTTGTTTCACACAGATCAATCGAGTCGGCACCGGCAGCACTGGCCGCTTTGATACAGCTCAGAGCATAACCGGCATTCGCGCGGTAGCCATCGAAATAATGTTCCGCATCAAAGACAACACGCACGCCGGCAGCCTTCAGATACGCAACAGAATCGCTTATCATGCGCAGATTTTCTTCAAGGGTGGTCTGCAACGCGCGTTGCACCTGGGCATCCCAGGTTTTACCAACGATAGCAACAACGGGGGCGTGCGACCTCAGCAAGTCGGCAAGTCCGTCATCGTCTGCCGCAGCCACCCCTTTTCTACACGTTGCCCCAAATGCCACGATTCGGGCATGCTGTAATGAAATTTCAGCAACTCGCTGGAAAAAAGCGATATCTTTCGGATTGGATGCAGGAAAACCACCTTCGATAAAATCGATGCCGAAAGTATCAAGTCGCGACACGATGCGCAGCTTGTCTTCCAAGGAAAGCGTGATGCCCTCACACTGTTCGCCATCACGCAAAGTGCAATCATAGGTGAATATCCGAGTCACGCAATTCCTTCCCAAACGTGCCTTAAATTTCAGTTAACCAATCGGCATACTCATCGATATGACCATACACCATATCGAAGAAACGATCTTGCAGTGCACGCGTCATCGGGCCAGGTTTGCCGACTTCGCGACCATCGACGCTACCGATTGGCGTCAATTCGGCAGCAGAGCCAGTCATGAACACTTCATCGGCTACATAGAGATCAGAACGCGTAAGGCTTTCCTCCATTGCGGGAATATCCAAATCATCGGCCAGACACAGCACGGTATCGCGCGTGATGCCCTCAAGCAAACCATCGGAAAGCGGCGGTGTGGAAAGAATGCCATCACGGATAATAAACAGGTTTTCACCCGTTCCCTCGCACACAAGCCCAGCTTCGTTGAGCATGATAGCTTCCGCATAGCCATGGCTTTTCGCCTCAAGCTTGGCCAGAATTGAATTCATATACGATGCGGAAGATTTGACCGCCGGCGGGAGAGCATTATTCGAGCGTTGACGCCATGAAGAAACCCCTACTGCCACACCATTTTCAAGCGCATCGGGCCCTAGGTAGGCATCCCACGGCCACACGGCGATAATTACCTCAACGGGAGAACCGGTAGGATCAACGCCCATCACACCATAACCGCGGTACACTAACGGACGAATATAGCAGCTCGGCAAATTGTTTTTACGAATAAGATCAAGGGTGGCTTCACACATTTCATCCACCGAATAGGGCATATCGATCAGCGCAATTTTGCAGCTGCGATGTAAGCGCTCCATGTGATCGCGCAAGCGGAAGATGAAGCTTTTATCGGAATCGGGATCTTTGTAGCAACGAATGCCCTCGAACACCGCCGACCCGTAATGCAAGGAGTGAGAAAGCACATGCGTTGTTGCCTCGGCCCACGGAATCGCTTCACCGTTTTTCCAAATGTAATCAACTTTTGCTAATTCTGCCATCGTTTTAGCATCCTTTCTCGTCGCTTCGACCCGTCCTCAACCGTTTTTCTTTGCCGCAGCTAGTCGCTGCCACATTCATGCAAAGATACTCCTTTGAAAAACAGGTGATGTACTCTTGATAAGTTTCTTTATTGTACTGCATTGCGCTAAAGTGCAAACGTGCATTTGGCGACCGTGTCGTTTTTTAACGAAGTGTACAAAAACCGTAACCCTATCGTCTGGAATCGGCGTTTACGAGGTAAAACAACTCTCCAAACCAAACGACACAAGATATCTTCCAGCAGAAAGATAGGCAAAAGAACCTATTCGCCTACGACAACATCATCATAATGGTCGATACCCCTCACGATGCTTATGTACTATAGTACTTAGTATTGCTCTGGCGTATCCGCGAATAAACACTTCCGCTCACGCCTAAAACCCAGCCGTGGAGGCAGATTTGACCTCGGTTTGATTAACTTGAACTCATGAAGAGGGGATTTTATGGACATAGGACAAA
>JAVWCK010000066.1:0-3641 GCA_036649035.1 Raoultibacter sp.
CCGGGATTGATAGGCAACCACTCGGCCGAATGACCCGAAATCGAATCGTTGAAGCGGGGGTCGATCATGTAGATTTTAGCCTTGGTCTTCTCGCGCAAGCGAACCCAGTCGTAATGCGTGGTCAAACCACCCTGACGCGTTTCCGTCGGGCTTGAACCGAAAATCAAAATGAGCTCAGCGTCATCGGCCGTCTTAAATGAGCTGCCTTCGCTTTGTTTTTTACCGAAGACATAGGGTGTGATGTAGGCGATCTGCGCAGCTGAATAGCTGTTGTAGAAGTTAAGATAGCCGCCCAGCAAACTCATCAGGCGATTGAACGTACGGGCGGTCGTCGAGGAAGAACCCGTTGCATAGTCGATATAGACCGCTTCATTGCCGTAGGTGCTGATCACTCGCTTTAGTTCGCTCGTGATCGTATCGATGGCCTCATCCCAACTGATTTGCTCGAACTTACCTTCCCCTCGCTTGCCAACGCGCTTCATGGGGTAGTTGATGCGATCAGGGCTGTTCATCCAGCGACGATACGTGCGGCCACGCAAGCAGGCGCGAGGCTGCGGCTCATCAAAGGTCGCATCTTTGCTGGTGCAGGTATCGACCCACACCACTTCATCGTCTTTCACGTGGAACTTCAAAGCACAGCGGCCCGGGCAGTTGATGGCGCAATGGCCCCACACAACTTTATCCTCGGCCTCGGCGTGCGCTTGAGGTACGGCAGAACCAAACAAGGACTCCGTTGCGGCAAGCGATCCGCCCGCAACAGCCAAAGCGCCCAAAGCACCACTCGTCTTGAAAAACGAACGGCGACTAACATCCGGCATTAACTCTGACATAGCATTCCTCCTCTTTCTCGTTTCTCATCTCGCTATCGATTCGCACGAAAATCTCTGCATTTCCAGAAAAACTTTCGCCAGATTTATCATTTCCCCAAATCTGTGAAAACACTGTATAACGGCAAAGGGATAACCGTGTCACATAAAACATGGGGACTTTTCATTTTGCCTGTTCAGTTGCGTGCTAACACCGGGTATTTTTCGCCTTTTTTCAGGAGCGAGGAGGCTCTTATACAAGAAGGGCACCTCCAAGAGATGCCCTTCCCACAAACGAACGATTTACGCCAGTCCCCCAAGCGCTACACGCCGCTTGACATCCGAATCGCGTAAAACACAAGGCGCGCAATCAGAATGCCGCCCATTCCCCAGGCAAGCCCCAGACCTAAAATAAGCGTCGTGCTGCTTTTGTACAGGGCGATGATTTCCAGAGCCAGCGCTATAAACAAACAGACGACGAAGATGCCCGTGTAGCCGACAACGCCCGCAACCAATTCCGTGCCGCTCACGAGCGCAGTGGACAGCGTGTCAACGTAACCAAGATGCAAGAACATGACCCCGATTCCGAGGAAAAAGCCGACCGCTGCGGCAACCGTCGCCGCTATCTTGAACATGCTCGATGATTTTGCGCGGAACAACGTATTGGATGAAGAGAGCACGAACGTGCCGAACAGCACACCCCCGAGCACCGAAAAGCCCAGGGTTTCGAAAGGAGGGAAGATCACATACCACGAGATAACGGTGGGAACCACGTAGGCTAGCCCGACAAAAAACGAGAAAATACCCCCGGCGACGGCAACGATCGTGCAGAAAACCTTACGCACAAGCGTGCTCATTCTTCCCGTCAGAGCAAAAACCCAATACACAGCGGCAAGCAGGAAAGCGATAACCCCTGCAATCATCTCGCTTGATAAAGGCAACGACCCTCCGCCGAGCACCCCGCTGAGCTCATTTTGCGGATTCGCCAGATAAAGAAAAGAAAATGCGAACCCAATCAAAACAAGGGCAAGCGGAATCGCCGTCATCTTGTCTATTCGCTTCAATTCATCATCAGAAAACCTCACCGTGAAAAAGGCGATTGCAAGCAAAATAAAAGCTCCCATACCAACCGGTGCCAGCGTCGTAAAAAGAGCTAAGGGTAGTTCAGCTATGGCCTGATCCATTCTGCAGTCTCCTCTACCAATATTGGCAAAATCATCGATTTAGCGCACTATGTCTTCATGAACATTGAGATATTACTATAGATATACCTTACCATCTTGTCACTGGTTCTTCGGTAACGGGGTATACTTCCATCATTCACGTAAGAAGGAGCCTATGCGCGCACCTGGCAGCATACAAACACTTATCCCCAATGTCGCCTCTCTTGGCTATGCACTGTTCTTAGCCATCAACGCCGCCGGAGTATGGGGTGGCGTTTTCCCTTTTTTGCCCATGGAGTTTCAGACACCGCAGATAATCTTCCAATTTTTCTTGGCACAGTCACTCGTTTTCGCCCTCAGCTATTTCGTCAGTACCGGAGGCGTCTATTTCATTCCCGGACCAACACGACGCTTTCTCGTGCTTACCGCGTCTGTTCCCTATTTTCTTGGTTGGTGTTTTTTGATTGGTGCCATCTACGTCAGCAGCTTTGCCACACCCCTCGTCACTATCGGCGGCGCTTTGCTCGGTCTGGGATCGGCAGGATTCTTCATGCTGTGGCAACGTCTCTTTGCCAGCCAGGATTCCGAAACGGGCACCCACGACCTAATTTTGGGCACGGCGATTTCAGCATTGCTTTATTTTTCGTTTTATCTGATCCCCCAGGCAGTGACCGTCTTTTTAATTCCCCTCGTGTTCTTGCCGCTGTTCGGACTTTGCATCGTGCTGAAAAGCAGGACTATCGATTTATCTCAACCGATGTTTGAAGATATCCCCCGCAATCATCCGCACGTGTACCTCAAAGCGATCAGAGATTACTGGCGCAGTGCGTTCTGCGTAGGAACGCTCGGGTTTTGCTGCGGCGTCGTTCGCGCCCTCGCCATCGGCGATCCCCAGGTCGGTTCGCTCGTGAACATCGCCTCGATGATAGGGTCGCTCATAGCAGCCCTGGGCTTGTTGCTTGTTTGGCGGAACAAGAGCTTGCACATCAACGTGACCAGTGCGTACCAGTTTTTCTTTCCGCTGCTTATCACCGCATTCGCCCTGCTCCCCTTTGCCGGACGGGCTTTTTCAAGCATCTATGCCGGCATTCTTTATGCGGTCTACAGCATCGCTATCATGCTTATGATGATCCAATGCGCGCAAGCCTCACGCGACAGCGGCATCAACCCGGTTTTCATCTATGGGTTTTTCGGCGGCGTGGTTTACCTCCTCCATGATATCGGATTTGTCGGCGGCAGTTTCGCCGAGCAGCTCAACGTACTGGGACTCGCCCCCCTTGCTGCAGTGGCTCTGCTTTCCCTGTATCTTCTCGGGATCATGTACTTCATAGGGCAGGGCGGATTTCGCCAGATACTGCCGGGCGGACAAGCTGCCGCCGAAAGCATCGAGCTCGTTTCGCTCAATGCGCCTGACAAAAACGAAACACAGCGCATGATCGACCAGGCGCAAAACGACAGGGCAGACAACGAGACCCCTGAAACCGTCAACGATTCCCGTCAGAAAAAACCAGCTCTTGAGATTCCTGCGACCAACACACCCGAAAGCAAGCCCCTTGCCCCGTTGGTCGACAACCCTTCGGAACAAGAAAGAAGGCGCCCCTTCCGCGATTCCAGCGCGCCGCAGTATCGTGACCGCATCTCGAAACAATGCGCTTTGCTGCAGCAGCATTAT
>JAVWCK010000067.1:0-3634 GCA_036649035.1 Raoultibacter sp.
AACCGGATAATCGATATCAATCTGGGCGTTGCCCATCATAGGGCCGCCGACGACGATTTCTCGAGGCTCTTTAGCTAGACCGCAAAAATCAATGATTTCTCCTATGCGGGTTCCGATAACCACTTCGAGATTTTGGGGGTGAGCGATGGCGTCACCTGCAACCGTGAGGCGACGGCGTGTCAAGGGCATGCCGTCGACAAAGAATTTTCCGATCATCGACATGGTTGTCACGTTGAAGAGCATAACCCCCACATCGGTCTGGCGCAGTCCGCGCAAAACGGTGCGTCCCGTCACGTTGTATACCAGCAAGTTTTCGGCGCCTTGCGGATATTGGCTACGCAGCGATCGCACCGAGATCGCCGGGTCGCCGGCGGTGAGGTTTTCCATGTGGGCGATAGCGCGCGGCTTGTTGTCTTCGATGCAAAGGATTGCCTGGGGGACCCCGAGAAAGGTAAGGCAGGTGCGAATCCCTGCGAGCACGCTTTCGCCGTGTTCCATGATTTCTCGATAGTCGGTGGTCAGGTATGGCTCACATTCGGTGCCGTTGACCAGCAGCGTGTCGATTTCGTCCAAATTGGGAGGCATCAGTTTGATGTCGGTCGGAAATCCAGCGCCGCCCAGCCCCACTAATCCGCTGCGCTTGATTGCTGCGAGGAATTCTTCCCGATTCGAGCACTGGGGCGGCTTGACGGTGTCGGCGAGGGTTTGTTGCCCGTCGGATGTAATCACCACCGCGGTGTCGGTTTTTCCCGTCGAATAGAACACCGGGCGCACTTCAGCCACGGTTCCCGAAACCCCCGAAAAGATATCGGCACTCAAAGCCTTTGGCGTGTGCCCGATAAGGCTGCCCACGCCAACGACATCACCCTTTTTCACCACCGGTTCGCACGTTGCGCCGATGTGCTGCTGCATGGGTAAGACGATTTCGTGGGGAAGCGGCATGAATGAAGTTACCAGTTCGGCCGTATCCTTATGATGAGGGATAGATGCGGTTCCAAGCGCCCGGAACATATTCCAGAACCCTTTTTTCGCCATAGTCCATCCTCCTTTGGTACGTGTTTTAATTGATAGCTTGAAGCTACCAATAGTAAGGCACCCGATTTAATCGGCTGGCACGACTCGGTGAAAGGGACAGGTAATCTCTCCGAAGCGCACAAAGGACGTTGAGTTTTTAAAGAATGTGTCTTTTTTAGCGGCGTACGGCGAAAGAAAGCTACGAGACATTCTTCGTTTGGGGCTCTCGTAGCGATTCTGCTTCTTCATCCAGCAGTTGACGTGCGTAGGCTATGGCATCGTCGATGTTGGCACGGAAATGATCTTCGCCGACCAAGGTAACGAAGCCTGCGCGTTGCATGGTTTTCATCGGCTGGTCGTTGGCGTGGGAAAAGATGAGGCTGACACCGCTTTCGCGGCAATAGGCGTAGAGATCTTCCAGTGCGTTCATGCCGGTGGAGTCGAGTGAAGGTACGCCGCGCATGCGGATGATCAGATATTTAGTGAATGATTTCACCGAGATGTCCGTGATGCGATCGGTCATACCGAAAAACATGGGTCCGTTTATCTCATAGACACGAACGCTTTTGGGCAGCTCGCGCAGATGGGTGACTTCGGAATCTTCGTCGCAGTAATACTTCCAGCCCTTGACCTCGGTTTCCTTGCTCACCATCTTCATGAAAAGAACCACGGTGATCAGCATGCCGACGGCAATGGCTACCACTAAATCGAAGACGATAGTCAGCGTAAAGGTGAGCAGCAATGCGGCAACTGCTCCCTTGGAAGACGTTTTGCATAGGTGGGCGAAATTGCGCCAGCCGGACATGTTGTACGCGACGTGCAGCAGAATCGCCGCAATGGTGGGCAGGGGAATCAGCGCGGCGTAGGGCATGAGAAACGCGAGCACGAGAAGCAGCACCACTGCATGGGTCATGCCGGCGACGGGGGTACGGCCGCCATTTTTTACGTTTGCGGCAGTGCGAGCGATGGCGCCTGTTGCCGGAATGCCGCCGAACAGCACGGATGCGATATTGCCCACACCCTGCGCCACGAGTTCCATATTGCTTCGATGGTGGGAACTAATCATGCTGTCGGCAACCACGCAGGATAGAAGCGATTCTATTGCGGCCAAGATGGCAATGGTGATGCCGTTGGCTAACTGGTCTCGGAAAATCCCCACGTTAAGCTGTGGAATGTGGAAGGAGGGAAGGCCGCTGTTGACGGTGTAGAGGTCTCCGATGGTATTCACGTTCATTCCGAAGAGGTTCACCATGGCTATCCCTGTGATAAGCGCCACCAAAGAGCTGGGAACTCTTCTGTTCACCTTGGGCCACATAAAGAGGATGCCAAGGCACACCGCGCCAACGATGAGCGCTTGCCCGTTCACCGTGCCGACGTTTTGGGCGGCGGCCTGCAATTTATCCAGGGTTTCCACCGTGATGGTGCCGGCGGGTAAGGTGAGGCCCAGGAAGTCTTTGAGCTGGCCGATGACAAGGGTAGCTGCAATACCTGCGGTAAAGCCCGTGGTGATGGTGTAGGGCACGAAACGAATAATGGCGCCAAGCTTGAAAAAGCCCATCAGCATAAGCAAAATGCCCGCGATAATGGTGGCTGCAAATAGTCCATCTATGCCGTCTGCCGCCACGATGCCCGCCACAATCGTGGCGAAGGCTGCGGTGGGACCAGAAATTTGCACACGGCTTCCGCCCAAAAAGGCAATCAGAAATCCGGCAATAATGGCTGTGTAAAGACCTTTTTCCGGACTTACGCCGGAAGCGATGGCAAGGGCGATGGAAAGAGGCAAGGCCACCACGGCCACCATGATGCCTGAGACTATATCTTTTGGTAACTGCTTTTTTAACTCTTCCTTGCTGGAGTGCTTGATGATGCTGAATAATATCGGTTTAATTTTTTCGCGTTGCATAGTCTATTCTTTTGGGTTGTATCGGGCTTCGTGGTGTGCTGTTCCGGCAAACAAGATGCTTCACCCAAGCGCAGCGTCTTGCGATACGTGAAGGTTTTTGCAGTTGAGATTCAGGGTAGAACGTACATTCTACCATGCAAAAACAGTAAGTCCCCTTTTAATTTGGGATGCCGATGCCGAACCTGCGCCAACGCGGTCGCTGGTTTTTTCTGCCCCGTATGACTCGCATTCTCGCATCGACCAGGTATAAAGGGGTGTTCGGTGTGTTCTTTGTTCCTGTTGCGCTATGATGAACTTCGGTCGCGAGGGACGGGGGTGTTGTTGAAGCAGTTCTTAAAGGGAATGTTCGTCTTGTTTGCGGTGGTGCTTGCCGTAGGATATGGCGCTAAAGAGCTTGGGTTGACGAGGGGCGACACGCCCTCTCTTGACACCTCCGACAGGTCGGTTGCCGTGGCTTTTATGACTGTCGTTAATGGGTGTGCTTATGCTGAGCTTAACAGTGTGGCACAGGATAGATACGTCGCTTCATTAAATGCGTTGCTGTTGCACCGGGGCAGTGTCTATCTGGGAAGCACAAGCAAGAATGATGCGCAGGCAGCATATTATGCCGTCTTGGCTGATCACCCCGAAATCTTCTGGTCGGGTACGCACTTTACCCTCGAATCCACTTCGGCTGGTTCTTTTTCTGGCATCAAATTTGCGAGTAACTACACGGAA
>JAVWCK010000068.1:0-3477 GCA_036649035.1 Raoultibacter sp.
TATTGATCCGGAAGAAACCAACGGTCACATCGATGACGTCGCCTGCTATGTGGCTCCGGGCAAAATGCTCTGCATTTGGTCTGATGACCCCGACTACCCGTTTTATCGCGAGTGCCATGCTGCCTACAAAACCCTGTCCAACGCAGTGGATGCCAAGGGTCGCACGCTTGAAGTTACCAAGCTGTGTATGCCGGTGCGCCCGCTGTACATGGATCAGGCATCGTGTGATTCCATCGACGTCGATGAAAACGCCGAGCCCCGCATTGCCGATGAGCCGCTGATCGCTTCTTACATGAATTTCCTCATCGTTAACGGCGGCGTTATCGTGCCGCAGTACGGTGACGAAAACGATGCCTTGGCCGTAGAACAGATTCAGGCTGCGTTTGACGAGGCCTGGGGTGCGGGCGCCTACAAAGCTGTGGGCGTAAAAACCGACCAGGTTGTTTTTGGCGGCGGCAACATCCACTGCATCACCCAGCAAGAACCCGCTGGGAAGTAATTTTTCGGCAATCGCTAGCAAGCGACAATCTTGCACCAACCCCTCTCCGGAAGCGCCCCCAGAACTGTTTTGGGGGCGCTTGGGCATGTCGGTTGTGTGGAAACAGCGCGTCTACGGCAATGATGGCGTGCCCAAAATCCAGTTCGCGCACAATGCGCTGTTGTACGCTTTTATCTTCGGAAAAATGTAGGCAGTCAGCGGTCTTTCTTGACCCTACACGAGAGAGGAAGCTGTCGATCCAGGCCTATTAGTGGCACTTCGGGAAAAGAACAGCAAGCAACGCAAACAACAGAAGCGCAAACCGCTATCCGATAAGAAAGCTACCGATTTGAAAGATAAGAAACGTAACAGTCCAGGCAACGCCGATTTGGAACAGCACCGAAAAGACCGTCCAACTCAAGGATTTCGATTCCTTGAAGATCACGGCGATCGTTGCGGCACAGGGCACATAGAGCAGGCAGAATACCATCATGCAATAGGCATTGAGCGGTCCGAAGCCGAACGCACCCAACTGCGAGGCAAGCTCTCCCATGCCAGCCGCTGAATTCACGCTGGCAACCCCGAAGAGGATCGCCGTGCTGGAAACAACCACTTCCTTGGCCGAAACGCCCGCGACAAGCGCGGTGGCAATTTGCCAGAAGCCCAAACCGATCGGCGCGAAAAACGGTACGGCCCACTGCCCCATGATGGCGGCAAAACTTGTCGATATATCGGCAGTATGCCCCGACAGGCCGAAGTTGAGCAAGAACCACAAAATAATCGAGGCGATAAAAATCGTCGTACCGGCCTTGAGCAAGTAATCTTTAACCTTTTCCCACACATACACGATTACGGTGCGCGCGGCAGGCGCTTTATATTCGGGCAGTTCGATCAGAAGATCGTTATGGGGCAACCCGCGCTTTTTGTCGATGAGATGGAATACCCACGCCACAAACAGCGCCACCACGATGCCGATCAGGTACATTGAATAGGCGATCAATCCGGAAGCTGAAGGAAAAAACATGCCCGCGAATAAAATGTAGATGGGCAAACGTGCCGAACACGACATAAAAGGGGTCACGAGCATGGTTTTGAAACGGTCGCGCCGTGTTTCCAGCGTACGCGTGGCCATGATAGCCGGCACCGAGCAGCCAAAGCCCAACACCATCGGTAAAAACGCACGCCCCGAAAGCCCCAGGCGACCCATGACCGAATCCATGACATAGGCGACACGCGCCATATATCCACTGTCTTCCAAAAGCGCAAGGGCAAAAAACAGGATGGCGATATTGGGCAGAAAGGAAAGAATAGCCCCAACACCCGAAAGAATACCATCGACCACCAGCGATGTCAGTAATTCATCAGTGCCAAGGGCGGCAAGCCCCCCGGACAGGGCGGTTGCTGCACCTTCGATAAGAATATCAAAATAACCCCGCAGCCAATCCCCTACCGCAAACGTCAAGAAAAAGATTGCCCCCATCACCACTAAAAAGATTGGGATTCCGAGCCATTTATTGGTAACGAGGCGGTCGACTTTATCGGTGCTCTCGGCTTTTTCATCGCGATTGACCAGCGTCTCTTCAACGATTTCTTCGATGAAATCATATTTCTGGTTGATGATATCCGATTCATAACTGCGATCGAGTATTTCGGGCAGATCGACCGGATGATTCTTCGTCACTTCATCGTCTTGTTCGAGCAGCTTGATTGCATGCCAACGCAAATTAACGATATCGGGATAGCATCGTTTCAGCTCAGCCTCGACCGCATCGATTCTTTCCTCGAGCGCAACGCGGTACACCATCGCGTAGCGTGCATGCTTTTCGGGCAGATCAGAATCGTCGTGTCCATGAAAAAACACTTCGGGCTCTTTGACATCCCAATGATGCACGACGGCATGCATAAGCGGCTTGATGCCCGTACGCCGGCGCGCCGACACGGGGACAACGGGAACGCCCAGCATATCGTGCAGGCGGGCAATGTCGATTTCCATGCCGCGCTTTTCAACGATATCCATCATATTGAGCGCCACGATTACTGGTTTACCCAGCTCGATCAGCTGCAGCGTCAAATAAAGGTTGCGCTCAAGCGAAGAGGCGTCGATGATATCAACCACGATATCGGCATCGTCGCTCAAGATAAAGCGACGTGAAACCTGCTCTTCCATCGTATAAGATGTCAGACTGTACGTGCCGGGAAGATCAACCAGGCGAATGTCGTGGTCTTCATGAACGAAGGACCCCTCAACGCGCTCGACGGTAACACCGGGCCAGTTGGCCACCTTTAAGTTGGCACCCGTATAGGCATTGAAAAGCGTCGTCTTACCGCAGTTGGGGTTGCCGATAAAGCCTACGGTGATATCGCGCTTCATTGGCCGCACCCCCGAACGCTTATTTTAGAAGCGATTCCGCGCCCCACGGCAAAACGGGAACCCCTTACCTTGACAATAAGCGTGCCGCCGCTTTTGCTATTGAGCACTTCGATTCTCGTGCCCCGCGTCATGCCGAGCGCTTCAAGGCGTTTTTCGACCCCAAGCGGAAGGTTGGTTTCCTCAACTTCGTAGAAACACCCGATGACTCCCTGGGCAAGCGTCATAGAACCACGCTCGAATAATGCCGATCGACGATGGCGAACGGTGCCGTCAAAAACTCATCCAAACCTGTCAGGAAGACACACCCTCCCCTAAAGGAGCGTTTGATACTGAAAAGAATTTGTTGTCTCGATAAGCGTTTCATAACTTTTACTATAGCATAGATTGTTACACGACACTAACTAATCTGAAGAAGATAAAATGCGCAAAACGCCAAGAATCGCATACTGAGAAATATCTATGTCGAGGCGACCTCAACGAAGAAAATCCGTCAATCGAACCTTTTGAAGCTCAGGTAGGCGTTAATCAGCTCTTTTATACCACTTATGGTGCCTCTTAGACCCCCCACGAAAGGGAATTTCAGCAACTCCAACCTTAACGCTCTTATATGCTTTATAATTCCCTCATG
>JAVWCK010000069.1:0-3328 GCA_036649035.1 Raoultibacter sp.
CTTGCGCGCCCATATAGATCGGATCGCTGATTGCCCCCATGCGCTGTTCGTCGGTCAGCGGAGCGGCCAAGGTGTCGCTGGCGCTGGAAGCGCCCGTATTCGCAGAACATCCGACGAGAGCACCGGCACCCATAATACCCAAGGCACCGACTCCGCCTGCTTTCAAAAGATCCCGACGACTAATACCCATCTCGTTTCCTCCCTGTGGATTTGGGGCACGCAAGCAAAAAGGCTGTTGACCTGCTTGCTTTTTCTTGCGCACTGCAAAATAAGGCGCGTTGAATATACCTTAAGTAATTCGCGTACCCTTGAGTTATGATAGAAACGGCCGTTCCTTTGAGTCGCATAATAGCAAATTATCCTATGACAATCAAGAATTATCATAGGATAATTTTTCAACCTGCGCGGGTGCTTGCCTTCGGGTTGGTCAATACACTACAATCCGATAATCGAGGGGTATGTGGGTGTGCCGAGGGAAACGATGGGACGATAAAGGAGGGGAAGGCGCATATGTTGGGCGATTTGGTGGTGTGCTACCTTTTCCTGGGCGGTGCTGGAGCGGGGGCGACGTTGCTTCTGTTCGTTTTCGGTCTGCTGACTCCCGATGCGCTTGTGCGCACAAGCCGCCAGGGGCGCTTGCGTGTTCATCCTCAGCGGGCCTATCGTCGGTTTTTTGCTTTCGGATTTGTGGCGGCAGCCTTAGCCTTGCTTTTGGGGACTATCTTCCTTCTGGAAGATGTCGGTCGGGTCGATCGCTTGTTGTTGCTCTTGTTGCACCCATCGGCATCCTTTCTTTCGATTGGCGCGGTGTCGCTTACCGCACTCATACTGCTGAGCGGATTTTTTGCGTGGATGTGGTGTGCGGATGTGGCGCGTGTGCCTCATCGACTGGTGCGTTGCGGAGAGATAGGCGGCATCGTTCTTTCACTGGCGGTCATTGTTTATACGGGGTTGCTTCTGCAGAGCGTACGCGCGATTGCCCTGTGGGCTTCGCCGTTTGTGCCGGTGTTGTTCGTGCTCTCGTCTCTATCGACGGGAATCGCGCTCATCATGGCGACAATGTATCTCACGGGGTCGGCACGGTACTATGCGACGACGCTTGCACGGCTCGCGCGAATCGACATGATCGTTATAGCGATCGAAGGCGTGTGCCTTGCGGTGTTCTCGGCGGTGGTTTTCAATGATGCGCTGGCGGGCTCTTCCGCTCAAACCATGATTTTCGGGGAGCATGCGGTAATGTTCTGGTGTGGGTTGGTGTTGTTCGGGCTTATCGTTCCCTTTGTTGTGGAGGCGCTGTCAGGGCACAAGGGTTCCGGGTATCTTATGCTGGCTTCATCGCTGGTGTTGGTAGGGGGTTTTTGCCTGCGCTGGTGCATCGCGAATGCGGGCATCGCCCCCGATGTCGTGGCTTCGGCTATGGTAGGATTAGGATGGTAATCATACGTTTGATGGAATGTGACGCGGGGTAGAGCGATGTTTGTATTTGAAGTGGATGAAGCAAGTGATCTGCCCTTGTGGGTGCAGCTTCGCAATCGCTTGATATACCTCATCAACTCCGGATGCTATAAGCCGGGAGATCAGCTTCCGACCGTTCGTGGGCTTGCTTCCGACATATCCATCAACTACAACACGGTAAACAAGGCGTATCTCAGCCTTATGAGCGAGGGTTATATCGTGTCGACGCGGGGGCGTGGCGCTTTTGTGTGCGACCTCGAAGAGGAAGAGGATAGCGACGCCCATGCGGCGGATAAGTTGTTGCAGGATTGCATCAGCGCCTGTCTCGAGCTGGGGCTTACCTATGACGAGATAGGCAAGCGACTTCCCAAGGTGTTGCGCAATATGGAAAAGAACGCTAAAGCCAAGAAGAGGACGGGCGGAAACCTATGAAATCGATGAAAAAACCCAACCAGGCAAAAAGTTCCGATCGTTCCTGTCGCGGTGTCGTGATCGAAGAGGGTGCATCCCGAGTCGATCAGCTTGCTTCTTCCAATGGCGCTATTATCTTTGCGGTCACGGTCTTCGTGGTGGTATTTTCCCTGGTTTTGGGTGTTCCCTGGCTTATCTTTGGAATGCCGAGCGTGGTTTTGGTGGTAGTCGCCGCCGTTCTTGCTTGGCTGGCTACTTCGGCGATGCACATTGTCCATCAGTGGGAAAAGGTCGTGGTGCTCCGGTTCGGCCGCTTCAATCGTGTATCGGGTCCGGGTTTGGTCTTCACCATTCCCATCATCGAATACTGCACGCTTCGCATCGACCAACGCGTGCGCGCCACGGCGTTCGGGGCCAAGGAAACGCTGACGGCCGATCTTGTTCCCCTCGACGTCGATGCGGTGCTGTTTTGGATGGTTTGGGATGCCGAGAAGGCGTGCACCGAAGTGGGGGATTTTAATCTTGCCGTGGAACTTTCGGCGCAAACCGCCCTGCGCGATGCGATTGGGCGAGGGGCTGTTGCTGAAATTGCCATCCGGCGCAACCAGCTCGATAAGGAACTCAAGCGTATTTTGGAAGAAAAGGTCGCCTCCTGGGGCGTCACCGTCCTCTCGGTTGAAATACGGGATATTCTCGTTCCTGACGAGTTGCAAGAGGCCATGTCGCTTGAGGCTCAGGCCGAGCAGCGCAAGAAGGCTCGCATTATCCTCATGGAGGCTGAACAGGATATTTGTGAAATGATGGATCGGATAGGCGAAGTGTACCAGGATAACGAAAGCGCTTTGAAACTGCGAACCATGCATCTGCTTTATGAAAGTGTGCGAGAAACGGGTGGAACGGTAGTCATCCCGAGCGCCTTTGCCGACGGGTTTAAGAATGGCTCTTTTGACGACCTTGGTTCCCTGCTTAAAAAATAAGCTTTCGTAGCGCTGATCCCACAAACTCATAAGTTTAAAAAAATTGTCCTAGGATAATCATTGATTGTCATAGGATAATTTGCTATTGTGTGGATATCGCGATTTCTCGACTTGAAAAGCCGAGGATTTCAAGCGAGAAGCTTTGAGGAACCGATACGCGGCGGTTTCTTCGGGCATCGATAGAAAATCATCCTAGACAACTTCAAGGAGGAGAGATGTCTACAACGAAAAGCCCGCAGACCGGGTTTACTCGCAGAACTTTTCAAAACACGACCGGTGCTCTTGCTGGTGTGGCAGCTGTTGGTGCGGCGGCTACGCCGGAACTTCAGGCTCTCGCTGTCAATTATGGCACCGGGCAGTTAGCGGGTAGCGATGAGAAAATATGTTCAGGTGTGTGTCGTCCGAACTGTTTTGCTTATTGCCACTTGAATATACACGTGCGCGAAGGCAACATCACGAAGGTATCTATGGCCGAATTCGGCGAT
>JAVWCK010000070.1:0-2831 GCA_036649035.1 Raoultibacter sp.
AAGAAGCTCGATGCGGCGGGACGTTCTCGGCTGCGCGACAATGTGGATTTGGCCGAAGAATTGGGAGCGCACACCGTAACGTTGTACGGCGACGATGTCGCCAGCCAGATTGCGCAGTATGCGGTCACGGCGGGAGCTACGCAAGTGGTGATAGGATCATCGTGTGCATCGCGGCGGCGGGCACCCTTCGGCGATACTCTGGTCAGCAGATTGACGCGCCTGGCGTATGGTAGCGTTATCAACGTGGTGCCCGTGAAGGATATACCTTCCCAGCTTGAACGCTCGCGGCGCATTTCGGCTTTCAAGGTCACTTCGGGTGACGTGCTCAAGGCCCTTGCTGCCGTGGCGGTGTCTTCGGCAATCGGTCTGCTATTTTTACAGGTGGGGCTTTCCGCCGCGGTTATCCTCATGCTCTACATGCTGATTGTCGTGGTGTTCGCCACGCGCGCCGAAGGGTTTTCTTATGCCGTGCTGGCATCGCTGGGCAGCATGTTGGCTTATAACTTCTTTTTTACCGTGCCGCGGTTTTCCTTTAATGCCTACGGTATCAACTATCCGTTTATCTTTTTGTTCTTCCTGGTGGCAACGCTGGTGGCATCGTCGCTGACCGTACGCATGAAGCGCCAGACGGCCAGCATCGCCCGGCGCGCCTATCGCACGGAAGTGCTGCTGGAAAGCAGTCGCACCCTGCAAGCGGCAGCGGATACCGAAGCGTGCTTTCGCAGCGCGGCACAGCAGATCATCAAGCTGCTCAACCGTCCGGTCGTGATGTATCGATTCACGTCAAAGGGAAGTCTTTCGTCTCCCGAAGTATTCGACGTGCCAGGTACGGGTGGGGGCGATGCCTCTTCGGCGGCTTTGCGTAGCCTCGATGAGCAGGCGGTGGCCGCGTGGGTTGCTGCCAACAACGAACATGCCGGGGCTACCACCGACACGCTTACCCAGGCGCGTTGCCTCTATTTGCCCATAGCCAGCAAGGAAGCGGTATTTGGCGTGGCGGGTCTGGTGATGGAGCGTGACAGTGATGATTTCGGGGCCTTTGAGAAGAATCTGCTGCTGGCCATCGTCGACGAATGCGGGCAGGTGTCAGAGCAGCTGGCGTTTGCCGATGCGCGTCAGCACATGGAAATGAAGGTGGAAAAAGAAGCGCTGCGGGCAAATCTACTGCGGACGATTTCACACGATCTGCGCACACCCCTTACCAGTATTTCAGGGGATGCCGACGTGTTGCTAAACGATGCGGGGCGCATGGGGGAAGCGCAAAAACGGCGCATGTATCAAGATATCTATGAAGATTCGTCGTGGTTGATCGCCCTCGTTGAAAACCTGCTTGCGGTTACCCGCATCGATGAAGGAACGCTGCAGATCGAAACACACCCCGAGCTGGTAAGCGATGTAGTACGCGGAGCGCTTGGGCACGTCAATCGCCAGTCGCAGGACTACGCTATTGAAGTCGTCCTGGTCGATGAGCTGCTGATGGCGCAGATGGACGCGCGTCTTATCATGCAGGTTATTATCAACCTGGTAAACAACGCGATCACCTACACTGAAAAGGGTTCACGTATCGTCATCTCTGCGGATCGTTTTGATGCTGATACTTCGGTCAAGCTGGTGCGCATAGCGGTCACCGACAACGGCCCGGGTATTTCCGATGCCGATAAAGCCCATATCTTCGATATGTTCTACAATGGTGCCACCACGGGTAAAAGCGGCGATTCCCGCCGGGGCCTGGGGCTTGGTTTGGCGTTGTGTCGTTCGATCGTGCGCGTGCATGGCGGCGAAATCCACGTAGGCGATGTTAAGCCTCACGGCAGCGAATTCTTCTTCACGCTCCCGCTGGTGGAGACCGCGGATTTGGCTGACTTAGAAGAGGCGATGTCGTTTTGAGCGAGAACGAAGAATCGGGGTTTGCTGCCGAGCCCCCAAGAGGAACCAGGAGAGCGCATGGCCAACGGATACACGATTTTAGTGGTGGAAGACGATGCTGCGGTACGCAATTTGATGGCGATGACGCTTGATCTTCACGGCTATCGGCATAAAGAAGTGGTCAATGGTGCGCAGGCCTTGCTCGAGCTTTCCTCGCATCAGCCCGACCTGCTCGTGCTCGACTTAGGCCTTCCCGACATGGACGGCGTCGACATTATCCGCAAGTTGCGTGGATGGTCGAGTGTGCCCATTATCGTAGTGTCGGCGCGGTTGGCCGATGCCGATAAAGTGGAAGCGCTCGATGCGGGCGCCGATGACTACCTGGTCAAGCCGTTTTCTGTGGAGGAAATGCTGGCTCGATTTCGCGTCGCCCTGCGGCGCGCCCAGCGCGACGAGACAACACAGGGAGGCGATCCTCTTTACCGCAATGGGGAATTATGCATCGATTACGCCGCTTCGACCGTCACGCTTGCCGGTCAGGAAATCCACCTGACACCGATCGAGTACCGCCTGCTGTGCCTGCTGGCAAAAAACACCGGCAAAGTGTTGACGCATAATTATATCCTCAAGGAAGTATGGGGAACCGCGCTTGCCTCCGACATCCCGTCACTGCGGGTATTCATGGCAACCCTGCGCAAAAAGATCGAAAACGATCCGTCGCATTCTCGCTACATTCAAACCCACGTCGGTGTCGGTTACCGCATGACCCGCGTGGAGGAGTGAGGCAAAGGATTTCTTGATAAAAAGAATGCGTGTTGCTGCGCCTAGTATTCCCACTGAAAATCGGTGTTGCAGGTGCTGTTGTCGGGGCAGGTTTCGCAGTGATAGTGGTTGGTGCAGGGAGTGGTTTGCGCCTTGAAGCCGCAGTCGAGAACTTGACGATATTCCCGCAGACCCGCTTGATC
>JAVWCK010000070.1:2841-3105 GCA_036649035.1 Raoultibacter sp.
GCGAAATATCGAGCAACTTCGCGATGTCGCTTACGTTGTGCGTGTGTCTATCTGATGATCCAAGAATTTTCATGATACGCATACGCTGCGGCTCTCCGAGCGCTTTTTGCATAACCGAAGCGCGGAGAATCATATATTCATTTCTTAATCGTGTCATAGGACCCTCTTAAAATCACTTAGCACCGCTTATTGCTTTGATTCTAGCATAAAAACTTCAAAAAAGGTCTATGCAAATAAAGCTATATAACTATACTATTATATTAT
>JAVWCK010000071.1:0-3077 GCA_036649035.1 Raoultibacter sp.
GAGCCCTTGCTGCAAGCGCAATCGCTCTGGCCGTGGCCTTGGTCATCTATGCGCTTTCCTGTGCCCTCGCGACGAAGCTCTACGCCAAACGCGAAGTGTAAAATACACTTTCGATGGCGTTAGTGTACGGGAACCAAATCGGCCACAGTAACGCCATCGACATACGCTTCGATAGCTTTATCGAGCCCCTCCCAAAAAGAAAACGTTTCGCATTCACTACGACGAGGACAGACACCAAAATCAGCTTCCAGACAAGCAACCGGAGCACAGCTGCCCTCAGCTGCACGGAGAATATCGCCCACGTTGGTTTCCTCGGGGGGACGAATGAGCACATACCCGCCATGCGGACCACGGACACTCCTTAAAATGTCCGCCTGTATCAACAGGCTGGCTAGTTGTTCAAGGTATTTAACTGAGATGCCCTGACGCTCGGCAACTTCACGCAACGGCACACAGGCTTCTTCGCCCTGTCGGGCAAAATCAATTACCATACGCAACGCGTAACGGCCTTTCGTTGAAATCATCACACGAATCACCTTTCATCCACTGAGCTGGTTATCGTATCGAGTCGATTTTTCCATCATAGCAAAACAATGCGAAATGCGAGATGTTTTGTTACCAACTATTGACAAGTCGTTACAATCGCCTATCTTATATCCTAGTAAATAACTAGGATATAAGTATCGCTGACCACAAGAAGATAAACGGACTCGGAAGGAACCGATCATGAAAACAATCTACCTCGATAATGCAGCGACCACTAAGGTTCGCCCCGAGGTCATCGAAGCCATGCTTCCCCACTTCACCGAAGAATACGGGAACCCTTCATCCATTTACCCCCTGGGACAGCGGGCGGCAGACGCCGTCGCAGCTGCTCGCTTTACCATCGCGCAATTCCTCAACACCACTCCGAAAGAAATCTACTTCACCAGCGGCGGATCGGAAGCCGACAACTGGGCGCTTGCCGGGGTCGCCCGCGCCAACGCCGAGCGGGGTCATCACATCATCACCACCGCTGTCGAGCATCACGCGATATTGCACACCTGCAAAGCTCTCGAAGCGGAAGGATTCGAGATCACCTATCTACCCGTCGACAGTGACGGCCTTGTCTCTCCCGCAGATTTTGAGGCAGCCATCAAACCCAACACTATCTTGGCATCAATCATGTACGCCAACAACGAAATCGGAACCATTCAACCCATTGCCGAGATCGGTCGCATCGCGCGCAAACACAAGGTGATCTTTCACACCGATGCCGTTCAGGCCTTCGGACATGAAGCTATCGATGTCGCAGCCGCAAACATCGATCTGCTTTCTGCGAGCGCTCATAAACTTTACGGCCCCAAGGGTGTTGGTTTGCTCTATATCCGCAAGGGGATCAAGATCGACAACCTGATTTATGGCGGCGCACAAGAACGGGGACGCCGCGCGACAACCGAAAACGTACCGGGAATTGCAGGGTTTGCCCGAGCGGTCGAATGTGCCGCAGAAGAACGCGACAGCGAACACGCACGAGAAACCTCCCTGCGCAACCATGCCATCGAGCGCATTTCGGCCGAAATTCCTTACTGCCAGCTTAATGGTAGTGCTACGCAGCGGCTTGCCAATAACATCAACTTTAGTTTCCGCTTCATCGAAGGTGAGGGGATGTTGCTGCAACTGGCCGCTCGCGGCATCTGCGCCTCAAGCGGTTCGGCCTGCACGTCGGGCTCTCTCGATCCGAGTCACGTACTGCTCGCCATCGGGCTTCCGCATGAAATCGCCCACGGATCCCTCCGCCTGACGCTCGGTCATGAAACAACCGCAGACGATATCGCTTTCACTATCGACTCCCTTAAAACTTCCCTGGCAAACTTGCGCGCCATGAGTCCCCTTTATGAGGATTTCATACGCGCGCAGGAAGCAATCGCATAGACACCCGCCCTGAAAGGACTCAACTATGGCAATGGATTACTCAGATAAGGTGATGGATCATTTCACCAACCCCCGCAATGTGGGGGAAATAGAAAACGCCAGTGGGTGTGGCACGGTCGGCAACGCCGTCTGCGGCGACATCATGCGGATCTATCTCGATGTCGACGACAACCAGATCATCCATGACGTGAAATTTAAGACTTTCGGATGCGGTGCGGCAATCGCCACTTCCTCGATGGCGACCGAACTGGTTAAAGGCAAAAGCATCCAGGAAGCGCTTGAGGTAACGAACAAAGCCGTGATGGAAGCACTCGATGGTCTGCCTCCCGTAAAGGTTCATTGTTCACTTTTAGCCGAAGAAGCGATTCACGCAGCACTCTGGGATTATGCCGAAAAAAACGACATCGAAATCGCCGGTTTGGAAAAACCCAAAACTGACATCAACGAACACGAATGCACCTCCGGGTGCGCAAAAGGTTGCGATCACGAAGAACACCATCACCGAGCTACTGCGTAAAACGCATTCTTAATTCCCTCCGAAACGACCGCAACCCACTGCGGTCGTTTTTTTGATACGATTACGGCACGATTGAGAAGCTACTTTAAACAGGAAGTAAAATGACAACAAGAAGCGCTTGCGCAACCGAGGTCGCAACCCCACGATGAAGCCCAGGAATACCACCCTCGAGAAAGAAACCACCATGACCGAAGCAAGCACGCAATTGAGCGCCGCTGGCCGTGCGCTTCCACGCAACTGGAAGACCATCATCACCTTTATCTGGACGGGCCAAGCGGCATCTATCCTGACCAGTTACGCCGCGGGATATGCCGCAATCTGGTACCTCACCGAAACAACCGGATCGGCGCTGATTCTTGCCGCCGCCTCCATTATGGCTTTTCTGCCCCAAGGGTTGCTGAGCCCCTTCGGCGGCGTGATTGCCGACAAGTTCAACCGCAAATACGTGATGATTATCGCCGATATGGGAGTAGGGCTCGTGTCGCTTACGCTGGGCATCATCATCTTGATGGGCCAGGCTTCTGTCGCGCTGATCATGGTCATGATTGCTGCTCGCAGCGTCGGACAAGCCTTCCACACACCAGCGATGACAGCCGCTATGCCCCTGCTTGTGCCCGAAAAGCACCTGGTGCGCATCAACTCTCTC
>JAVWCK010000072.1:0-3075 GCA_036649035.1 Raoultibacter sp.
GTCAATGCGATTTCTGTAATATCGCGACACGGAATCATCTGGTAGGAATCCGAGAAACAGAACACGTACAAACCGTCCGATTTGAGCACATACCCAATCGGGGCAACCCGTAAAGAACCGTTGATGAGGGCAAAAACCTCGTGATCCAGGCAGTAATCGATTTTTTCACGCACCCAATTTTCGGTACCGATCTTTTCGGCAAGCAGATCGACACTGAGATAGCGTTCCGCATCGCTTTCGAACATCGCGCTCAATTCGGGTGCGATCAAGCAGAGCTTGTTGATGATCGTGTTTTTGACGGGCATTTCAGAAAAACTGTCCATGATCTTGAGGGCGAAAATGATGTGATGGATTTCTTCGTCGGTGAAGAAACTTGTGCTGAACTTATAGCTCTCATCGATACACACTCCGCCACCAATCCCTTGTCGGCAGTACACCGGAATCCCCATGGCAGACAAGCGCTCGATATCGCGTTCGATAGTCTTCGTGCTAACCTCAAAGTGCTGCGCAAGCTGCTTGTAGGTCGTCTTCTTCTGTTTAAGCAAGTAAACCAGGAGTTCTAGCTGCCGACTCTTCACTTTGATCACCCCCTCATCTAGAAACCGAACCTACCCTGCACCATTTCGCAACCGCTACAGTAAATCGGCTGGGTCGATATCGATAGCGACGTTAACCGTTTTATGCGGCTTTCGCCGGCGGAAAAGCGACAACAAGAGCACCGAAATATCATCTTCGAGCGGGGCTTTGATCACGATATGGTAGCGATAGGTACCCCGAAGCTTCGCCATCACGCAGGGCGTTGCGGGAAGCACCGACCACCCATCCCCCGCAAAATCCCGAATCAACTTTTCAACATCGGCGTAAAGATCTGCCGCGACCGTCTGTGTTTCTGCATCATTTTTACCCCAGATAAGCACGTTGGCAAGCCGTACATAGGGCGGATAACCGAGCAGACGCCGCTTCGGCAATTCATCGCGAAGAAAAGCCGCACGATTGTAATGAGCAGCCGCCTGAATGGGAGCCGCGTCAGCCCAATAGGTCTGCACCATCACGCGCCCCGGCAAATCAGCACGACCCGCACGACCTGCCACCTGTTCGATAAGATCGAAGGTGCGTTCGCCACTGCGAAAATCAGGGATTTTCAACATGGTGTCGGCGTTGATGACCCCGACCAGGGTCACATCGTCGAAGTCGAGACCCTTCGCAATCATCTGCGTACCCAAAAGTACCGCCGCATCTGAAGCGGCGAATTCTTCAAGAAGACGCTGATGGGAACCCTTTGTCTTCGTCGTATCAGAATCCATGCGAACGATGTGAACTTCATGACCTTCAAGAAGCGCCCGTAGTTCCGCTTCGACGCGTTGGGTGCCGGCACCGAATTTCTTGAGATAGGGACTACCGCATTCCGGGCACAATGCCGGAGCGGGTTCCGTGCGACCGCAATGGTGGCACGTCAACTGGTTACCCTGCTCGTGATATGTCAAAGACGTTGCGCAGGAGGAACATTCGGGAACGTAGCCGCAGGCGCGGCATAGAAGAAACTTAGCAAACCCCCGCTGATTGAGCAGCAGCACCGCTTTGTGCCCCGCATCGACCGTTTCAAAGAGGGCCGTGGAAAGCTTGCGGGAAAACATGGAGCGATGACCGCCCCCGAATTCGCGTGCCATGTCGATCACGTCGATGGGGGGCATCGGCTTTTTGTTTGCACGCTCGGGCAAACGCGCGCAGCTCCATCGCTCTTCCTTTTCGCACGCGTAGAGGCTCTCAATCGAGGGTGTTGCCGAGCCTAAAATCAGGGTCGCACCCCGCCGAGCAACCATCCACTGAGCCACCTGCCGTGCGTCATAGCGGGGCGCGGAATCCTGCTTGTAGGAGCCTTCGTGTTCCTCGTCAATCACAATGAGGCCAAGATCCTCAAGTGGCGTGAAGAGCGCGCTGCGCGCTCCAACGACCACGCGAGCACCTCCCGAGCGAATCACGTCCCACTGATCGTAGCGTTCACCCTGGCTCATGCGGGAATGCATGACGGCAACCGTATCGCCGAAACGCCCCCGAAAGCGGGCGACCGTTTGGGGAGTCAGCGATATTTCCGGCACGAGTACGATCGCGGTCTGATGGGCCGCCAGCGTACGCTCGATAGCCTGCAGATAGACTTCCGTCTTACCCGATCCCGTCACGCCGTCGAGCACAACGACTTCGCCACGCGCCGCATCCTGCGCGTGCGCAATGCAGTCAAGTGCGACAGCCTGTCCGTCGGTCAGGTGCGGTTTAGGGCTCGGGACAAAGGGGGCCTTCGATACAGATTCTTCCACCGAACCATCGCCTATCCCCCTGAAACGGCGCCGCGATTCGACCACGACAACGCCTTTAGCTTCAAGAGTTTTCAGCACCGACGACACCGAGCCGAATTCCATCGTCAGTTCAGCCACCCGCAATTCACCTGCTCGCAAAGCTTCAATGATAGCCATCTGCTTGACCGCCGTTTTTTTCGGTTCAAACGCCGCAGCCTCAGGCCCCAAGCACACCCACCGGTCATCAACCGCGCCGACGCTCGGCTGCTCAACCCGCCAGTAGGTGCCGTTATACACCATGCGCGGTACGCCACCGGGCGGGGTGAACAAGCGCACGCACACCGAAAGCGGTGCGATGTAGTGCTCGGAAAGAAACTGTGCACAAACCGCCCCTTCCGCATCAAAATACGGAGAAGACAGCACGGAGGCCACCTGCTTCAGTTTCGCAGGATCTACCTCGTCGGGCAGCACCTCCCCCACTTCATCGACGGCAATCACGTATCCGATAGCCTGACGATGTCCGAAGGGAACGCCCACCGCACACCCGACACCGATGTCGAACATGTCGTCGGGCACAGCGTAGGTATAAGCGCAATCAAGCGATTGCGTAGGAATATCGAGTATGATCGATGCGAGTCTCATGCTGGCAAGTATACACGCAGGCGCACCGCGGCACCTAGAATGACACGGCCGCCTTCAATTCCGCAACGCGGTCGGTGCGCTCCCAGGTGAATTCAGGAAGCTCGCGACCGAAGTGGCCGTAGGCTGCCGTCTTGCGATAGAT
>JAVWCK010000073.1:0-3001 GCA_036649035.1 Raoultibacter sp.
CCGGAATATCGCCGATGCCCGGAAACATAATCCCCGAAAGCAGGTTTGGTCCCAAAGCGCATGGCAAAGCCAGCACAATCAGCGCAATGCCGTTATACAGCACGGCCTTTTTGCGTGAAAGACCCCATTGGTCCATACCGAACGCAATGATATTTTCGAAAACAGCAATGACCGTGGAAAGCGAAGCAAACGTCATGAACAAGAAAAACAGCGTGCCCCACACCTGCCCCAACCACATTTGCTCAAACACGCTGGGCAGCGTGATAAACACCAACCCCGGACCGCTATCTGGCTGCACGCCAAACGCGAAGCAAGCCGGAAATATGACCAGACCCGCCAGAAGCGCCACCATCGTATCCAACCCGGCAACGCGCAAGGCTTCCCCGGTCAAGCGGTGTTTCTTGTCGATATAGCTACCGAAGATGGCCATGGATCCCACGCCGATAGAAAGAGTGAAAAACGCCTGGCCCATCGCCGCATACACCGCTTCACCAAAGGTGGACCAGCCATTGGTAAACAGCTTGCTAAAATCGGGCACCAGGTAAAACTCAAGCCCCGCCTGGGCACCCTCAAGCGTCACCGCGCGCACGCACAGCACGCCCAACACCACAATCAGGCACATCATCATTGGCTTCGTCACGCGTTCCACGCCTTTGCGCAGGCCAACGCTGCACACAATCAAACTCAGCAGCGTCACCACGAGCATCCAGCCCACCATCTCGAAGGGATTCGCAAGCATCGCGTCGAACTGAGCGCCGATCGCAGTCGCGTCCAAACCATTGGTTTGCCCCGACCCGATTTTGAACATATAAGAAACCATCCACCCCGCAACGGTGGTGTAAAACATCATGAGCAGATAATTGCCCGCAAGGCCGAACCACTTGAAGCGATGCCATTTTGACCCGGTGGGTTCAAGCGTGTCGAACGCGCGCGCGATGCTTTTTTGGCTCGACCGACCAACAGAAAACTCCATAACGAGCACCGGCAAGGCTAAAATAGCAAGAAACATCAGGTAAAGCACTACAAAAGCCGCTCCACCATATTCGCCGCAAATATAGGGGAAACGCCACACGTTGCCCAGCCCAATCGCGCAACCCGCGCTGATAAGGATAAACCCTAGTCGGGATCCAAATTTTTCCCGTTCTTCCATTGATCGATTCCTCCCGCTTTGTTTGATGGCGCATTATAGCATCCCCGCAAAAAATGCAGCCCCCGAAGGGACTGCATAAACAGGAAAACATGAAATCGCTGAGTTAGTGGATGGAGCTGCTCATGCTTGTTTTGTCTTTTAACAACACATCATGGGCGCCGCCCTCGACGATAGAGGTGGATGAAACAATGGTCAGTTTCGCTTTTTCCTGCAGTTCGGCGATGGTCAACGACCCGCAGTTGCACATGGTCGAGCGCACCTTGGAAAGCGTCAGGTCAAGATTATCCTTCAGTGAACCCGCATAAGGTACGTAGGAATCCACGCCTTCCTCAAAGGAAAGACCCTTCTTGTCGCCACCCAAATCGTAACGTTGCCAGTTGCGGGCACGTGCCGAACCTTCACCCCAGTATTCTTTCATATAGCTTCCGTTGATGTTCACCTTGTTGGTAGGGCTTTCATCGAAGCGCGCAAAATAACGACCGAGCATCATAAAATCAGCACCCATGGCCAGCGCAAGCGTTACATGATGGTCGTATACGATGCCGCCATCAGAACAGATAGGCACATATATGCCCGTTTCTTCATAGTAATCATCGCGCGCTTTTGCAACTTCGATAACCGAAGTTGCTTGCCCACGACCGATGCCCTTCTGTTCGCGCGTGATGCAGATAGAACCGCCACCGATACCTATTTTTACAAAGTCGGCTCCGGCATCCGCCAAAAAGCGAAAACCGTCGGCATCGATCACATTACCCGCGCCCACCTTCACCGTTTCGCCGTAATTTTCACGAATCCAAGCGATGGCAATCTGCTGCCATTCGGAATAGCCCTCAGAACTATCCAGGCACAATACATCGGCACCAGCCTCCACCAAAGCAGGCACGCGCAGGGCGTAATCGCGAGTATTGATACCTGCGCCCACCATATAGCGCTTATGGTCATCAAGCATTTCGAGCGGATTGGATTTATGCGAATCGTAATCTTTACGGAATACCATATAAATAAGATGATCTTCAGCGTCGACGATAGGCAGCGAATTGAGCTTGTGATCCCAGATAATATCGTTAGCTTCGCGCAGCGTCGTCTCTGCTGGAGCAACAACCATCTTTTCACGCGGCGTCATAAACGTAGCAACACGCTCATCGCCGCCCATGCGGGAAAGACGATAATCGCGCTCCGTCACCACACCGACCAGCTTGCCGCCAGGGGTGCCGTCTTCGGTAACAGGCATCGTGGAATGACCCAACTTTTCTTTGAGATCAATCACTTCCGACAGCGTCATTTCGGGGGAAAGGTTGGCGTCGCTGGTAACGAAACCCGCCTTATGTTCTTTAGCGCGGGCAACCATGGCAGCCTGGTCTTTAATGCTTTGCGAGCCGAACACGAAAGCCATACCGCCTTCGGTAGCCAGCGCAATGGCCATACCATCATCGGAAACAGCCTGCATGACGGCAGATACCATAGGAATATTCAAAGAAATCGCCGGCTGTTCCCCCCGCTTGAACTTGACGAGCGGCGTTTTCAAGCTGACATCGGCCGGGACGCACTTCGATGAAGAGTACCCCGGCACCAGAAGGTATTCATTAAAGGTACGGGAGGGCTCATCGAAATAAAATGCCATGGAAAAACTCCTTCATCTTCGTGGTGGTGCTTAGCGGTTTTTGGGCTGCTGCCTTGCCTTTTTATTGGCACATATGGCTTCCATTATAAACAGCCCAGCGTCAGTTGTATCGTCGGACACAAGAATTTTTACGCTTCACGCAAAAACACCTGGTAACCCTTGAACGCCTCATAGATGTCGGCCTTGGAAGTGACCTCCCACGGGGCGTGCATCGAAAGCACGGCCACGCC
>JAVWCK010000074.1:0-2046 GCA_036649035.1 Raoultibacter sp.
GCGCATGTTCTGGGTATAGGGAACGATCGTCGTAACGTGATTGCCCTTTGCCTGCTTACGAGCAAAGTTAGCCTTGTCGATCATGGCTTCGAGTTTTTTCGCGGGGTTGGAAATATAATAAATGCCGCCACTTGCAATCAGATTGTAGTGAGTCGGCAAGAAAGAAGATAAGCTTAATTCCATATCGAGGATTTCGGTGAATCGCTTTATAAGGAGCTCGGGAGGTGCCGCGGGCACAAAAAAGATAAAATGATCTGCATGGACATGAGCGAAAAATTCTCCAGCCTTTAAAAATCGACCAAAGCGGTCGGCCGCCGACTGGAGCGCACGATCACCCTGTTCATAGCCAAACAAGTCATTGAGATATTTGAAGTCGTCGCAATCGACCGCAATCAAGGCATATTCATTCGATTGCGCCGTCGCCAATTTCCGTCGCGCTTCATCCACGAAATGGGCATAGTCAAGACAGCCGGTTTTTCGATCAAACTTTTCCATAACGAAATCCTTTTATAGGAAAATATTATTTCAGTATACCTACAAAAGGAATATAAGTCTTTCAAAAACAGAAGTGTGCTTACTCCCGCACGAATAACAACCTACACACCAAGGGAATCATCGAAGATACCGGCAAGGACGCACGGATCGAGTTCGGTGATGGGGATTATCGGCATCGGAGCTTCATCGAAGGAGCCAATCGACTTTTGATATATCAGCACATCGTGCCACTCCCCGCATTTATATCCGGCGCACAGCTGCACACCAACCTTCGAAAATCCGAACGAGGCGTGAAGCTGTTTGCTTTTTTCGTTCGGCATGCCCACGATTCCGAATACGTTTCTCACCCCTTGCGCTTCAAGAATCGACAGCAGCGCCGTGTAGAGCGTACGGCCGCAGCCCTTGCCAAAACAACCGTCGGTGACGTACACCGAAAGCTCGACATCCCATTGATAGGCAGCACGAGGTTTGTAACGACTCGCATAGGCATAGGCCACCGGATGACCGTTTTCCTCCAAGACAAGATAAGGATATAGTAAACAACGCTCGGCAATGCGCGTCCGAAATTCCTCCACGCTCGGCACTTCATACTCGAAAGTGACCGGCCGCTCAATATAAGGGGCATAAATTGCCCGCAAAACCTCTGCGTCCGCAGGGGTCGCCAAACGCAGACACAAAGCATCTGATTTTTTTGCAGTGTTCACGTGCTTCCGTTCCTAAAAATTCCGATAAAAGCAGGTGGTATGCCCGGTGTGGCACGCGGGACCGGTTGGCTTAACCAGTGCCAGCAAAGTGTCGCAATCGCAGTCGTAGCGCAGCTCGACCAAGGCTTGCGTGTTGCCGGATTCTTCGCCCTTGTGCCAAAGCTTTTGGCGTGAACGAGACCAGAACCAGGTGGTGCCCTCTTCGAGCGTGCGACGAACCGTATTGCAATTCATCCATGCCATCATGAGCACTTCACGCGTTGAAACATCCTGCACGATACAGGGAATCAAACCGGCTTCGTTATAGCGCAGGCCTTCGGGGGAAATTGACCCCTCTTCATCCGACACCCGTTCGTCCACCGCATACCCCTTCCCATAAACATCGGCATATCCTATCGTATCTTGAAGAAAACACGGCGAACAATTTCGAATTTGTTGCCGAGTTTTAACCTTTTATTGTCTTACCGACAAGCTCTCATCATCCTGAGCGTAAGCGAGAATAGGCGCGACCGCCTACAGCCTGACGGGAATACCCTGGCTTCGCAGGTATTCTTTCACCTGGCGGATTGTGAACTGTCCGAAATGGAACACCGAAGCAGCCAAAACCGCGTCAGCCTCCCCTTCGATGATGCCTTCGGCGAAATGCTCAAGCGTACCCACGCCACCTGAAGCGATAACGGGGACGTGCACCGCGCGAGCAACCGCGCGGGTCAATCCCAAGTCGAACCCATCCTTGCTGCCATCGCGATCCATGCTGGTCAGCAATATTTCTCCTGCACCACGGCGAGCTGCCTCAACCGCCCACGCAACGGCATCCATCCCCGTCGCTGTACGCCCCCCCTGCACG
>JAVWCK010000075.1:0-1896 GCA_036649035.1 Raoultibacter sp.
CTCCTGCGCGATCGCCTTACCCAATAGGGATTCGAGCTCTTGCTGGGTCAGCTGCTCTTCCCCATCAAGATACTTCATCATAAGATCATCGTCGGCTTCAGCCACCAGATCGCACAGCTTCTCGCGTGCAATCTGAGCGGCTGCCTGGTAGTCCACAGGAATGTCCTCGACACGCTCCCCCGTAGCACCGCAATCAAAATAGCGCGCCTTCATGCGCAGAACATCAACGATGCCCCGGAAATCGGTGCCGACGCCAATGGGGATGGTAACCGCACCCAAGCGCGACCCGAAGCGGGCATGCAGCAGCGCCATAGCGGTATCGAAATTGGCGTTTTCACGATCGATGTGATTGATGAAAACGGCGCGGCACAACCGCATATCTTCAGCTTCGCGCCATAATTTCGTCGTCATAATCTGAGGTCCCGCCACAGCATCGACCACGAACAGCGCTGTTTCAGCAGCTTGCATGGTGGCAAGCGCATCACCTATGAAATCGGGTTGCCCAGAAGTATCGAGCACATTGATCTTGAAATCTTTGAAGGGAATCGGCGCAATCGAAGTGCCGACGGTAAACTTGCGTTTGATTTCTTCGTCGTCGTAATCGAGATACGATTTGCCGTCGTGCGTTGTTCCCATGCGCGGCGTTTTGCCTGAAACGTGCAGCATGGCTTCAGCAAGGGAAGTTTTGCCCGCACCGTCTTGACCGACCAACACTATATTTCTTACGTGTTCGGTAGCAGGAGCTGCCATAATAACCACCAACTTTCGCGTTGTGTGGCCCGCACCGTCTGTCTGGCTTAACGGCTACGAACCACTGCCGAACCCTCCATAAACAAACCAATGCGCATAGTTTATCGCAACTGCGCACCTCTCGAGAGGGAAATAGCGAAACCGACCAAGGTAATTCGATTTACCGCATCAGCCACCCTTCGACACTTTATGAAACAGACAATGAAACAGACGCGGGCAAAACACTCAGCGAACTCCCCGCAAGAGATTCTGCAGGAGACCTCTTCTTTTTTAAAAACCTGGAGGGAAAAGAACTGAATTATTCATTTTGTGCACTTGCACAAAATGAATAAAGCGAGTACTATTCATGAACAACAAGTGAATAAAGAAGAGTTTCTTTCCCCGGATTGAAACCGCGAAAGCGTTTGAATGTCGACACCGCAGGGCTTGAAGGTGTCGAGGTTCAGGCGTTATTTTTTTACCCTTATATCCGCCTTGAATCTTTTCTTTACTTGCCTGGACTGAAAATGGACGGCACGCGTCGTCCTCGTTTCGGATATCTGCCCGATAAGCACGTATCCCGTCGAAAGGAAATGGTATGTCGAACTCGAAAATGCACACCGTCACCATCAACATGGGCCAAGCGAGCGGATCCTACGAGGTCTCCCCTTCCACGCTCAAGCAGGTCATGGATCTCGTCGCTGAAAACGGCGACCAGGAAGCTTCCAGCAAGCTGTCGCTGCGCACCCCCCTGCCGATCAGCTGGCCTTTCTAAGCACCTCCGAACAAAACAACGGTTTTCAAAAACCCCGCTGCGCCCGTCGCAGCGGGGTTTTGCCTTTACATCCCTCAAGGTCGAATCGAGATACCGAGCCTTTTTAAAGCAAAACCCCGACACAAGGGGTGCACGCGTTTTTCCGCCTTCTACAATGCCCCCAACGGTGAGGTGATCTTTCGAAAGCGTGTTTTGTCGGTGCACTCTTGCCACACGGCAGAGGAGAATACCCCCACATCAGGCAAACTTTGCCCCATCTCCCACTTCGAAACGGCAGCCTTGGATACTCCCAAGTGCTGCGCAACCTCATCTTGTGTAATCCCCCGTTTTTTACGACACCGCGCGATTACTGCGCCGATATTGATTGCGTCCATAGCAAACTCCCTTTCGTT
>JAVWCK010000076.1:0-1678 GCA_036649035.1 Raoultibacter sp.
GTGCCCGCCAAAATCAGCCCCTTCATCTGCGAAGCAATCTGTTCGTAGATGGGTGCCGGGCTTGCATTCGAGATGATGATATCCAAAACGGCTCCTTTGCCTGCGTGGTCGGATCACCCGAAGCACGCGTTGTTTCCCCAGGGAAACGTCGTGCACGCTCAAGGATTATCGGCGTCCCTTTAATCCCGGTGATACGGCGCAACGTCTTGCATCGTATCGGGCAAGGTGCGGTTACGTCCCCGCACCCCTACGGGTGCAACACGGCATAGTGTATATACCCGATATACACACTATAATCGCGCTGCATGGTCGCGTCAAGGATGAAGTTGAGGTTATTTCTGTGTGAGCACAGGGTTTACGTAGCGGCTACGTTTTTCGGTTTTCTTGCCATATTGAATGGCGTGGGTGGGGCAACGGTTGAGGCAGGCTAGGCATTGCGTGCAGTCGACACCCTTCCAGACGGGATGACCGTCGAATAAGACAATGGTGTTGGTGGGGCAGATGCGCGCGCAATCTCCGCAGTTGATACACGCGTTCGTGGTGAAAAAACTTTCAGTTGAGCGCTGTTTGTCGGGGTGGCAGGTTATCAGCGAAAAGACGACTCCGAAAGGATTGCGTATCTCGTAGTGACCGTGTTTTTTTGCGGCAATGCTCATTGCCGCTTCGCGTGTTTGCCGCCGGCCTTCTTCGAGCTGAGAAGCTTGCTTTTCCCCTTGAGCCGGATCGCAAAGATAGGTGCAGTTGTCGACAGTTTTTACAGAAAAAGAGGCATCAAGCGTGAGGTGTTGGGATTTTTGCAGTACTTTGCCAAAGTAGCGAGCCGCATTACCAACAAAGGCGCCGCAGGTAATGACCGCGAAACAATAACGAGGGACAAAAGCATCACCCTCGGGAGTTACCAGCTTCATCCTGGCGATAAATAAATCGATAATCCTTGGCGTGCTCCACGCGTAGACCGGAAAGACAAAGCCCAGATCTTCTCCCTGATCAACAATGAAATCAAAAGATTCTGCCTTATTCGCAGCTCCTAGATCGACAAGGGCATTGTCGGTGTGCTGTGCGATAATTTGTGCAGCTTCAAAAGAGTTTCCGGTACCGGTGAAGTAGAAAATCATAAAAGAGCCCTTCCCCTGCCAATGTCTTGTTAATCAGTATAGAACCTGATTATTCTTTGCGCTAGTGATGTTTGTCAGATCATATTTTCTGAAGAAGTGTTTATATTGCTATCTTAAAGGTATCATATAGGGACTACTGAAAGTTTAGGGTGCTTTCATTATGAGCGAGGAGAATCGTGGATATTTCATTGGGCGTAGGTGCGTCCGCTTTAACCGTATTTTTGCAGGGGCTTTTGAGCTTCTTTTCACCCTGCGTATTGCCTTTAGTACCTCTTTATATCGGCTACCTTGCCGGCGGCACCAAGCAGGAATTGCCCGATGGTAGCTTGGGCTATCCTCGTAAGAAAGTGCTGATTAACACCGGGTTTTTCGTGCTTGGTATAGGGTTTGCCTTCCTGGTGCTCGGTTTGGGATTTTCGGCGCTCGGTCAATTTTTCACGGGGAATCGCTTCTGGTTTTCCGTTGCCGCAGGTGTGATCATGGTGCTCTTTGGCCTGTATATGCTGGGGGTATTCGGCCGTAGTCGTGGTATTGAAACCGAGCATCGCCTACCCTTGAAGCTT
>JAVWCK010000077.1:0-1076 GCA_036649035.1 Raoultibacter sp.
ATATCCAAATCGTGAGTAATTATAAGTATCCCCATCCCTTCCTCTGCAAGTTCTTGAAAGTGATTAGCAATATGATTGAGAGTCTTTTGATCTAATCCTGGAGTTGGCTCATCAGCTAAAATAAGTTTAGGAGAACTATATACAGCTGTTGAAATAAGCACTCTTCGAGTCATCCCACCTGACAGTTGAAAAGGATATAAATCAACTATTCTTTCAGATAGCTTATATTTTTTTAAAATATCTAAACATCTATTTTTAGCAGTTTTTGTATTTTCTCCTTTTCGAATTTGTGAACCTATTTTAATTAAGGGATTTAAATATGATACACTTTGAGGGATTAAAACAATATCTTTTCCTCGATGACTTTTTTTCTTTTCCTCAGTTAAAAGCTCATCGTAAAAATAAATCTCTCCATTCACATTTGCATTATATGGTAAAATTCCTAGAATACTATGAGCGAGTAAACTTTTTCCAGATCCACTCGCACCAACAACCGCCACAATTTCACCCTCATGTACCGATAAATTTAAACTATGGATTGTCTGAATCTCTTCTTTTTTTAATCCACTATATTGTGTAAAAGAGATAGATAAATCTTTAACTTTAAGTATCTCTTTATTTGTAATATTATCCATGACTCCTCCTATTTATGGATTTGATTAACATTAAAAATTTTACTTAAATTATGTCCGGCATAGTCAAATAGTATAACAATTAAAACTAAAAAAAACCCAGGAAAAAGACCCAACCACCACTTTCCAATAGAAAGATAACGCATACTTTCGGATAAAATAATCCCTATTGCTGGCTGCTCTGGCGGAAGTCCAAATCCTAAAAATGTGATACTTGCTTCATGTAAAATAGCGTGAGGAAATAATAGAATAAGACCTAATAAAAATTGAGGAAGCAAATGAGGAAGCATATGATTTTTTACAATTTGGAACCTACTTACCCCTAATTTTTGAGAAACAAGTATATAATCACTATTTTTTAAAGATAGAACTTCACTCCTAATAACTCTTGCAAGACTTGGCCAATGAGTTAAAGTAACCCCTGTTATAACACCTAAGAAACCT
>JAVWCK010000078.1:0-1067 GCA_036649035.1 Raoultibacter sp.
CCTTCCGTGAGGAAACCGAAACCGACCTGTTCGGTGAGCAGGCTGTCCTCTGCGGCGGCGTAACCGAGCTGATGAAGGCGGGCTTCGACACACTTGTTGAAGCAGGCTATGAGCCGGAAATGGCATACTTCGAGTGCATCCACGAAATGAAGCTGATTGTTGACCTAATCAACAGCGGTGGCTTCGCCATGATGCGCTACTCCGTTTCAAACACCGCCGAATACGGCGATTATCGCACCGGCAAGCGCCTCATCACCGAGGACACCCGCAAGGAAATGAAAAAGGTTCTGGAAGAAATCCAAGACGGCACCTTCGCCGGCGAGTTCATGCAGGAATTCAGCGCCGGGAGAAAGGTTAAGTTCCTTGCCACACGCAGGAAAGAAAGCGAGCACCCGCTTGAAAAGGTGGGCGCGGAGCTGCGCAAGATGATGAGCTGGCTGAAGAAGTAGAGGCAGCGATTGTGCGTTCTTGAACTTGAACTTGTCCTTGACCCCTAGCCTGTCATTCTGAGCGAAGCGAAGAATCTTTCTCTTGTTTCTAAGGCAATACTCTGGAATAATATCCCACATTTCGTGGCGTGTCTGCCAGTGTGAGCACTGGCTTGCCCTCAAAGAACCATTTCTCTTTTGCGAAAGAGAAACGGTTTTTTGGAATTCCAAAGAGGAAAAGCCAAGGTCAAGGACAAATTGCCGCTTCGCTCCGTGGCACGTCCGGCTCCGCCGTGAGGAACGCCCGCGCACGAAGTAACGCGTGCTAGTGCGGAGTTACGATTAACAAGCGGCAAGGGCAGAGCCCTTGCCCTACGGCGGGAGACGGACGGCGAAGCGACGATTACGAAGCCACGGGCATGCGCCCCAAGGGCGCGGAGACGTTGGCAAGGTCAAGGAATGGACGGGGGAACGGATTGCCGCGCCAGTGTGAGCACTGGTTCGCAATGACGAAATTCGGGGGATGGTGCGTCGATATGTGGGATGACATCCCCCTCGCCCTTGTGCTAAACCTTGGGCGTCGCGAAGCGGTGCCTGCCCTTGACCTGTTTCCTTGAACTAGACCTGTCTCCGCGCCTT
>JAVWCK010000079.1:0-1040 GCA_036649035.1 Raoultibacter sp.
GAGTAATTCGAGCGGGGGTTTCGTGCGTGAGGTCCGGCGGTTTATGCGGGATGACTTGCGATGAGCGAAACGCGTTTCCGCCAAAATTCATCGTGCACAGGTTGTGTTTCCGGCGTAGAATAAACAGAAAAATACTCCGTATACCATTGATTATCTGTGTATTATCGTTATCATTCTGTCGGTTATCGTATTTGGTTTCACAATTCGGTATCATTAGATTATTTATTGTGAGGATAATACAATAACGGTTACCGGTACTAACGGTTGGTCTGGATTTGCGCTCCAGAAAACAGGCGCAGGTAGAATGCACTATTCCGTGGGGGAAAGAGTGATGAAATGCAACTGAGAGCAACAACTGATTATGCTATTCGAGCGATTCTGTTTTTGGCGGAAGAAGGTCGCATCTGTTCTTCAAGGGAAATAGCAGAAGCGATGAAGATTCCGCGCGACTACTTTATTCGTTTGACGAAAGAGATGCGCGACGCTGAGCTTATCAAAGCTCATCCGGGCCGCTACGGCGGATACAGCTTAGCGCAGCATCCCTCGAGAATTACCATGTTCGATATCGTGTCGGCCATGGAGGAAACAACGGAAGTCAGCGGCACTTCGGGCAAGGGAAGTCCCTGCGCTCATGGGGAAGACCAGAAATGTCCGCTCCATCTTTCCTATGATTTAATTCGTGAAAGCCTTAAAACTGCTCTGAGCGGTATCACCGTCGAAGGAATCTTGGCCGCTTCGGATAGTTTAAAAGAGGCCTGTGGCCTCGCCGGTTGTGAAAACGAAGAAGAAAGTCTGGCGTAGGGTACCTTTTTACTCTCGCGCAGGAGTGCGGATTTTTATTCGTACCCTTACCGCAAAATTCCGCCCCTTGGATTATCCGGGGGGCGGAATTTTGCTTTCATGATGCAGTTGAAGCATCTCTTTCGTTGTCGTTTATGTCGCTGGATTTACTGTTCATGACAAATTGCAGATTTTTTATTCGCGAGGATTTATGGTGTGAATAGATGCGGTAGGAACAGTTTGCGCAAACGGCGCAATGA
>JAVWCK010000080.1:0-913 GCA_036649035.1 Raoultibacter sp.
GTTGAGCGGCTTTGTGCTGATCGGGGTCTATACGCTTGGTTTCGTGCTGCCTTTTTTGGCGGTGGGTTTGTTTACGGGAGAAGTACTCAGTTTTTTCAAGAAGTATACGAACGTCGTGGCCTACACGGTGAAGATCGGTGGTGCGTTGTTGATCGTCATGGGCGTCATGACCATGACGGGGCTGATGGGTGGCGTTTCCAGTTCGGTTGCCTCGCTGGGGGCAACCGATTTTGCACTAACGCAGAAGGTCGATGAAGGTGCGCATCCAGGCGCGGCAACGCCGCCTGAAAATCCCGCAAGCAAACAATCCTTGCCCGAATTCACCTTGACCGATCAATACGGCACAACGTATACCCTTTCCGATCTGCGCGGTAAGACGGTGTTTCTCAACTTCTTTGCTACGTGGTGCGGTCCTTGTCAGCGGGAAATGCCCGACATTCAAAAGCTTTACGAGGATTACGGGGAAAATTCCGGTGAGGTGGTCGTGCTCGGTGTTTCTAATCCGAAGACGACCGACCATCCGAATAATTCAGATGTGGGCACAACGGCCGTTGTCGGCTTCATGGAAAACAAGGGCTACACGTATCCGGTGCTTATGGACGAATCGGGTAGCGTATTCAAAAACTATAATGTGTCCAGTTTTCCGACAACATTCGTTATCGACAAGCAGGGTAACCTGGCTCAACTTATACCCGGCATGGTAAGCGGTGAAAAGATGCAGGCAACCATTGAAAAAGTGATGACCGAAGCTTAACTTGGATAGTGGTTTCGTGTGGGGCTAGACGCGCCAGATAAGTTGCGCGAGCGTGCGACCAAGAAAAACCCCCACCAGGCAGCTGAGCAAACTGAGGACGATATAGATGCAGCCCACGGCCGCATTGCCCCCTTGCAGCAAGGTAATGCTTTCTAGGCT
>JAVWCK010000081.1:0-867 GCA_036649035.1 Raoultibacter sp.
GAAGATATCACCGTGAAACGCGGGGCGGCCATTATGGCGCACGCCTATAACACCTGGGATAACGCCCTCTTTAACCACTACCTCAGCGCATTCAATCTGCCGCTGGATAAAAAAATCAAAAGCCTTTCCCGCGGCATGGGCATGAAGCTGACGCTTGCCTGCGCGCTTGCCCATACCCCCGACCTGCTTATCCTAGACGAAGCAACCGCAGGACTTGACCCCTTAGCGCGTGAAGAGGTGCTCGATATCCTGCGCGATTTCATGGACGATGCAAACCACGGAATTTTAATGAGCACGCACATCACTTCCGACCTGGAAAAAATAGCTGATTACGTCGTCTGCATCGACAACGGCCGCATCGTGTTCTCGGTGGAAAAAGATACCATCACCGACACGGCAGGTATCGCCCGCTGCCGCACCGCCGATTTTGAAACCCTGGCAAACAGCGGTTTTTTCGCACCGGGCAGCCTGCGCTTTTTGCAGCACGAATACGGTATCGATGTCTTGATCGAAAACCGCTTTGCCGCAAGCGAGCGCTTCAAAACCATCACGCTGGACAAGGCATCTATCGAAGATTACATGACCCTAATGTTGAAAGGGGGCACCCGATGAAAGCTATGATAGTGGCCGATTTTCTCAGCGTTAAAAGCTATATTTTGTCGCAAAGCCTTGTAGGTATCGTAGTAGGGATTTTCATCAGCGCTTCTATGGGCAATGCCTACATGGTGGCACCGCTGCTTGCCGCCATGATCCCCTTTTCCCTGCTCTTTACCGTGCTTGCCTACGACGAACGCAATGGTTGGCAAGAATTCCGTCTCACCCTGCCCCTTTCCCGCACGCAGGTTATCGCGGGACGCTACGGCAGCT
>JAVWCK010000082.1:0-251 GCA_036649035.1 Raoultibacter sp.
AATGTTTGTTGATGCTGCTGGCGTGTACGATCGGAACGATAAAGCTATGCAGCTAAGAACTATGAATCTTATTTACGAAAGCGTCAAAGAAAAAGGCGGACTCGTTATCGCTCCTAGTGCTTTTGGCGAGGCGTTCAATAATATTGATGGCTTTTTTAATGGTGGTCAATAAGGAGACGGCGTTGTCGCGTAGTGTGGATGAGGGGTTACCCCACCCGTAAAACCACGTAGGTGTTCAAGTTGCCGGTGCG
>JAVWCK010000082.1:261-574 GCA_036649035.1 Raoultibacter sp.
CCCGGGGAGGTTTTTCCAACCAAGCAGATAGTCATTTGCATCGAGCGCGGGAAGACCGAGTTCTTTTCGTGCGCACTCATCGGTGATTCGTGCTTTTTCGGCCATCTCTGCGCTGTTGAGGAATTGCCACAGCGACACTGCAACATATCCGCCGGGCCGGGTTTGCTTGATCAGGCTGGCCAATATTTTCTCGCGATAGGCGGCGGTGGGTACATGGTGAAAGAATCCGAAGGAAACGCAAAGGTCGCAGACGGGTGCGCTCAGCTGGTCGGTAATACTTTCGCCGCGACACGCCGCAGCCATCACATCGAAG
>JAVWCK010000082.1:584-863 GCA_036649035.1 Raoultibacter sp.
TTTTGGTACTCGACCGAAGGGGTGGGGGGCACCAGTCCGTTGCAGTTGTCGACAGCATAAAACGTGATAGTGGCGCCTTCGCAGGCGGAGGTAAGGAAGTCCTCGAATCGTAAATTGCCGCAGGCCACGTCGAGGACAGAAAAATCTTGCCAAGCAGCGGGGTTGTTTGCCGTGACGGCTGCAAGACATTTTTCCCAGCCAGCCCAAGGGGCTTTCCGCGTTTCAGAAAACGAATCGCACTGGTTTTGATAAAAGTCGCTGTTGATCGTGCGCAGTGCT
>JAVWCK010000083.1:0-523 GCA_036649035.1 Raoultibacter sp.
GTTCCATGGGCAAACCGTCTCCGCTCTTGAACATTAAATTGCTCGACGATGATGGCGTTGAAGTCGACGATGGCGAAGAAGGCGCAATCTGTGTGACGCACCTCAAGGATGCCTACCCTCCCGGGCTTTTCGTCGGGTACTATCAGGAACCGCAGCGTACCGAAGAGGCGGTGGGTGGAGATATCTATAATTTGCACGATATGGCATGGCGCGACAGCGACGGGTATTGCTTCTTCGTTGGTCGCGATGATGATGTCATCAAGTGCAGCGGATATCGTATTGGACCCTTCGAGGTGGAAAGCGCTCTTATCGAACACGATGCCGTTGTCGAATGTGCGGTAACCGCTGCCCCTGACCCCATCCGTGGCATGGTGGTCAAGGCAACCGTCGTGCTGGCTCGCGGCTACGAGCCAAGCGACGCTTTGATAAAGGAATTGCAGGTGCACGTAAAAAAGACGACGGCACCGTATAAATATCCCCGCATTGTCGAATTCGTCGACGAATTGCCGAAAACCATAGGTGG
>JAVWCK010000083.1:581-851 GCA_036649035.1 Raoultibacter sp.
TAATCCGCAACAACGACGGGGTTGAGGGCTAGATGTTAACGTAGCAAAGTACAAAACGGCTCCGACGTCATCGTGCGTCGGGGTCGTTTTGCTTGCGCGCCAGAGAGCGGGCATTAATTTGCACGAAGGATACGCCTCCGAAATCGCTACAATAGGAGACCAAGGTGATTGCAAGAGGAAAGTGATGTATGAAAGAGCCCCTTACCGAAGAGCTGCTGCAAGAACTTTTAAGCGCTCCTTCTTTTCAGGAATTTACGGAAGAGCATCCTG
>JAVWCK010000084.1:0-826 GCA_036649035.1 Raoultibacter sp.
CCTACTTCTTCTAAAGTATGGTCCGTTGGCATGTCGATACCAAAACGCATTTTCAAGACTTTCGCTTCACGTTCAGTCAAGTTTTCAAGCACTTCACGCGTTGCTTCTTTTAAGCCTTCAGACGTTGCAGCATCGACAGGTGAAGTGATGTTGCTGTCTTCAATGAAGTCACCCAAATGCGAATCTTCATCATCGCCAATCGGTGTTTCCATCGAAATTGGTTCTTTGGCGATTTTCAGCACTTTACGCACTTTAACTTCGTCCATTTCCAGACGTTCACCGAGTTCTTCAGGTGTTGGTTCACGGCCCATTTCTTGCAGAAGTTGGCGTGATACACGGTTGATCTTATTAATGGTTTCGATCATGTGTACTGGAATACGAATGGTACGTGCTTGGTCGGCAATCGAACGAGTAATGGCCTGACGAATCCACCACGTTGCATAAGTTGAGAACTTATAACCACGACGGTATTCAAACTTGTCTACCGCTTTCATCAAACCAATGTTACCTTCTTGGATCAAGTCCAAGAATTGTAAGCCACGGTTGGTGTATTTTTTCGCAATCGAAATGACCAAACGTAAGTTCGCTTCAACCATTTCTTTTTTCGCGCGGCGTGCTTTCGCTTCGCCTACAGCCATACGTTTTGAAATCTCTTTGATGCCTTTAACATCAAGGCCCAAATCTTTTTCAATGTCTGCAATTTTTTGTTGGAACGCTAAAACGTCAGGGCGTACTTTTTCAAGATAGCCTTTTTGGTCTGGCGAAGCTTTCGCAATTTGTTCATCTAACCAAGCAAAGTTGGATTCTTGACCTGGGAAAGAGGTAC
>JAVWCK010000085.1:0-650 GCA_036649035.1 Raoultibacter sp.
CATGAGTCGCGCCATATCGCATATTGATACATTCCAAGGCTTAATTCTTGCCTTACAAAACTACTGGGCTGAACAAGGTTGTGTCATTTTACAACCTTACGATATGGAAATGGGTGCAGGGACATTCCACACTGCAACATTCTTACGCGCACTTGGGCCTGAAACTTGGAACGCAGCATACGTTCAACCCTCACGTCGTCCTAAAGACGGTCGTTATGGTGAAAACCCAAACCGTTTACAGCACTACTACCAGTTCCAAGTGGTACTGAAACCAAACCCAGATAATATCCAACAGCTTTACCTAGACTCATTAGAAGCGATTGGTATCGATACCCTTACTCACGATATTCGTTTCGTAGAAGACAACTGGGAATCTCCAACACTGGGTGCTTGGGGCTTAGGTTGGGAAGTTTGGCTCAACGGTATGGAAGTGACTCAGTTTACCTACTTCCAACAAGTTGGTGGTGTTGAGTGCTACCCTGTCACAGGTGAAATCACTTACGGTCTTGAACGTTTGGCCATGTACCTACAAGGTGTCGATTCTGTTTACGATCTTGTTTGGACCAAAGGTCAGTTTGGTACAGTGACTTATGGTGATGTATTCCATCAAAATGAAGTTGAGCAATCGACCTATAACTTTGAATATGCCA
>JAVWCK010000086.1:0-645 GCA_036649035.1 Raoultibacter sp.
CAATTCCGATAAACGTGCCCTCTTCCATATTAGAGGACCCGATTTGGCAGCTATCTTCGTAACGAGTACATGCGGGTAAAACGTAATCGGCATAATCACAAGATGGATTCCATTCCGTGTCCATAACAAAATAGAAATCAAGCTTCTTCAAAGCTTCAGCAACTTGTGCTGGGTTGCGTGTTGAAGAAAGCGGGTTGGTGCTGTGGGCAAAAACGCTTTTTAGCGGGAAAGGCTTTTCCGTAAGCACGCTGCGGATACCTCTATTCGCAGCAGTAGTCGGCTCAGAAAAAAGTGGAGTAATCCCCCACGTTTTGGGATTTTGATACCATCTTGGAAATTCAGGAGCAACAATCTTCGAACGACTGGGAGCCCATCCGTTGCTAGTATCTTCTTTGTAGACGGGTAATTTATCAGCAAGACTCGGAACCTTATTAAGCTTACTGCAATCAAATAGAGCGTCTGGCTTCTTCATCTTGGCGCCACCGCCACCGGCAATATCAAGATTACCGGTAATTGCTGCTATGAGATTAATACTAACGCACGTCCAGCTTCCGTCATTACTCTGATCGCCAGCACTATTGCCATACTGAATACCCATTGGTTTAATGGTTCCCATCATGCGCGCAATTTCACCTATTTGGTTTT
>JAVWCK010000087.1:0-633 GCA_036649035.1 Raoultibacter sp.
GCCACCTCGCGACTTGCGAAGGCGGCCTCCTTGTTTCCGACGACATTTTCTTTTTGCTTACCTTTAAGGTCGTCGACATGATCATAGAGACCCTCTAGACTGCCATAGGCCTGCAGCAGCTTTGTAGCGGTCTTCTCACCAATGCCTGGTACGCCGGGAATATTGTCGGATGAATCACCCTTAAGGCCTAGATAATCAGGAACCTGATGAGGCTCAATACCATAGCGCTCCATCACCTCAGCAGGACCATAGATAGCCACATCGGTAATACCCTTTTTCGTGGTAACGATACGCGTCAGAGCACTTGCTAGTTGATAGGCGTCCTTATCGCCTGTCACCAGCAACGTCTCATAGCCAAACGCCTCATCGCGTGCCGCAATGGTGCCCAGAATATCATCGCCCTCCCAACCCTTGATGCGCACAACCGGCACGTCCATAGCCGCAAGAAGCTCTTCGATAAGAGGGAACTGCACTTTAAGATCTTCATCCATAGGGGGTCGCTGTGCCTTATATTGCTCCAACGCCTTCATGCGGAATGCCGGGCGCCCTGCATCAAACGCACAGATAAGAGCATCGGGCGAGGCCATGTCTATAAATTTTAGCAACATAGCAAGAAAGCCGAACACCGCGTTG
>JAVWCK010000088.1:0-594 GCA_036649035.1 Raoultibacter sp.
TCTTTTCTCGCAAGAAAAGAGAAACGGTTCTTTGCGCCAGCCAGTGCGCACACTGGCGGATGTTCGCAACATGTTGCGGTTAATAGGGATAAGGTCAAAGTCAAGGGCAGAGAAAGATTCTTCGCTTCGCTCAGAATGACAGGAATGGGGGACAGAATGACAGGGATAGGAGACAGGAGGGCAGTTCAAGTTCAAGGTCAAGGTCAAAAACCAAGCCCCCGCCTTTCGGCGGGGGCAAAATATTACATTTTCTCGGGTGCGGTAACCCCAACAATCTGAAGCGCATTAGCAATTACCCTGCGGCTTGCGTCGCAAAGCGCAAGTCTTGCGCCCAAAAGCTCCGGCTCCGCTTCCTTGATGCGGCAATTATTATAAAATCTGTGGAACCTTGCCGCCAGCTCAATCACAAAGCGGTTGATGCGTGAGGGGTCGTAATCCCGCGCCGCAAGGCGAATTTCCTCGGTTAGCTGTGCAAGCTGCTTTATCAGCTCACGCTCCCATTGGGTGTTCAAAAGGCTGATGTCCACCTCCGCCGCCTTCGGCACTGCATGACCCTCCTCCGCCATTGCGGCAAGCAGGGTGCAGATGCGGGCG
>JAVWCK010000089.1:0-576 GCA_036649035.1 Raoultibacter sp.
GCTATAAAGAAACTGCGGTCTCCATCGTCCCCGTGATAGACACTCTTTGCTGAACGAAGAAACATTTCTTCGTTCAGTTCTCTTATCTTGTCAAGTGTTGCGCCAGTGAATCTATTGCTTATAGGCTTTCCAGCCTCTAGCTGCTCAACCATTGAGGAATACTTGTGCACGATTGAAGCAGAACGCGTGCCATGTTCAATCGGATCGTATCGCGTCATGCCAGCAGCAGCTAGCACGGCTTTTGCTTCGGAATGAACCCTGTTCTGTTCCGCGAAAAACGAGCTGCTAGAACCTCTACCGCCCATTGTTACCTCCAAAAGAAAAGACCACCCCGAAGGATGGTCTACATAAAGTTGTTTTAGGTTAGGTGCCTAGCAGGAATTCCATCTGTCCCGAAGCAATAACGGCATTCCTACTTCTCCATAGAAATGATCCTCTCCGAACTGCTCTTTTATTGCAGCATCTGCCTCCTTGCGGATGTTGTTACCTTCATCAAATTGCTTTAGGAATTCATTTCTTTCTGAATCTTTTAATTTTCCAGCCATGACTAATTCGTCATATTTTTTAGAAAATTCA
>JAVWCK010000090.1:0-554 GCA_036649035.1 Raoultibacter sp.
GTATGACTCGCATTCTCGCATCGACCAGGTATGAAGGGTGAGGTAGCGTCCGAGGGGAGTGGAAAGCTTTCTCCAACGAAGCTGCTTCAGTGCGTGTTCTCGTTGACGGCTTTTGCGAGTAAGGAAGCGTTGGATTGAGCGGGCGACGACCTGCTATAATCCTCGGTAGTGAATTTCCGTAAACAACATATCCCCCGTTGGGTGTACGTGGCGCTGCTGGTGGTAGCCGCGGCTATCTGGGGCATGGGTACCGTTGTTATTAAGGGTACCGTCAATAGCTTTCCGCCGGGATGGCTGGTGGGTATACGTTTTTTGTCAGCGGGCATTTTGCTCTCGCTTGTGCTTTTGCCGCGCATGATACGCACTCTCAACGCCGACCACGTGCGTACGGGGGTGATCTTGGGTGTGTTCCTGGGGTTGGCCTACCTGTGCAATACCACCGGGCTTACCGATACCACCGCATCGAAAAGCTCATTTCTTACCGCTACCTATTGCGTTCTCATGCCCTTTCTGGCGTGGATTATTCTGCACAAGCGACCGACGGCCTACAATAT
>JAVWCK010000091.1:0-517 GCA_036649035.1 Raoultibacter sp.
GGAATTTCAAAAAACCATTTCTCTTTTCTCGCAAGAAAAGAGAAACGGTTCTTTGCGGTAGCCAGTGCGCACACTGGCGGATGTGAGCAACATGTTGCGGTTAATAAGTTCAAGTTCAAGGGCAGAGAAAGATTCTTCGCTTCGCTCAGAATGACAGGTATGGGGGACAGAATAAGGGATAGGGTCAAGTTCAGGGACATGGGACAGTGACAGGTCAAGGTCAAAAACCCATTGCTCCTTGTATCTGCCGCAGCAGCCTCTCCTTATCCCCCGGCAGGGTCCCCGCAAGCACAAGCCGATTTGACGCGTGGTTACTCCGCAAAACGCAGGGCTTTTCGCAAACTGCGTGTTCTAGGATTATTTCCAGCTCCTTTGCAACCTCCGTTTGGGAAAGTGGCTGAAATTTCCCCGAAATTGTGTCCTCAAACATGGGGGTTCCGGGGGCGGGCAGCATGGTCAAAAGCCCCACATAGGAGGCGCCCATTTTTGAAATCATCTCCCCGGTTTTCACGGCGTG